>CAYTQK010000122.1:8227-9366 GCA_964439745.1 uncultured Desulfobacterales bacterium
CCTGCTGCCGGACCGGCTGGCTGCCCAGACGCACCGGGCTGTCCTATTGGCAATATACTGGGCCCGCGACGGCCCCGACGCCATGACTGGTTTTGACATGGAAGCAGCCCTGGAACGGCTGCGGACCGATCCCGTGGAATGCTGCCGGTTTTTGAATCCCGACAACGAGGAGAGCCGTGTCTGCCGGTGGCAATGGCCCCATGACCAAAAACGGCAGGTCATGGTTCCGCCCAACCATTTTCTGGTTATCCGGGCGCCGCACCCTTTCCGCGCCATGATCACGAAAACATCCGGGCAACGCAAAAAAACAACGGGCTACCAAGAAAGCGTGCCGTCCGGGGAAAATACCTTTTTCGTTCTCTTCCCCCCGGATTCGCCGCCGGAAGCCGCCTGTGACCATACCCTGGAAATGACTGTTTATCAAGAAGGCCGTGGGCATCATGTCCGGTCCGCTCTGCGCTACCTGCCCGATCCGGACCGGGCCGGGCTGGCGCTGAGCTTCTTGCGGCACGAGCTGGCCGCCAATGGCCGCCTGATGCTGGCCGCCAACGGCCGCGGCGCCATGAGCCGGGCCAACGCCGACTGGGGCCGCCTGAACAGCAAGTACGACGCCCTGCTGGCCGCCAACCTGAGCCCGGAATTCCCCGAGGACCGCTGGATCATGTTCACCCGCTGCCGGGCCTGGGTGGTCTATCAGGATTTTTCCCAGGAAATCCGGCGGGACTGCCTGGATACGTTTCAGGCCACCGTCGCTGGCGGTCGCTGGCGATTCCGGGTGCCCACCGGACAGGGCGAAAGCATCTACCTGGTCGTCTCAATCAGGCTGGTCCCGGGCCTGAACCGGGTGGAGATGGAGTGGCACCGCCCCCCCTCGACCGACACCCCCGGCCAGCTGACGAACGATGAGCCGGTCAAACTGATCCTCCGGCCGGATATCGACGACCGTAATTTTCACGAGGTTACCAAGGCGTATACCGGACCGGAACATCACTGGCCGGCCGCCGTGTCCGTGGAGGCCGACTACGACGCCTTCGCTTTCGCCCCGGACCCCGCCCGCCGCCTGCGGATGCGGGTTCCGGAAAGCCGGTTCGTTTATGAACCGGAATGGCAATACCTGGTATCGCATCCCCTGGAAGCCG
>CAYTQK010000123.1:0-5927 GCA_964439745.1 uncultured Desulfobacterales bacterium
CCCGGCGGTCAAGGCGACCGGGAAAGGCCGCATCCAGGTGGCCATCACCACCATGGCCAAGGTGCGGCAGGAGATATAGACCGATTTTAGCTGTTGGCGCAATCGCTTCAGTCGCCTTTATCTTCTGGCGGTAAAGAAGAACGGCGGCGTTGCTCCTTCTTCCGTCGCCGGCTCTCCAGCCACTGGCGCTGCTCCTCCTGGTATTCTTCCTCGGTCTGGTGATACCGGGAATAATCCGTATTTTCGTAGTCGGGACGGGGACCTTTCCAGGATTTGAGCACCTCGATTAATTTTTCCAGACGGCGTTTGCGGGTGGTTTTGTCCATGGCATCCCCCTGAACGCGGCTACCGGTTGCCGAAGGCGTCACAGATCCGCCGGGCGGCCACGGGCGGATCGGTCGTGCCGGTGTCGATAACCAGGTCGTACAGCCGGGCATCATTAACATCCCGGTCGAAATAGTGTTTCAGGTAGGCGGCTTCATCGTGGTCTTCTTTCTTGAGGAGCTTTTCGGCCTTTTCCGCGGTCAGCCCCCTGTCCCGCATGACATTCTCGATGCGGTCGGCATCGGGGCACTTGATGCGAACGTGAAAAACATCCGGCTTATCCGCCAGGATGCACTGGCTGCCCCAGCCCAGGATGACGACCCGGCCCTCCTGGTGCAGGTTTTCCACCAGCTCCCGGGTGACCTGGTAGTATTTCTTGTCATCCAGGCAGCCATACTCCTGGTCCACCACCTTTTTGACGATGGAACAGGTATAGCGATCAAGGTAGCGGAGGAACCGGGAGCTGGCGGTCTTGCCGAAAATTTCAGCTTCCGATTCAGAGATATTCAGCTTTTCGGCGATATCGGCCAGCAGATGCCGTTCCACGAATTCATAGTCCAGGGTTTCCGCCGTCAGCCGGCCCACTTCCCGGGATCGCGACCCGTAAACACCGTTGATTGTTATTGCTGCCATGTTATCTCCTTACCTGGGGCGACGGCTCGACTGGTTCTGCCCGCCGGGCTGCCGGCCCGCCATTGGTGTTGACCCGTTTTTGTCTTCCCGTTTCAGCCCCATTTTACTCCAATGCGTTGTGATGTAAAATCATTTTTGATTTCCCGCTTGTCTGCGGCAGACAAAATCTGGTAGAATTGATGGTAGATACGGACCGGGCCACCTGCCGGCTGCCGTTGTCTTGCCCCCATACAGATAAACCGCAACCATAGATTGGTTTGCCATGACGATTTTTCTATACGGAATTGCGGCCAGCGGCCTGGCCGGCCTGGGAACCGGCCTGGGAGCGCTGCCGGCCCTGTTTGTCCGGCAGATCTCCAACCGCACCATGAGCACCCTGCTGGGCGGATCGGCCGGGATCATGCTGGCGGCCACCTCCTTTTCCCTGATTATTCCCGGCATCAACCAGGGGAATCTCCTCTGGCCGGGCTACGGCGTGTTCATTGCCATAGCCGGTATTCTCGTCGGCGGTATTTTTCTGGATATCATCGACAAGACCCTGCCTCATGAGCATTTTGCGGCCGGTCCGGAAGGGCCTTCCACTCGCCTGAAACGGATCTGGCTCTTTATCATCGCCATTACCATTCATAATTTTCCCGAGGGCATGGCCGTGGGCGTGGGGTTCGGCACCGGTGATGTCGGCGCCGGCATCAGCCTGGCCATCGGCATCGGCCTGCAGAACATGCCCGAGGGACTGGCCGTGGCCCTGCCCCTCATAGGGCTCGGGTACAGCCGGGCCAAGGCCCTGGGCATCGCCACCCTGACCGGCCTGGTGGAGCCGGTCGGCGGTCTGCTGGGGGCCGGCCTGGTAACGGTCTTCCATCCGGTCCTGCCCTTTGCCCTGGCTTTTGCCGCCGGGGCCATGCTCTTTGTCATCAGCGACGAGATCATCCCGGAAACCCATGCCGCAGGCAAATCCCGGCTGGCCACTTACGGTATCCTGGTCGGATTCGTGATCATGATGGGGCTGGATAATCTGCTGGGATAGCTTTGCAACGGCCGGACCGGAAGGCATGAAAAGAAGGTATCAGGAATGGTTTTCGGAAAGCCGATTTTGAAACGACAAACTTGAAAACCGCCTCATTTGTGTATAAGGTAGGAGACAAATCAACAATCCCGGCTGACGCGTAAAAGTCGCTTCGCGCCAGCACAACGCCACAGACAGGAGACTTGAGCATGTCGAAAAAAATTCTCATTGCCATGGATGAATCGGAAAATGCCCTGCGGGCGGTCGAGTTCGTGGGCAAAAATATGCAGCCGGACGCGTCGGTGACACTGTTCAGCGTGCTGCTGGACACCGAAGCCATGTGCTCCATGCAGGGCGCCGGCCTGACCCCCTATTTCGTGTCCCAGCAGTCCTCCTTCTGCACCCTGGAAGACAAGAAAAAGGAAATCGTCAACCAGGCCCAGCAAAAAGCCAAGCAGATGCTGGTACAGAACGACTTTGAAGACGCCAATATCACCACCAAGGCGATTGTTCGCGAAAAAGGCATTGCCCGGGATATTATCAGGGAAGCCAAGAGCGGCGATTACAGCCTCATCGTGCTGGGAAAACAGGGTCTGTCCGGATTCAAGGATTTTGTCCTGGGAAGCATCACCCAGAAAGTCATCCACGGCACGTCCGGGATTTCCGTCCTGCTGGTTGATTAATCGGCGAATGATACCCGGCCTTGCTGCAAGACGGGGGGCATTTTTGCCCAGTTGATTTTCAGCAAAGGAACGGCCTGATGAAAATCGTTATGACCGGCAGTTCCGGATTTGTCGGCCGTCACCTGGCCCGGAACCTGCTGCAGGCCGGGCATACCGTGACCGGCCTTGGTTTGAGCCGCCAGCCCGGCGCCATTGAGCACGATCATTTCCGTTTCCTGCAGGCGGATACCAGTCAGCCGGGAGACTGGCAGGGCGCGCTGGAAGAGGCCGAAGCGGTCATCAACCTGGCCGGGGCCAATATTTTCAAGCGCTGGAACAAAAAATACAAACAGCTCATTTACGACAGCCGCATCCTGACCACCCGCAACCTGGTCGAAGCCCTGCCCGCGGGCAGTAATATCGTCTTGTGCAGCACCTCGGCGGCCGGCTACTACGGTCACCAGGGCGACCGGCAGCTGGTGGAAAGCAGCCCGCCGGGTGATGATTTTCTGGCCCGGGTCTGCCGGGACTGGGAAAAAGAGGCCCGGGCCGCGGAGAAAAAAGGGGCCCGGGTGGTGACCACCCGCTTCGGCGTGGTCCTGGAGCAGGGCGGCGGCGCGCTGGCCACCATGTTGCCCCTCTTTCGCCTGGGGCTGGGCGGCAGGATCGGCAGCGGCCGCCAGTGGTTTCCCTGGATTCACCTGGCCGACCTGATCGCGGCCATGCAATTGGTTCTGCGCAACGCCGAGATCGCCGGGCCGGTCAACTTCTGCGCGCCCCGGCCGGTCCGGAACCGCGATTTTGCCCGGGCCCTGGGCGCGGCGGTCCACCGGCCGGCATTCCTTCCCGTGCCGGCCTTTGCCATGAAACTGGCCGCCGGTGAACTGGGCACGCTGGTGTTAAACAGCCAGCGGGTGGTCCCGGCCAAGCTCCTGGCCCACCAGTTCGCCTTCCACTATCCCACCATCGAAGATGCCCTGGCAGCGGCGGCGCGCAACGCAGAATAAAACCCGGCAACCAATAAAAAAAGCCCGGCCCATAAATGAGCCGGGCGTAATCAGACAGTTGCGGTTTATTCCAGGGAGCGGCGGTCCTGCATGTCCACCAGCACCCGCTCGCGGGCCTTGTCAATGCCCAGGGCCTGGCGCTTCTTGTCGATATGGGCGATCATCAGCCGGGCCATTTCATGGGGGTCCGGTGAAAAGCCCCATTTTCCAAGCCCGCGATCTTCCAGGCCATTGAACAGCAGCTCATGGAAGCGGGTATTTTCCGTGATGGGAAAGGTTACCCCGAAGACGGTGTAGACACCCGAGGCCACGAAATAGTGGCCGATGGAGATGGCTTTTTCACTCATCCACTCCGGTGCGGCCCCGGCCGCGGGCAGGTCGGCGATACGATTCCCCAGTCCGCCCACCTTGACCATCTCGGAAGCGGCCATGAGAATGCGGCTGTTGTCCACGCAGGACCCCATACCCAGCACCGGCGGCATGCCCACGGTTTCGCAGACCTCGCTCAGCCCGGGACCGGCCAGGGCGGCCGCTTCCGGCGTCAGCATACCGGCCTTGGCCAGGGAGATCTGGGAACAGCCCGTCTGCAGCACCAGCACGTCGTTCTTGATCAATTCCTTGACCAGTTCCACGTGGACATAATCCTGCTTGACCCGGGGGTTGGTACAGCCAACCACGCCGGCCACCCCGCGGATGCGTCCGTTGATGATATTGTCGTTCAAGGGCGCATAGGTGGCGCGGAAGCTGCCGCCCAGCATGTAATTTATGTACTCGTAGGAGAATCCGTGCACGCCGGGATTGACGTTCTTGGGAATATCCACCGGATGGGTCCGGTATTTAAACCGGTCAATGGCCCGGATGACGATCTCATCGGTACAGTCCAGGGGATGATGATCGTTAAACTCGATATGGGTGGCCCCCTCGATATGGCAGCGAGGGTTGGTGGTAAACAATTCCGTACCGTAGCACTCGGCCACCTTGGCCAGCCCCTGCTTGATGCACTGGATATCCACGCCCATGGCGTCCACCGCGCCGGTTACCAGCACCGCCTCGGTGGAAGTGAAGTTGCCGGCGTGCGGGATGCCGTGGCGGGACATCATTTCCGCGCCGGAACAGCACATGCCCACCAGGTTGATGCCCTCGGCACCCGCTTCGCGGGCGGCCTCGTTCAAGACCGGCGAATGGACCGACTCCAGCATGGATTCAAACAGGTTGGGCTCATGGCCGTGAATAATGATATTGACCATGTTCTCCTTGAGCACGCCCATGTTGACGTCGGCCTGCACCGGGGTAGGCGTGCCGTAGAGGATATCAGAAATATCCGTGGCCACCATGGAACCGCCCCAGCCGTCGGCCAGAGCGGTCCGGCTGCACTGCCTGGTGATATTGTCATAATGCTGATCCACGCCCACGTGGGTACGGTGCATCAACTCCATGATTTCGCGCATGGCACCCCGGGGGACGATACCTTCCTTGCGCCAGGTGGCCAGGGTTTCTTCCGGCACCCGCTGGACAAAGGGGATTTCCCCGTCGACCTGGGTGTAGGTCCGTTCCAGTTCCCGGTAGAGATCCATGGCGACCTCCTCGTTGCTGCGGCCGTCCACCTCAATGCCGATGGATTCGGCTACCTGCCGCAGCTTGATGGGATCCTTGATCTCGTAATCGGTGATGTTGCCGCTGACCACCTCCCGGAACAGGTCCAGCATGGCCATGCCGTGATCGGTATGGGCGGCCGCACCGGAAGCCACCATGCGGGCGAAATTCCGGGCCATGATGGTATCGATGGTGGCGCCGCAGACACCGACCTTGCCGTAGGGGTCCTTGGCACTCAAGCGGCAGGGCCCCATGGAACAATGCTTGCAGCAGGCCGAATCCGCACCGATGGGACAGGCCTTCATGGTGGCGGCCCGGTCAAAAGCCAGCTCCACGCCGTCCTGCCGCGCCTTGATCAACATCTTTGAAGTCGCGTCACAGGTAGTTACATCACGGGGCGCAAGCAGATTCTTATCCGCCGCTTTTTTATCTTTTACAGAAGTCTGTTTATCTGCCATTATCTTCTCCTTTGTGTAGGGGGTTGACTGAACCAAGGGTATGACCCTTCATTCCTTACAGCCTCTTTTATCAAAAATAATTCAATTCCTGTGCCAATCAATCCCCCCTTTGGCCGAAACCTGGCACAATTATTTTTTATTCATTTATTTCGAATATTTATTATATAAAAAATGTGTTTTAAAAATGCTTTAAATTTCTTTTGTCTCATGTTGTCGACCAAAAACAGCCGCTACTGTCTCAAAA
>CAYTQK010000123.1:6027-9298 GCA_964439745.1 uncultured Desulfobacterales bacterium
GATACATATCAAAACCAGCCAACAGGGGATTGTTTGTGTCAGCCGCCTGTATCTCTGTGGTAAGTATTTGATTTTTAATATTATATACAGCTAACGCCAAACTCGTGCCGGCTCTGGCGGCTGGCATTAATCTTGCTTTACCAATTATCGAAATGTAAATTTCCGGCCCATAAAGCCGGACAGCCGCATAAAAAAGGAAAAATTATAATGAATTCTTCATATTCCAACCACCTGGCCCATGAAAAAAGCCCCTACCTGCTCCAGCACGCCGACAACCCGGTCCACTGGTATCCCTGGGGAAAAGAGGCCTTTGACGCGGCCGTGGCCGAAGACAAACCGATTCTTTTGTCTGTCGGCTACTCGACCTGCCACTGGTGCCATGTCATGGCCGAAGAGTCCTTTTCCGACCCGGCTGTTGCCGAAATCATGAACCGGTCCTTTGTCAGCATCAAGCTGGACCGGGAAGAGCGGCCGGACATCGACCGGATCTACATCTCCGCGGTCTCGGCCCTGAATGGTTCGGCCGGCTGGCCGCTGAACGTATTTCTCACCCCGGACGGCCGCCCCTTTTACGGGGGGACCTATTTCCCGAACCGGAGCCGGTCGGGCATGCCCGCCTGGCGGGATGTCCTTATCCAGATTGAACGGGCCTGGCAGGACCCGGACATGAAACAGAAAATTCTCACCTCGGCAGAAGGCATTACAGACGCCCTGGAAAGACACCTGGCCGGGGCTGCCGACGAAAATTCCCCGGACCGGCAGCCGGATGCCGCCGTTCTGATCAGCGCTGCCCTGGACGCCGTGACCCCGCGGTATGATCCGGTTTACGGCGGATTCAGCCGGGCGCCCAAGTTTCCCATGCCACCGCTGCTGGAATTGCTGCTGACCGCCGCCCGCCTGGGCCGGACCGGAAAAATCGATCCGGACAAAGGCGAGCAGGCCCTGGACATGCTTGGCCAGACCCTGCTCGCCATGACCCGGGGCGGCATCTTCGACCAGCTGGGCGGCGGATTTCACCGCTATGCCACGGACGAAAAATGGCACCTGCCCCACTTTGAAAAAATGCTCTATGACAACGCCCAGCTGGCCGCGATCCTGCTGGATACCCAGCCCTTTATCGAGTCAGACTGGCCTTCTCGGGCCGCGGAAGAGACCCTGGATTACCTGCTGCGGGAGATGGCCCATCCGGAAGGAGGGTTCTACTCGGCCCAGGACGCGGACAGTTACGTGGTGGATGAGGGCGTCGGCGAAAAACGGGAAGGCGCTTTTTATGCCTGGCAGCTGAAGGAAGTGGAGGAACTTCTGCCGGCCGGGACTGCGGCGGCGATACAGCATTTTTATGGTCTGCGCGCCGGCGGCAACGTGGAAACCGACCCCCTGGCCGAATTTAACCGGCTTAATATTTTCTTCCAGGCCGCCACCCCGGCGGAAACCGCCGCCGCCCTTGACCGGTCCGAAGAAGAAGTGCGGCAGATGCTGTACCAGGGCCGGCAGGTATTGCGGGAAACTCGGTCGCAGCGTCCCCGGCCGCACCGGGATGACAAGATTCTGACCGCCTGGAACGGCCTGGTTTTGTCCGCCCTGGCCCGGGGATTCCTGGTCCTGGGCCGCGCCGATTTTCTGGCCACGGCCCGGGACACCGTCCGGTTCATCCGCGAAAACCTTTACGAGGAGTCCCGCGGCCGACTCTTCCGGAGCTGGCGGCAGGGCCGCAGCGATATCGCCGGCCAGGCCGAAGATTACATCCTGCTGGCCGCCGGACTGCTGGATCTGTACCAGGCGGACCTGGATCCGGATCATCTCGCCTGGGCCCTGGACCTGGCCCGGCAGTTTTCCGATCAGTTCTGCGATGCCGCCGGCGGGGCCTGCTTTGCCGTGGCCGCCGGCCATGATCCCTACCTGATTTTCCGGCCCCGGGACGACCAGGACAACGTGACACCTTCGGCCACCTCGGCCGCGGCCCTGGTTTTTCTCCGCCTGGCCGCCTTGACCGGAGATGCCGCCCTGGAAGAGACAGCGCATACCCTGATGCGGCAATCGGCCTCCCTGCTGGCCAGCCAGCCCCTGGCCGCGCCACTGATGCTGACCGCCATGGGATATGATCTGGCCGGAAAAATCCGGGTTGCCATATCCGGCAGAAGCGATGACTCCGGCACTGCCCGGCTGCTGGAGACAGCCCGGACAGCTTCTTTCTGGCCGGCAGAAATTCTGCTGGCAGACGATTCCCCTGCCTGGGAAAAGCTGGCCGGCCGCGAACCGGCCCTGGCAGAGATCTCGTCCACGGGTGCAACCGCCGCGGCCCTGGTCTGTGCCGGGCACACCTGCCTGTCCCCGGTCGGGGATCCGGAGGAACTTCGCCGGCAGCTGCACACCATCTCCGCGCCGGTGGATGGCAAGGGATGATTTTTCCATTGGTCTGTGATATTCTTTTTTTATCTGATCAATCAAAGGAGGCGTGACCATAAATTTTCAGGAACTGATGGAAGGTCGGCGGGCCATCAATTTTTTTGACCCGGACAGGGGGGTTTCCGACGAACTGTTGCGCCAGATGGTCTCCCTGGCGGCCAGGAGCCCCTCCGGCTTCAATCTCCAGCCCTGGAGCCTGATGATCCTCCGGGATCCGGACGAAAAGGCGCGCTTGAAAGAGTGCGCCTGGAACCAGGACAAAATTACCGACGCCCCGGTGACCATGATTGTGCTGGGCGACATGGACGGCTGGACATTCGCCAATCCCCATGCCGAAAAGTCCTTTCAAAAAGCGGTCGAATCCGGAGAGATGGCCGAATCCCAGCGCGACTGGTTCGCCAATGCCGCGGCCACCATTTACGGCGCCAGCGAAGCCCGCAAAGTGGCCTTTGCCTGCAAAAATGCCGGGTTTTTCGCCATGTCCCTGATGCTGGCCGCCAAGAGCCTGGGGCTGGAGACCCACCCCATGGACGGGTTCGAAATGGAAGCGGTCCACCGGGAGTTCCACATTCCGGACGACTACTGGATTCCCCTGCTGCTGGCGGTGGGCTACCTCAAACCCGGAGTGGAGCTGTATCCGCCCAAGTGGCGAAAATCGTATGAAGAAATCGTGGTGGAATTTTAGCCCGGATATTTCACGAGTCGATTTGGGCGCAGCTGCAAGTCCCGCCTCCGGCGGGACCGCAGGGTGAATTTTTTCGACATCTAAATGGAAAAAATTCAATAAACAGCCAATTACAATTTATGTCGTGAAAAAAAGCCGATAATTTTCAATAGCTATTTGAAATTTATTGATTAATAGCTA
>CAYTQK010000124.1:0-9282 GCA_964439745.1 uncultured Desulfobacterales bacterium
AATCAGGAGCGGTTCCATCAATCCCTTGACGACCTGACCCCGGATGAGGTTTATTTTAATCTTACTTCTTCATCGTGTGTGGCTGCCTGATGATTGCGACGGCGACAATAAAGATCAGTTTTGCGGTATTGGCCGGGCCGGGGGGATTTTTATGGTCCCCCCGGCCCTGGGCCCCGGCTGGTACCATTGACGAAGAGAGGTTCGCCTCTCACATTACCAACTTTTTAGAGCTTAACCGGGGGGCCTGACTGTCTAAACGACGGGCCCATCTTTTTAATCAAGGAGTGGCGCAATAAATGAATGTGAAAAAGCGCTGGGGACCGGCAGCGGTGGTTAGTTGTTTACTGCTTGCTGCGACGCTGATTGTTTATCTGCAAGCCATCAATTTTGAACTGGTGCATATTGAAGATGTGATTTTATATGAAGAGTACAGCGCCAGGCTGGATGCGGTTGGATTTCCTTTGCTGGGTATTTTCCACATGCCCAGCAATGCTGTTTACATGGTGCCGGTGTCCAACTTTGTGGGTTTCTTTGATACCTGGTTATGTGGCGAAAATATCGGTATGCTTCATTTAATGAATGCTGTCGCCCATGCCATGAATGGCATCCTTTTGTTTTTAATTTTATGTGCAGCCACGGGCGCCCTCCGGCGCAGCGCTTTTGCCGCGGCTATTTTTGTCCTGCATCCGGTCAATACGGAGAACGTGGTCTCCTGGTGCCGAGGGCCGACGCTGATTGTTTCATTTTTTTTCATGATATCATTCCTCGTGTATTTTTATTATTCACGAAAGCCTTCTCTGAAACGGTATGCTCTCATTGTAGCCTGCCTGTTTCTTGCCTTGATGTCAAAGCCGTCAATTATTTACCTGCCTTTACTACTGCTGTTATTCGATTACTGGCCTTTAAGACGATGGTGCCAGGATCCGCAGGGTTCAAAAAAAAATTTGTATGCTCCTGCTTCTCCGTCGCGGCTTATCCTTGAGAAAACCCCTCTGTTGCTGATTCTGGCTTCCTGGCTGGCTGTTTGCCTTTTTGTCGTCCGGATGGGGCCCCCTCTTCCCGAAAATGCCCCTCAGCCGGTAAGTTACTGGTATCTGTTCAATATGCCGGTAACCTATCTCATTTATTTATGGAAATTCATTTATCCTCTGAACCTGCCATTCTACTTCCCGGACGTGACCGAACAGCCATCAATGCTGCCATTATGGCAAGTATTTTTTTCGGCAACTTTTATTGGTGTACTGACAGCAGCGGTATTTCATTGGCGAAAGAAAAGTCCTTTCCTTTTTACCGGGTGGTTATGGTTTGTGCTCAGCCTGGCACCATACGTGTTTATCTGTGTCAATCACCAGAAACTGATTATGGAGCGATATTCTTATCTGCCTATGATTGGGCTGGCCATGATTATCTCCTGGGGGGGGGCGGCCGCGTTACGTAAGATAGGTTTCTCGAGGATATGGATTGCCGTGCCTGCTTTGTTGCTGCTCTTTTTTTATATGGGGGTTACAATGATTCAGGCCGGTCATTGGTCAAGCAAGATCAATTACTTCCGGCATGCTGTCAGCGTAGATCCTGATTCCGCACAAATCCGATCCAACCTGGGCGAGGTTTTGTTTAACGAGGGACGCGTCACCGAAGCCGTGACCCAGTTCAATGCCGCCTTACAGATTAATCCGGATTTTGCAGTAGCGCATAACCACCTGGGATTGGCCTTGATTCATCAGGGAGAACTGGGTCAAGCCTATATGCATTTGCAGAAAGCCGTTCAACTGGCCCCGGATAACGCGCAGGCCCAAAATAATCTGGGAAATTTACTGGCAGACCAGGGTAACATTGAGGAAGCGATCTCCCATTACCGGCAGGCCTTGCGGATTCAGCCCGATTCTTTCCGGGTCCATAATAATCTGGCAACGGTTCTCCTGGAGCAGGGGAAGTATGCAGAGGCAATCGAACATTTTGAAAAAGCGCTTTCTTTGAATCCCGCGTACCGGCTGGCCCGGGAAAATCTGGCGCAGGTAAAAAAGATGCAAGAGAAACGGAGAAAACAAGGCGCCCAGCCTTGAAAAGAGAATAGCTATTCATAGACCTTGTCGTTCTAGGGTTTATTGAAATTTGATCTTCCGGGCCGCAAAAAAAATCATCCGCAGCAATCGCCAGCCATGCGCCACGCGTTGAATCTTGGAACTGCCGTAATTTCTTTTGCGGTAGCGAATGGGCAGATCTACGATTGTAAGATTCAAAGCCGCCGCACTGAACAAAAGTTCAAAATCACCAAAGGGATCGGCCGGGCGGATAATGTCCGGCCGTTGTCGCATGAGTTCATAATCTTTTTTCCACAAGGCCTTGGTGCCGCAAAGCGTATCCTTGAGTGATTGCCCCAAGAGCCAGGAGAGTACCAGGCTGAATATTTTATTGCCGGCCATATTGAGAAATCGCATACTCTGCCCTTCCAGCGGATACACCAGCCGTCCCCCGTTGATCAATTCGCCTTTGCCGGAAACCAGCGCCTCGACAAAACGGGGCAGATCCGCCGGCGTGACTGTCAGGTCGGCATCCAGGATGATCAGGATATCTCCATTGGCAGCCAGAAATCCCTTCCGGACGGCATCGGCTTTGCCCGTCCCCGGTTGTTTCACCAGCCGGCAGTTTTTTTCCGGAAACCGTCCCATGGCATCGCGGATGGTCTCATAGGTACCGTCGCTGGACCCGCCTTCCACGAAAACCAGTTCGGTTGGATATCCCGGGATATCCGTTTGCCGCAGGATTTCTTCTATATTGCCGGCTTCATTCCGCGCAGGAATGATAATGGATACCGAGGGAGGAGGTATTTTCGGCCCGGATATCGACGGTGGTGCCGGCCGGGCGACGATGAAGTTGGTCAGGCTGAACCATTGGAAAGGGGGCACTTTGACGAGAAATCGATTGGCCGCCGGTGCCAGTCCGGGGCAGCGGACCGGGCATAGTATTTCCGGTTCCAGGCGGATGGGTTCGTATCCGGCCAGATGCAGCAGGTTGATGATATCCGCCGGGGCCAGCCAGTTCTGTTCCAAGAAGTTGACACTGAAGCGGTATCTTCGGGCCAGTTTGGCCGGCAATCGCCACATATTGTTAAAAAAATTCAAAATAATGCGAGTGCCGGCGTGGCTGTGGGCGAGTGCCCGGTCCAAGACGGCCTGTACATCCCAGAGGTCGTTGGCCAGGTCGGAAAGAATGATCACGTCAAACCGGGCTGACAAGGCGACCTGATGGGCGTCGGCACAGTTCCAATTCAGGTGGGGGTATTTCCGGCGGGCCTGCCGGATCATGTGGAAGGAAAAGTCGACCCCCACGCCTTTGGCGGGCTGTAAGGCGTTCAAAAGATCGCCGTGCGCGCAACCCAACTCCAGAATGGTCAATCCCGGCGGTACCAGCAAGCGGTAATGGCGTTGAAGCAGCTCGTGGTAAAACCGCCCGGAGCGCCTGCCAGGGTGCGACAGGTCGTCAGAGATGGTATCCCAGCGCCGTCGACGGTTCTGTTGATAAAGCTGTGCCGCAGTGGGGATGCTATCCGTGGGTGTGTTTGACATAAATGGTACGCTGCTGGCGGCTGAATTTTCCCTGAAAACCGGCTTCGGCCGGGCATTGTGCACAGACCGCCAGATTGCACTTGCCCTGGCGCATGGTTTTTCGAAATTTCGTGTATGGTTCATTGTACCATACCCGGCGAAAACTACCGGCTGCAAAAGCGTTTCCCATGGAGGGAAGGCCGAAATGGTAGAAACAGCAGGGGAATACTTCACCATCCCAATTGATGGTAGCAAACAGCCAGGGCCAGAGACAGACCCGCTGAGCTTGCCGGGTGTCGGGCTCCATCGCAGGGCTATCGTCCGGAATTCCCGGAGACGCGATCAGCCGGGGCTGCCAGTTGACCACCCTGAATTCGCAGACGTCACAGCCCAGACGCCGTGCCAGGCCCTTCATGGCTGCCATTTCATGGCGGTTATTATCCAGGATCAGAAAGCGGAGAATAACGGTCGGTGTTCTTCGCCCGCATTGTTTCCGGGCCCGGATAACCTGGCGGACACTTTCCGTAACCGTTGATAAATTTCCGCCCCGGTGATATTGTGCATATGTTGCTGGCGTGGCACCGGACAGGGAGACAATCAGGGTGGACAGGCCGGCAGTCACCAGTTTGGCCGCCTTGGCCGGATCCGCCAGAAAATGGCCGTTGGTGCTGACCATGGAGGCGATGCCACGATCAGTGAGATATTGGACCATGTCCACCAGCCGAGGATGCAGAAACGGCTCCCCGGAATTATATAAGGCCGCCAGCAATACATCGTTCCGGATGGCGTCGATCAGGGTAGTGAATTGTGGCCAGGGGAGGTGCCTCGGCTGTTGCTTGTGAAGCCCCAGCCCCGTCAGGCAGCCCGGGCAGTGCAGGTTGCAGGTATTATTGGTGTCGATCTGGAGAACCGGCGGCAGCCGGGGCGGCTGTCGATCCCGCAGGCAGGCCAGAAGATTTTCCGCCAGATGGGGGAGGCGGTACCAGTCGATCTGGCGGTTTCGCAACAGGGGCAACAGGGCAGCAGCGGTTTGGCGGTAGCTGGCCAGTCTCTCAAAAAGGGGGATGTACATGCTGCCGGGTTCTCCCTTTTGCTTAATGGTTTTGGGAAATCGTCTGCTTATATGATTATCTAATACAAAGCACCGAAGATAACAACAGGCAAATATCCGATCCGCTTATAAGCCGATCATTTTCAGGAAAATTTGTATGAACAAAGCACGAGCCTTGATGCGGCTGGCCAGACCCCATCATTACATCAAAAACGGACTGATTTTTGTGCCGGTTTTTTTTGCCCATCGGCTTTTTGATCCTGCCGCCCTACTGCCGGTGAGTCTCGGTTTTGCCGGGTTTTGTATGGCCGCCGGAGCCGTTTATGTGTTCAATGATATGGTCGATGCCTCGTCCGACGCACTTCATCCGCTACGGCAGCAGCGTCCCCTGGCAGCTGCGGCCCTAACCTTCCGGGAAGCGCGCTGGTTCATGGTGGGGCTGCTGGGCATGGCCCTGGTTTGTTGCCTCTATTTGTTTAATCCGGTTTTCTTCCTGATCATAACGACTTATGTCCTTTTGAACCTCTGGTATTCCCTGCAGCTCAAACGAATGCTGATCGTCGACGTGGTATGTATTGCGGCCGGTTTTCTGCTGCGGATTTTTGCCGGGGCCGCGGTGATCAAGGTGGCCGTTTCTCCCTGGCTGGCCGGATTGACCTTCAGTATGGCGCTTTTTCTCGGGTTTGCCAAACGCCGCTGCGATATGGATGTCTGCCAGTCCGCCGGTCCACTGTTACCGGCAGCCGGCTACAATCAACGAATGCTGACGGCCATGATGATTGTCCTGGCCATGGCTACCCTGACCGGTTATGTTGTTTATACGCTTTCCCCTTCGGTCATCAGCGAGCACGATGCGCCGCGCCTGTACTGGACGGTTCCCTGGGTGGGACTGGGACTGTGGCGGTATGGATGGATTGTCTTGAACCGGCACGGGCAGTGTTATCCGGTAACGGTCCTGTGGCAGGACCATTGGCTCCAGCTGATCATCGGGGGCTGGATCGTTTCGTTATGGGTTATGATATATTAACATCAGCCACACGTCGTCAGAGTGAGAAGACCTTGAGCGGCTGGGGCCGTTTTCCCCGGGTGTCGGCGCTGGTTTGCCCTTGCCGTGACCGCCGGCAGGTGGCGGCGTGCCTGGACCGGGGCGGTGCCTGGATTCCTTTTGGATTCGGCCGCAGTTACGGTGACAGCGCCCTGGGCAGCCAGTTGCTGCAGATGCCCCCCATGGCGAGGGTCTTGGAATTTGACCAGGCAGCCGGCACAGTGACGTGCCAGGCCGGTGTTTCCATTGCTCAGCTGTTGGAAATGATCGTTCCGGCCGGCTGGTTTTTGCCAGTAGTGCCGGGGACACGGCAGGTAACGGTGGGCGGTGCCATTGCCAGTGACGTGCATGGCAAAAATCATCACCGGGATGGATGTTTCAGTGATTACGTCAGCGGTCTATCCCTGATGCTTCCGGGAAGCCAAGTGATTTTTTGTTCCGCTGAGGAGAATACCGATCTTTTTCGGGCCACCTGCGGCGGCATGGGGTTGACCGGGGTGATCCTCAGCGCCACCATCCGGCTGACCCGGATTGACAGCCCCCTCATTGGCGGAAAGGTGCTGGCCGGCCGCGGTCTGGCGGATTTGCTGGAGGGATTTGTGGCCTGGTCCGACTGGCCCTACCTGGTCGCCTGGCTGGACGGGACTACTGTCCGCAAGGAGGGCGGCCGGTTTGTACTGATGGCCGGGCGCCACCATGGCCATGGCCGTTTGCGGTACCGCCCCAGGCCGGCCCTGAAAGTACCCTGTTTGCTGCCCGGATCCCTGATTAACCGGACCACTGTCAAGGGATTTAATGCCGCCTACTTTGAATGGAAGCGACGAGGCAAAGCCTGCTTCACGGTTTCTTTGGATGCGTTCTTTTTTCCGTTGGACCGGCTGGACAATTGGAACCGGCTGTACGGCTACCGGGGGTTTCTCCAGTATCAGCTGGTTCTGCCGCAGACGGCCGGTCGCCGGGGACTGCGCACGATCTTCGCCGAGATCGCCCGTTCCTCGCTGACGCCGTCCCTGGCGGTGCTGAAAGGACTGGGGCGGGCCAATGACAATTACCTGTCCTTTCCCTTGCAGGGCTATACCCTGGCCCTGGATTACAAATGGACGCCGGGATTGTTTTCGTTTTTTGAACGCCTGGACCGCATCGTGCTGGAATGCGGCGGCCGGCTGTATCTGGCCAAGGACGCCCGCATGCCGGCCGCCATGATGGCGGCGGGGTATCCCGGATTGGATGATTTCGCCCGGGTCCGCGATCGGTACGGATTGCGGGAGTCGTTTCAGTCGCGGCAGTCCCGGCGGCTTGACCTGTAAATCCGGTTGGTTGAAAATTGATAAATCAGATTACAGCTCGACGAGACTCATGAAGATTCAATTTGTTTTTGCCCCGCCCAGGAAGGTGCCCGCCCTGGGAGAAATGTATGAACATATCTCCCCGCCCCTGGGGATTCTTTATCTGGCCGGTTACCTGCGGGCGCACCTGCCCGGTCTAGAACTGCGGGCCATTGACGGTCCCCGGAAAGGCTTCGCCCATACCCTCAGGCAGATTACAGCCTTTAATCCGGATATCCTCTGCGTCTCCTACTATCTTTCGGCCACCCTGGGGGCATATGAATTGATCAATCTTCTCAAGCAAGCCAATCCCAACCTGCTGTGCGTGGTGGGCGGACATCAGGTCACTGCCCTGCCGGGGGAGTCCCTGCGCCGCTGTCGAGCGGATATCGAGGTGTACAGTGAAGGGGAGCTTACCCTGGCCGAGATTGTGGACACCTTTCAAAAAACCGGTGATCGCCGCCGCATGGAGCTGGACCACATCCAGGGTATCGGATATCTGGAGAAGGGAACGCTGCGGACCACCCCGCTGCGTCCTTTTATCAAGGACCTGGACACCATTCCTTTCCCCGCCCGGGACCTGATTGACATGGGGGACTATCGCGGCTGGTATATTACCCGGCAGACCCACCAGGCCCGGGTTATTTTCGCCCGGGGATGCCCGTATCGCTGCACCTTCTGCTCGAATAAAGTCTGGAACCGGCCCGGAGCCGGCGTTCGGATCCGGTCGGCCGAGAATATTGCCGATGAACTGGAACTGCTGCGCCGCGAATACGGGGTGCGGGAATTTTTCGATGACAGCGATGAATTCAATCACAATATTCCTCGGGCGCTGGACATCTGCCAGGAAATCAAGAAACGAAACCTGGGCATGACCTGGAAATGTCAACTGCGGAGTAACCACCTCCCTGAGGAACTGGTCCGGGCCATGGCCGGAGCCGGCTGCTGGTTCGTTCACCTGGGCATTGAATCGGCCAATCAGCGGACCCTGGCCGGCATCAATAAGAAGATTACCGTGGAACAGGGAGAGTCAGCCTGTGATTTGTTAAAAAAATACGGGATCAATACCCTGGCCCTGTTCATGCTGTTCAATGTCTGGGAAGAAGCGGGGCGGTTGTGCTTTGAAGGGGTAGCGGAGACAAGGCGGACCCTGGCCTTTGCCCGGCGGTTGTTGAAAGAAAAAAAGATCCAGCTGATTTCCGCCTCCCCGACCCTGCCCTATCCGGGCAGTGAACTCTACCAGATTGCCCGGCGGCACAACCTGATCAAGGAGCATCTGCGGGGCAACTGGGACGCCTGGCTGCGGGATGAAACCTTTGTCATGCGGCTGCCCGGGGTGCGGGAAACGGAAATGACCGCCCTGCGGCTGCGGGCCAACCTGACCATTATCGCCTCGTTTTTGAAATTCGGTCATTTTTCCGTCAGGGATATTCCTTTTTTCATCAAGCGGGTGCTGAAGGTGGTGGGCGATAACGGCAAGGCCATTGTCAAAAAGGGAAGCGAGAAAAAATGATCTCATCTCCGGGAATAACCCGGCGGCTTTCTTTTCTGCGGGACCATCCTGTCTGGCGCTCCCAGTACAGGGCCTTTGTGGAAGCGGTTTCCCGGTTGGATTTGCCGCCAGGGGCGGTGGGCCTGTCCGTTTCCTGCGGCGACGGTGCCTGGGACTATCTGGCCCTGCGCCGCAATCGGCACCTGGAACGGATCATCGCCACCGATGTGGTGGACTGTCCGGTGCGCCGGGAAGATATTCAGCTTTTACAGGCAGAGGGGGACTGGTCTTTTCAGAAGGTGGCGCCGGATTCTGAGTTGCCGCTGCCGGATCAATCCTGTGATCTTGTTTTTCACCAGGATGTGATTGAGCATACCGCCAAACCTTTTTTGATGATCCAGGACCATTACCGGGTATTGAAAAAGGGGGGCTACCTGCTGTGCGGAACGCCCAACATCTTCCGACCCGCCAACCTCCTCAAACTGTTTCTTGGAAAGCTGACCTTCCCGGCCAGCCTCAGTCCGGGCTGGTTGACCCCCCGGTATCTGAACCCCCTTGTCCGGACAGAGGGGATGGTTCACGTGCAGGAGTTTCATCAATACCAGCTGCAGACCATGCTGGCAGAAACCGGGTTTGACATAGTTTCTCTGACGCCCTGTTTTCTGGGCATCAGTTTTTTGAAGATTCGATTCCGTGATTTTCCAGCCGGGAATGCAGGGGGAATTTATGTCAGTATTTTTTTTGTGTTGCCAGAAAAACCGCTTAAGCTCAATACTGTTCACTTAAGATAATTTTTATGCTATACTCCTTTTCAAACCACTTCG
>CAYTQK010000125.1:0-9275 GCA_964439745.1 uncultured Desulfobacterales bacterium
GGTTATGGACAGTATCCGGCCGGGAAGCCCGGCCTGGTGCAGGGGAATTTCAAGGGTCTGGCCGTGGTGAACACCGGCAGGAATGCGCAGATCAAAAGCGGTTTCCGTCTGTCGCCGGCCCCGCCCCCCGCAGAGGGGACACGGAAAACGGACGGGAAAGAAGTCGTTCCCGCAGACCGGGCAGGGGGTGGTCAGCGAGAGCCTCAGGGGAAGAGTCATCCCCTGCCGCGCCTCTGCCGGGGAAAGATCAATAGTGGCTCGCGTGCGCATGAAATCGTCCCTTTTCTTGGAAAAACAGGCGGCACCCGGATTCAGGTCTTCGACCGGGGCGCGCGGCCGACGCAGGCCGGGAAAAGACGGTTTGGCAAAAGAGGATTGGCGGACCGGGATGGTGCGGCGCTGACGGCTGTTTTCCCGGAATTGCAGCTCGCGGTCATAGGCTTTTCTGCCGGCATCGTCCGTCAGGGTATCATACGCCTCTTTGGCATCCAGAAACTGCTCCCGGCCCTCCCGCGTGCCGGATTTGTCAGGATGCACCTGTTTGGACAATTGGCGATAGGCCCGTTTGATACTGGTCTTGTCGGCCGTCCGGGGAACTCCCAGTATGGCATAGTAATCTTTCACCATAACGCAAACATCGTTCGGGAGTAGTCGTCTGTTATAACGACAGAAGCGGGCCTGCGGCCCGCTTCCTGGTATCTCTGCTGATATTTATGACTTGATTTCAATCTTGCGGGGCTGTGCCTTTTCCGCTTTGGTCAGGGTCAACTGCAGCACCCCGTCGGCCAGGGTGGCTTCGATCTTGTTCTGATCGATGATGTTGGACAGGGTGAACTGCCGGAAGTATTTGCCCACCTCATATTCAATAACCAGGTCTTCTTCGTCCTTGCTTTCATAAGGCGCGATTTCGCCCGTGAGGGTCAAAACATCATCCCGCAGGTCAATGCTCAGATCATCGTTTTTGACGCCGGGCAAATCGGCCATGAGGGTAATGGCTTGGTCTGTTTCATAAATATCCACCGCCGGCGTAAAAAAAGGCCCTTCACTGGTCTGCTCCGGACTGGTCACGTCCTGACGCTCCTTGACTTGAATATCTTTATGATGTGTCATGTCAATCGCCTCCTTTTCCTCAGCAGTCTTCCTTGAAACGGGGGCCGGCCGCCCCCTTTTGTTCTTTCTGGCGGTTGTCTTCCCGGTAACCCGCGGCCATTATTTGATCTTGATCTGTCTCGGTTTAGCTGGTTCGGCTTTCGGAATCGTCACGGTCAGCACGCCATCACGCAACGCCGCTTCGATTTTATTGCTGTCAATTTCACCGGGCAGGCGAATGGCCCGGGAAAATTTACCGGCTTCCCGTTCCCGCCGATGAAACCGGGCATTCTTGTCTTCTTCGGGCAGTTTCCGTTCTCCGGTAATGGTCACGTTGTTGTGCGCCGTCTGGATATCCAGGTCATCGGCGGTCACGCCCGGCAGTTCGGCCCGCAGATAATAATTGTCGGCGTTTTCCGTCAGGTTTACCAGGGGAAAGACCCCCGGGCCTGCTGCCCGATAGGGAAGTCCCCGCAGGTTGTTTAACAGATTGTCCAGTCCCCGGCGCATCCGGTCGATTTCATCAAATTGCGTACCCCAACGGACTCCTGGAAAATCCCAAAAATTTCTCGTAATCATGATCATACCCCCTTTTTTTACTGTTTCCGGTATGTGGTTTTTTCTCCGGCTGCCTATTTGCCGCCTGTTTTAATGGCAATTGCCCGTCCCTGTGCCTCCTTGGCCTTTTTCAGTTCCACCTTTAAGACGCCTTTTTTATAGGTTGCCGTAATCGCGGATTCATCCACCTCGGCGGGCAATTCCACGGTCCGGTTGAAAAACCCGTAGGACCGTTCCTTGCGGTAGAGCCCTTTTTCCGTAGTCTCATTCTCCCGGGATTTCTCTCCTTTTATAGTCAGATGTCTGCCCTGAAGGGAGACATGGATATCCTCCTTGTTCATGCCCGGAATTTCAGCTTCCACGGTTATGTCTTTTTTTCCTTCCCGGATATCAAGGTCCGGCCACCACAACGATCCCCTGGTGACGCCTTCCGGAAGGGAGAAGAACGGCTCGGTGAAAAAACGGTCATACCAGGCCGGCAGATTAGGATCCGGCTGCCGGACTTCTGAATTCCTTTTCTTTCGCCATGGTATCAGACTGGTCATTTTACTCACCTCCCTTGTGCCGAGAAATTTAAATAAATCTAAATTTCAAATAGTTATGACCAACCTTATATTTAAAAAATAATAATCAAGCAGGCCGTGTCAAGATGGCCGATCATTTTTTTTGCGTGTTTCTTCAAAAAAACTCGGTAGCAAGTGGCGGATCAGGGCAGAAAATTTCCGGCCCGCTGCGGGCTTCGGCAACCGGCACGGAAAAAAAGATTCTTGTTGGATGGCGATTTGAATAAAATGGAACACTCCCGATGCAGACCGGCATACGCATGATCGCGGGGGTGTGGGCGCTGTGAGCAGGGTTTCGCCGGGACCGCCGAAAAATCAATAATCCGGTTTAAAGGCCTCCAGCACGGCCTCGGTCTTCTGGGAAAGAAGATCCCATTCGGTTTTTATGGAACGCAGCAGCGAGGTCCAGGAGATCATCTCTTCGTCTGTTTGACCTTTATCAGCGGCAAAATCACTGATGGCCGCCCGGTATAGTTCCACCACGCGGCCGGCGCATTTTTCCCGGGAAAAGTGATCGGCGGTCTGGCGGGCGTTGCGGGCGCAGCGCTGGTTTTCCTTTTTTTCGGTCAATTCCGCGAGAGCGGCGGCAAAATTTTCGCTTGCGGCATCGGCCGGGAGCAAGCGGCCGTTTTCCCCGTCGGACACTACCTCCCGCACGCCGGGACCATCCAGGGCAACCACCGGCAGCCCGGCGGCCATGGCTTCGGCCAGGACCATCCCCTGGGTCTCGGACTGGGAACTGAACCCGAACAGGTCCATGGCGTTGTAAGCGTCGCTGATTGCCTGGCCGGTCAGCTTGCCGGTAAAGAACACCCGATCGGTCAGCCCGGCCGCGGTAAACCGGTCCTGCATGGCGGGTGCGGCAGGACCGTCCCCCACCACCAGAAAAACCGTGTTGTCATTCTGGCGCAGCCATGACACCGCTGCCGTGGCCAGGTAGTCCAGGTTTTTCTCCGGGGCCAGCCGCCCGACATGTCCCAGGACGAATCGCTCCGGGGGTATATTGTTTTTACGGCGGAATTCGCCGCCGTTGCCGGATTCGTAAAAATCCAGGTCCACGCCGGTGGGAATTTCCGTCACCGGCCGCCGGACCTCCCGCTCCCGGAGAAGGTCGGCAATGCTTCGGCTGGGCGCGATGACGCGATGACACATGTTGGCGTAACTGGTGGAGAGGTTGATGACAAATTTCTTCATGGGCTTGGAGTCCAGGGGCACGTAATGGGTGTATCGTTCATACAGGGTGTGGTGGGTGAAGACGATGGGAACAACCTGCTGCTTGGCGGCCCGCAGCGCCGAATCCCCCAGCAGAAAAGGGTGGTGGCTGTGAATAATATCCGGGGCAAAGGCCTCGATGCGATCTTTGAGGGTAAAGGAAAAGGGCAGCCGGACGGAAAAATCGCTGCCGTTGAAATTCTGGATGGCAGTGACGCGGAAAACCTCCACGCCCTCCTGGGCCGGCGTCTGTCCCGGGTATTCCGGAGCGATGATCAGCAGTTTGTGGTCGTCTGCGGCCAGGTCCGCGGCCAGCGTGGCCACGGAGTTGGCCACACCGCCTACGTGCGGCAGATAGGTATTGGTAAACATGCAGATGTTCATGTCGTTTTTCCTGATTCAGGCAGGTGTCAACCGGATCGGTTCTGCGGGATTGTCAATGGTGACCGGGACGAATCCCGGAATCCTGGCCACCAGGGTTCGGGACCGGTCAGCGGGGGGGATGGATAACGTCAACCGGGCCTGGTCATCTCTGCTTTCCAGGCGCAGGCTGATCGTTCCCAGGGAGGTCAGAATGGGGCCGAACCGGATATCAGCCGAATCTTCCAGCCATTCCGGCCAGATTCCGGAACCGATGATGAGGTGTTCCCCCTCTTCCCGGACGAAACTGTTGTGCAGCATCATAACCCATTCCGCGGCCGCCCAGCCGTGCTGGCCGTCGCCCATGCAGCCGCCCCCGGTCAAGGGGTGAATCGCTTCCGGCCAGTGGCCGGTGGGGGAGGCCAGGCCGGCCACGATGCGGATCAGCTCGCGGAAGCGCGGGTCATTATTCCGCAGGAGGGATTGGGCGATGCACAGGGTCAGGTAGGGGTTGATCCCGGAATGAATCATGTCCTGGAAAAAGCCGCCCTGCTGGAAGCACTGCGCCATCAGGATTTCGACGGTGTTGTTGACGGCGGGATGACCGGCGGGATACAGGTCCAGAGGGTAGTCGGCCACCAGGGAGCCCACGGCACCGGCATCCATCCGCCGGTAGGGCGAGGCGGGAATGGCGCCGCGCTTTCGTTTTTCCGGTATGCCGGCGATGCTTTTGTCCACGGCCGCCTGGAAGGCCGCCGCCGCCCGGGCAAAGCGCCGGTGTTCGCGGGTATTGCCGGCCCGTTTCATGATGGCCGCCGCCGCCCACAGGCCGGCCACGCCCCAGAAGCTGTCCCAGTAGTAATAGTCATTGGGGCCGAGATGCTCGGCGCTGAATCCGGCCGGCAGCAGGCCGTCGTGCAGCTGCCCGCTTTTTTCGGGCAAGCGTTTGCGAATGATCCAGTGGCCGGCTCTTTTCAGGGCGTTCAGCCAGGTGTCGTCCAGGGGACGGCCGGTCAGACGCTGAAATCGGTCTATGATCCACAATACCTGGCCGTTGGAATCCCATTCCCCTTCCTGGGACTGGAAATAACCGGTGGCCTTCTGCCGCTCCAGGAAATTGTCCAGCAGCCGCTGGCAGCGGTCGGTATATCCCGCCGTCAGCAGGGCATGGATCATGAAACAGGCGTCCCGGAACCAGAAGCGCTTGTAGGTAAACGGCCCCGGCACGACGTCATCGGCCGAAAGCAGCAGCAGGGTATTGAGGGCCGTATCATACAGAGAGGAGATGCCTTCGTCCGGAATCTGCAGTTGCGGCACGGCCGCCCGGGCGGATTCCCAGGTCAGCGTTTCCCGGCGGGGAGCGGGCGCGGCATCAGCGGGAACGTCCGCCAGGGCGATGCGGGTTTCCACTGCCAAGGAGGTCTCCGCGGAAACGGCGGGAAACAGGACCGCGGCCGTGGCCAGACCCACGTTGCAGCGCATCACCTCATCATTGCCGGCCTGGTCGAGCTGGTTAATGACGTCCCCTGCGGTATAATCGGAAAAGATGATTTTTTCCGGGGCCTGACTGAAGTAAAGCGACGTGTGGCCGTTGACCCGGAGCCCCGGCGCATCCGCCAGCACTTTTATTTTTTCAATGAAATGGATTCCTTCGGGGTTGTAAGGACGGACGGAGATTGCCAGCCGCCCCGCCTGCCGGGCCGCGGCCTGACTGTTGATAAAAAGCATCGGTTCCGCCCCGGCATCGTCTACCCAGGCCGTCAGCAGCAGTTCGGCGACTTCATTGTCCAGCCGGGTGGTTACCCGGAGCTGGTTGTCGACCTGCTGGTTCTGTTCGGCCCGGTCCATTTTGGACGGTAACAGGGGGGCGACCCCTTCGTCCGTCGGGATAAACCAGAAGTCCAGGGACCAGCCGTCAAAAAATGGCGTGACCAGTCCCCGGGGATCCACCAGCGGATAGGCGTTCCAGGAAGGAGTGCCCACGGCCGTCCAGTTTCGCTGGGTCAGGTTGACCTGGCTGAAGGAAAATGAGCGGGGCAGAAAAGAGGGATCTGAAGGGTTGAACTGGCGCTGCACCCAGTAGGGCCAGATCCAGTCCAGGTTCTGTTGAATGGATTTGGCGTTGATCAGTCCCCGGGCGTGAAAAAGCAGCCCCGCCCGCAGCAGCTCCAGTGGTTCCTGAAACTCCGAGGGCTGGCTGAAGCGGCGCAGCCGGGCCAGCAGGGATATCGGGTCGATGAATCCATAGGAAGTAGCGGCTTTCTTGATGATCCAGCGCCAGGGGATCCAGTTGGTAAGCATGAGGCTCCTTTTTTTGGCGATATTGCTTGCTGGTTACGGCAAAATTTAAATTCCGGACTGCAGTAGGGAAAGTTTCCGTGTCGGGGGTTGCTAAGCTTATCTGGTCAGATGCCGTAAGGTTGGAAATAGCGTTCCGGCCCCGTTCTTTTCGGAAATTGTCATATGTCAATGGTATTATAACACAAGATGGCGGTGACGCCAAAATGTCCTGCCCATACTGTTTTGTATCGTTTCAGAATCGGATCGTTCCCGCGGTACGAGGGGTTTTCAGCGGGGAGGTGGCTGGCCGCTGTCGGCGTCGTGTCCGGTATGTATTGCCGGTGCCTTTATTTGCGGGTATTGCAAAAAGAGGCCGGACAGGCCGGCGGCTTTGGCCGCCAGGGCATGCTGGGGGCAGCACTCCACGCAACACAGGCAGCTGATGCAGCGTTTTTTGTTGAAAACGGGCGGCTGGTGCTTGAGCCAGGTGATGGCGTCGTTGGGACAGATATGAAAGCAGTCCCCGCACATAATGCAGTCTTCTTTTTGCGGCAGGGCCGGCATGCGCCGCATCATCCGGTAGACCAGGGATCGGACCACGAAGTTGTTGAGCAGGCCGGCTGTGCGGCTGGAAGGTATGGCCACTTTACGCTTCAGGCGGACCGATTCCAGGGAGCGGCCGACGATTTTGAGATCCTCGAGGCTGGCGGGACCGATCCCGCGACGGCGGCAGGCAGCCAGGTGGGGCACCGCTTTTAAGCCGTCGCGGCCGCCGATGGCCAGCATGACCAGGTCCACGGCTACTTCGTCATAACCGGCCAGGATCAGGCCCACTTTGCGCATGTATCCGTTGGCCGGTCCGCCCGGCCCTTCCATGAACCGGCGGGCATCCATGAGGACAACCCGTTTTTTCTTCTGGTTCAGCAGGGACTGGTAGTTGTCTACCAGTACTTCTCCGAACTCGGCCGGATTCCGGCCGTACAGATGACAATGGGCTTTTTCGCCGCCGGGGATAATACCCCAGTAGTTTTTGACGGCCCCGGTATACACGGCCTCGATATGGGATTTCGGCCGGCAGAGGTTGATGATGCAGTCGGATTCAATGACCGGCCGGGCCATGTGGTGGTGCCGCAGGTGGCGGGCCCGGGTGTTGGTCAGCAGCACGCCGCCGGATTCGAACTCCGCGTAGGCAATGCCTTCCGTCTCCATGACCCGGTCCATCTCCAGGTATTTCATGATGGATCGGGCCCGGTGACGGAACTGTCCCGGCGAATCGCCGATTTTGAGATCATCCGCGTACGGCCGGACGCAGCGGGCCGCGCTGGCCAGAAAATCGCTTTCCGTGCAGGCGTTTCTGCTCCGCAGGAGCAGGTTTGGTTTGAACAGGACGGCGTCCTGCGGGGCAATGGCATGCTCGACTTCAATTAGTTTCAGGGCCTCGGCTACGGCCTGGTCCAGGGTGTCATGGTCGGCAACGTTTACAATGGCAACGAGATTGGTGGGGGGCATGGGACACTCCACAGATGTTTTGAGACTGTACGGGGGTTACTCGATATCGGGAATATCTGTCATCAGATAAAGCACGTCTTCCAGGAGCTGCTCAAACTGGAACCAGTTGCTGCCGTTGGTGAGCATGGAGGGCAGCGACAATTCCATGACACCGTGGCCGATGGCCCATAAGACCGCTACTGCCCTGGCAGGAGGGAGATCCTTGATGATCGGCTTCATGTCATCCGCGGCCAGGCGGGTTTCCGCCCGACGCATCAGGCCGGCCACCTTATCCCGGATCTCATCCATGAGCATGGGAGACAGTTCGCGTTGGCTGGACTGGTATTTTGTCAGAAAGCCGACCACATTGACAAACCGGCCCAGGCGCAGATGATAGCGGCGGTAGTTCCAGGCAAGGGCGCTGAGGCAGGAAACCGGATCCGGCAGATTGAAGGCGTCTTCCAGCCCCTTTTCCAGGCTGTCCAGGTTGTCATTGAGGATATAAAGCAGCAATTCTTCCTTGTTGCGGAAATAGGTGTAGATTGTGCCCGGGGAGACGCCCACCTGCTCGGCCACATTTCGCAGGGTTACCCCCTCCAGTCCCTTTTCCCGGAAAATCTCTTCCGCCGTTTCCATGATAAGGCGGCGGCGGCTTTCCTTTTCCTTTGTTTTGAGCTTTGAAAACAGTTGATTGTCTTTTTGTGAAGTCATAGGGAATGATGGCTAAATATTGTTCAATCAGTTGAACAATATTATAATTGGTTATGGACCGGTGTCAAGATCAAAGATGGGGCTGGCCGTCAAGGTATTGAAAAAGCGGCCCACCCGGCTGAAGATTCGACCTTTCAGTCCAATAAAGAGCAGGTTCGTCCCATCCGCCGGCGGCCGGCAAATCGTCAGAATCGATTCCAGAAAAATAATCCGCATATTTTTTTATTGAGTTAAGCGGTAATTTAGCGGTCGGCAGGCGGGTGGATGGATTTATTCTTGCCGCCGATTCAGATCCGTGGTAGTGTATAGTTGCTATGGAATAGAGCGGTTGGCTGGTCAATCATGACAGGTAGATGATGCCGTCTCTGTTTTCGGGGGATGTTTTTGGAGAATTATAAATGAAGAAAAAAAATCGTTTATACCGAATCTCGGAAATCGAGCGGATTACCGGTATCCCGCGTCGGCGTATTCATTTTTATCTTCAGGCCGGTTTGCTGCACCGGCCCATCAAAACCGGCAAAACCATGGCCTATTATGACCAAACCCACGTCAAGAAGCTGGAGTTGATCCGCAAGGCCAGGGAAAGGGGAGAGCCGCTTTTCGCAATCAAGGAGCGGTTGCAGGAGCTGGTGCCGGAAGAATCTTTGAGAGTTTCTGATTATTATCGGGTCCGTTCCCCCGAGGAACTGTCCATATCTTCCGGCAGCATCCGGTTCCGTCGCCGGGACAGCGAAAAAACCAGGGAGCGGATCCTGGAAGCCGGCTGCAAGATGTTCCGGGAGCGAGGTTTCACCAATACCCGGATTAATGATCTCACCCGCTACCTGGACATCGGCAAGGGAACTTTCTATTTTTATTTTCAGGACAAACGGGCTCTTTTTCTGGAATGCGTACCCCGGCTGTTCGAAGAGATGTTTTCCGAGGGTTGGGAAGATATCCGCAAGGTCCACAATCCGTTAGAGCGCCTGGACATCCGTTTTGT
This sequence comes from uncultured Desulfobacterales bacterium, assembly GCA_964439745.1. Classification (GTDB taxonomy): domain Bacteria; phylum Desulfobacterota; class Desulfobacteria; order Desulfobacterales; family Desulfosudaceae; genus CAYTQK01. Next base: position 9,244 of record CAYTQK010000125.1, read on the forward strand.
ACTGGTATTAACCGGGCTGAAGGATTTTTGTT
>CAYTQK010000126.1:0-9258 GCA_964439745.1 uncultured Desulfobacterales bacterium
GCGAGGGCGTGCATGGCCGGGAAATGGTGGGGTGGCCCGGCCTGGTACGGCACGGCCTGGTCGGCGAACGGCATGTGGGGGTGGGCTGGACGGTGGAAGATATCCGGGAAAATAATTTTCCGCTGCCGTTGCGGGACATGCGGCCGGTTGCGCTGGAAGAGACCATTATCGCCTACGCGGACAAGTTTTACTCCAAGCACCCCACACCTTCGGGCCGGGAATACCGGGTGGAAGAGGTGGCCTCCCATCTTGCCCGGTACGGCCGGCGGCCGGTGCGGATATTTCTGGAGTGGGCCGAGCGGTTCGGAGACAGGTGAGTCCGGAACGGGGAAAAGGAGAACCTCATGCTGCGGGCGACACTGACAAAAGCGCTGCGATTCTATTTTATTACCGACGCCGAAGCACCGCTGCCCATTCTGGAACAGGTCGGGGCGGCCATTGCCGGCGGGGCCACCATGGTGCAGTTCCGGCACAAGTCTTTCGGCCCCGGGTTGTTCGACCTGGCCCGTTCCGCGCGTACCCTCTGCCGGGCCAATGACATTCCCTTTATCGTCAATGACGATATCATCCTGGCCCGGGCCCTGGCGGCTGACGGTGTTCACCTGGGCCAGGAGGACGCCGCCCCGGCCGACGCCCGGCGGGTGCTGGGCGAACAGGCCCTGGTGGGGTTGTCGGTGTCCACGGCGGCGGAGCTGGCACGGCTCGATACCACGGGCTGCGATTATCTCGGCACCGGCCCGGTTTTTGCCACGGCCAGTAAAGAAAACGCCAAGCCGGTTATCGGGCTGGACGGGCTGCGGGCGGTGGCGGCCCGTTCGCCGGTGCCGGTGGTGGCCATCGGCGGCATTGATCAGCATACGGCCGCCGCCTGCCTGGAGGCCGGCGCGGCCGGCGTGGCCGTCATCAGCTCCGTCAGCCGCGCGGCTGACCCCCGCGCCAGTGCCCGGGAACTGGCCGCTGCCTGCGGCCGGACCGATTTTCCGGCGCATCTGTCCGGCCCCTGGGCCGATGAGTTCGGTCTCATCGACCGGCTGCTTGACAAGGCGCCGCTCTCTGCCGGCGGGCAGCCGGTATTTTCGGTTCCGCCGGGAGACGACGCCGCGGTTTTGCAAAACTGTGCCCGGCCGGTTATCAGTACCGATGCCCACATCGAGGGCGTTCATTTTCATTTTTCCTGGCAGACCCCGGAAGAAGTCGGCCGCAAGGCGGCCGTGACCGCGCTGAGCGACCTGGCCGCCGCCTATGCCCGGCCCCGGGCAATGTTTGTCAACCTGACCCTGCCGGCGGACGCGCCGGAATCCCTGGCCCGGGCCCTGTACCGGGGACTGAACCGGGCCCTGGCGGAGTATGACTGCGCCCTGGGCGGGGGCAATGTTTCCGCCGGCGCGGCGGTGGGGCTGAATCTGTTCGTGGTGGGCGATAATGACGGCGGCCTGTATCCGGCCCGGTCCAACGCCCGTCCCGGACAGGATCTGTACTGCACCGGCCGGCTGGGGCTGGCCCGGGCCGGACTGGAACTGCTGCGGCAGAAACGGACATCGCCGGAAGAACTGATCGCGGCCTTTATCTCCCCCCGGGCGCGGTTTGACGCGGCCGCTGTCCTGGCCGACAGCGGCGTGGACTGCGTCATTGACCTGAGTGACGGCTTAGCCGGAGACGCCGGCCATATCGCCCGGGCCGCCGGCCTCACCATTTCCCTGGAGCTGGCCGAGGAGGTGTACGACCCGGTTCTGCTGGATTATTGCGCCGCGGCCGGCGTGTCGCCGGAGGCCATGGTGGTGGCGGGCGGCGAAGACTATGAACTGCTGTTCGCCTGCGATTCGGAGCGTTTTGCCGCCATTGCCGAACGCCTGCCGGTTCTCTGCCGGGTCGGCCGTTGCCGGTCGTTTGCCGGAGAGTACCTGGTCAACCTGCCGCCGGGACTGCAATCGTTTCAGCACGGGCAGCGAAAGGAGCCCTCATGACCGCCGCCGGCGGCGAGACCATGTCCGCGTCCGAGACGCCGCGCGTCGTCGTTATCGGCGGTCCGACCGGCATCGGCAAGACGGCCGCTGCCATTGAATTGGCCGAACGGTTCGGCGGCCAGATTGTCAGCGCTGATTCCATGCAGATTTACCGCGGCATGGATATCGGCACGGCCAAGCCCGATGCCGTCGAAAGGAATCGCGTCCAACATCACCTGATCGATATCGTTGATCCGGACGAGGCGTTCAGCGCCGGGCGCTACGCCGGCCTGGCCGGCCGGATCATCACCGACCTGTGGACAAACGGCCGGCTGCCCTTTCTGGTGGGCGGCACCGGCCTCTATATCAAGGCCTGCCTGCATGGTCTCTTCCGGGAGCGGGCGGCGGATCCGGCCGTTCTGGACCGGCTCAACCGGGAGGCGGAAGCCGTCGGCGCCCCGGCCATGCACGAAAAACTCCGCCGGCATGATCCCGATGCGGCCCGGCGGATCAACCCCGGCGATACCTTCCGCATTGTCCGGGCGCTGGAATTATATGAAACCACGGGGCGGCGCGCCTCCGATCACGCCCGCCGCCACGGTTTCGCAGAAGCCTGTTTCGCGTCTCTGAAAATCTGCCTGTACCAGGACCGCGAAGAACTGTACCGGCGCATCAATGAACGGGTTGAGGCCATGCTGGCGGCGGGATTGGTAGCGGAGGTGCGCGGTCTTTTGGAAAAGGGGTATTCCCCCGCGGTAAAGTCTATGCAGTCCATCGGCTACCGTCACGTGGTGCAATACCTGGCAGGAAACATTTCCCGGGAGGAGATGATCCGGACCCTGCAGCAGGATACCCGCCGCTATGCCAAGCGGCAGCTGACCTGGTTCCGGGCCGATCCGGAGGTGCACTGGGTGGATGTAAAAGAAGGTTTAGAAAAACCGGAGAATCTGATAAAAACATTTTTAAAGTAAGTTCTGATATTCGTAGCGGTGACAGTTTCCGGCCGTCCATGGGCCGGAAAAAAATATGAACAGGAAAATGGAAGTCTGATGAAACGAGGATTGCTCATTATATTGGCGATAGTTCTGGTGGCGACGGCCTGGTTCCCGGCCTGCGCTCCCCGCGGGGTTGCCCCTTCCGCCCCGGAACCCGGCGCAACCCTGTTTGACAAGGCCGAAGAATATTTCCAGGGTGGGGCCTATGATCATGCCTTAGAATTGTACCAGGATTATTTGACCATGTACCCGGACGGCCGGCAGGTGCCGGCGGCACTGCTCCGGAGCGCCGGCATCCTGGCCGCCAAGAAAAAGCATGAGCGGTCCCGGGAGATATACCGTCAGCTGCTGGAACAGTATCCCGGCAGCCGCCAGGCCGAAGACGCCCGTCTCGGCATGATGCGGTCGTGGTCCAACGAGGGCCGTTATGAAAAAGTCCTGGAATACGCCAATACCCTGGACGAGCAGTTTCTTTCCCCCGCTGCGTGGGTGGAAAAGACCGCCGTGGTGGCCGAGTCCTACCTGGCCATGGACAAGGCGGTGGATGCCGCCTATGTGCTGATGTCGGCGTTGAAAAATCTGGGCGCCCGGCAGCAGCGGGAGCTGATGCCCACCATGGACCGGGTCGCGGAAAAAGTGGGGATCGATACCCTGCGCACCCTGCTGGCCAGTATCAAAAATTCGGACGTGCGGGGGCAGCTTACCTGCAGCATCGGCAGTCGATTCATGAAAAAGGGCAATTATGAGGGGGCGGTGGGGCTGCTGACCGATTTTATCGGCAAATTTCCGGACAATCCCCAGGCGACGGAGGCACGGGCCCTGCTGGTGAAGATCGACAAGGAAGCCGCCTATGATCACTACGCCGTCGGCTGCCTCCTGCCGCTGAGCGGTAAATACTCCTTTTTCGGCAACCGGGCGCTGCAGGGAGTGCAGTATGCCTTTCAGCAGGCGGCCGTCAATATGACCACCGGTGAGACCTCACCTTCACCGCGGCTGATCATCGAGGATACCGGTTCCGATCCAGAGCAGGCTTTGCAGGCCGTGCGCAGGCTGATCGAAAAAAAGGTGGCGGCCATTATCGGCCCGCTGGTCGTCTACCGGGAAGCGATTGAGGCCGCCCAGGAGGCGCGTATCCCCATTATCACGCTGACCCGGGAGGACAATATTCCCGGCATCGGCGACTATGTGTTCCGCAATTTTCTGACGCCGTCGATGCAGGTTCGTTCTCTGCTGGAATACGCCTGCGGAGAGATGGAATGGCGCCGCCTGGCCGTCCTGTATCCGGACGAATCCTATGGCCGGGAATTCGCCCACGCTTTCTGGGATGAAATGCTGCACTACGACGCCCAGATGGTCGGCTTCGAATCTTACCAGCCCGACCAGACCGATTTTGCCGATTCCATTCAGAAACTGGTGGGGCTTTACTACCCCGTTCCCGAAGAACTGGAAGAGATCCGGCAGCAGTACCTGGAACAGCTGGACATTACGCCCGGCCATGACGAAGAAGAGGCGGAAAAGTCCGGGCAGGATCTCACGGATTTAGGGACCGGACCCCTGGAGCAGGAAGACGAGGAAACAGAAGAAGAAGAGGATGAACCCCGGGCAATCGTGGATTTTGACGTCCTGTTCGTGCCGGACGGCCCCTCCAAGGCCAGCCTGATCCTGCCGCAGCTGGTATACTATGATATCGTTGATACGGTTTTTTTCGGTACCAATCTCTGGTACAGCTATGACCTGGTCAACACTGCCGGCAAATATGTGCAGGGGGCGATGCTGCCGGCGGCGTTCTGGGAAAAGTCACAGGATTCTCAGGTACAGCGGTTTGTCGAGGGGTTTTCCGCTTCCTTTGGCGAAGCACCGGAGTTCATGGCGGCGGTGGCCTATGACACGGCCAATATTCTTTTTCAGGTGATCCTCACCCGGGACAACCCCTACCGCAGCCATATCCGCAACCGGTTGTGGGAAGTCTCCGATTATCCGGGTGTGACCGGACCGACCTCCTTTGACCGGGAAGGGGAAGTGCACAAGGCGCTGCCGCTGTTGAAAATCGGCGGACGGTCATTTTATCCGGTGTATCAACCCGATTTTTCGATTCCAGAGGCGGTCCGGCGCAGTTCCCGATGATCTGATCCGCCGCTGCCGCCGCCGCAGTGATAATGCCGTTACTCTCTAAACCGTTTTGACCACGAACCTATGTACCACTTATACAGCCTTATCAGCACGATACTGTTCCTGGTTCTGTTTCCCCTTTTCCTGTTATTCGTCCGCCTGACGGGTAAATATGCCGACGGCCTGGCACAGCGCCTGGGCCGCTATCCCCGCGCCGCCCGCAATGTTCCCGGTCGTCCCCGAATCTGGCTGCACGCCGCCTCGATGGGCGAGGTGGGCGTGGCCCTCAACATGATTGCCGTTTTCCGGGAACTGATGCCGGGCTGCGGCCTGGTCTTGTCCACCGTTACCGAGCATGGCCAGGCCCTGGCCCGGGACAAGGCCCCGGCCGGGGTGGTCTGTGTTTATGCGCCCCTGGACGTGATCTGGCTGGTCCGGCGGGCGGTGACCGCTGTCCGGCCCGAGGTTTTCGTCTGCCTGGAAACCGAAATCTGGCCGCACCTGTTCCGGGAGGTCAAGCGGTCCGGGGCCGTGACCGTCATTGCCAATGGCCGCATGTCGGCCGCCACCTTTGGCAGGTATCGCCGCTTCCGTCCATTTTTTGCCATGATCCTGGGGACCGTGGACGGGTTCAGCATGATCAGCCGGGCCGATGCCGACCGCATCCGGGCGCTGGGAGTGCCCGCCGGGCGGGTGGTGGTCAACGGCAATGCCAAGTATGATCACCTGGCCCGCCGTCCCCGCCAGGGAGTGGCCGAGCAGATGCGGGCCGCCTGGAACATCGCCGCCGATGAACCGGTGCTGGTGGCCGGCAGCACCCGCCGCAACGAAGAAAGCATTATCGCCGGGGTTTATGAACAACTGCGGACCCATTTTCCTGATCTGCTGCTGATCCTGGTGCCCCGGCATATCCAGCGGGCGCCGGATGTGTTGCGGATGCTGCGGCAGCGGGGCCTGGCCGCCTGCCTCAAATCCGATCTGGATCAATCCGGCACCATCCGGGAGTGTCCGGCAGTGGTGGTCGACACCATGGGTGAATTGGATGATATCTACAGCATGGCCACGGTGGTCTTTTGCGGGGGCAGCCTGGTTCCCCTGGGGGGGCAGAACGTTCTGGAACCGGCTGCCTGGGGGGTGCCGGTTTTTTTTGGACCGCACATGGACGATTTTGCCGATGCCGGTCAACTGCTGCTGGAGAGCGGCGGTGGTGTCCAGGTCGACGACGGCCGGGAGCTGGCCGAAGCCATGCGAACGGTGCTGGCTGATCCGGACAAAGGCCGTGCCATGGGCCGGGCCGCCCAGGAGGCAGTGCTGGCCGGCGAACCGGCCGCCATGCGTCATGTCCGGATGGTCGAATCTTTTATGAAAAAAAGGGGTTGCAAGTAAGGATGGAGATGTGGCAGGGCAGATGAAGAAGACTGGGAGGATACCAGTTACCACTGCATAAACGGAAAATCAAAGCCGACGAGGAGGGTATATGCGCAATGGCATATTGATCATGGCTCTGATCACCGGGTTGATGCTGACGGCTGGAACGGCCGCCGGCGACATGCTTCGTCTGAAAAACGGCGATATGCTGACCGGCATGATCACCTCGGCTTCAGGCGGGGTGGTTCGATTTGATGCGAACATGGCCGGCCAGATCCGGGTGGCGGTGGCCGATATCGCCTGCCTGGAATCGGACCGGGAATTCACGGTTACCCGAGGTGACAAGGGCAGGTTCACCGGCGTGATCCAATGCCTGGAGGCCGGCCGCATACGGGTGGTACCGCCGGACGCCGGCGAGGAGGACGGGGGAGCCGCTGAGGTGCTGGAGATCAGCAACATTAGCACGATCCAGCCGGCGGCCGTGCCGGAAGAAAGAGGCCTGACCCACCAGGGCAGCTTGACAGCCGCCTCCAGCAAGACCCAGGACACCATAAGTTCCAGGTCCCTGCATTTTTCGGGCCGCCTGGAGTCCCGTTATGCCAGGCATCGCCTGGGCCTGGAAGCCAGGCACAACTACGCCAAGACCGAAGAAGAGGTCTCTGACAAAGATTACCTGGCCGGCGCCAAATATGATTATTTCGTGTACAAGCGGCTGTTTACCTATCTGCAGGGCCTTTACGAACGGGACGAGGTAACCGGCCTGGACTACCGGATTACCTCCAGCGGCGGTCTGGGGTATGATCTAATCGTTACTCCCCGCCACCAGCTTTCCGTGGAAGCCGGTATCTCGCACGTCAACGAACACAATGCGGCGGCCGCCAACCGCGATTATGAAGCTGTCCGCTGGGCCCTGCGCCTGGACAGCGTGTTGATCGTCGACAAACTCAAATTTTTCCATTATCATGAAGGGCACGACCGGCTGGACGACTCCAGGACCTTTATCTTCCGGTCGGAACAGGGACTGCGCCTGAAGGTGGCCGGCAATCTTCACACCAACCTGGAGGTGCATTATGACTACCATAATGATCCGCCGCCGGAGGGCCGGAGATCCACTACCAGGTATATTTTCGGGCTCTCCTATGATTTTTCTTTGTAAACGGTGAGGCCGGCACCACCGGACCGAGCCGGCAAGGGAGGCTTGTAATCAGATGGGAGACAAGGGGGACGGACCATGGGTGATGAACAAAGAGGCCTGGAACAGGAAGAGTCCGGCCTGGAGCTGGAAAACGAAGACCTGGAGGCGCCTGACATGGAGATTGATCCGGCTGATCTCGAGGTGATGGATGATGATCCGGCCGAGGCCTCGGCCTCCGTCGGGTTTCCCACCCGGTCGTTTGCCGCCGGGGAAGTGATTTTCCAGGAGGGGGATGCCGGCGACGAGGCCTACCTGATTCTCAACGGCCAGGTCAAGATCACCCGCAAGTACAAGAAAAAGCGCATCCTGGTCAACCAGCTGGGCAAGGACCAGATCTTCGGGGAGATGGCCATCATCACCGGCGATCCGCGGACGGCCACGGCCGAGGCCGAGGAGCCCACCGAGCTGTTCATCATCACCGAGCAAAGACTCAATGAAAATCTTTCCCAGAACCTGGCCATTGTCAAGAATCTCATCGATCAGCTCATTCAGCGGTTAAAGCATGTCATGAAGCAGCAGTCCACCGCCTTGAGCAAGATCGAGCAGTTACTGGCCCGGGACAAGAAGGTCAGGGCCCTCCAGGCCCGGGCCGAAAAGTATGCCGGGTCGGCCGCATCCGAAGACATGGATGCGGCGCTGGCCGACCTGCTGCAGAAGATCCGGGAACTCTGATTTTTGGGCCGGGATTGATGATGATGTGCAGACCCGGGGAGGGGAGAGGGGGCATTGTCCTGACTTCGTTGGCGTCAGGTTTCACATCCATACATTGCATGAATAATCGTCTTCATCCCAAAAGTCTTGACTTGAATTAAGTATGGTGTCCCCGGAATTGTTCCCCGGAATTGTGACTTGAAGCTTGGGTAACTGCGGCTGATGACCTTGCAGGAATTAACACATCTCAAGGTCTTGCTCAGAGATTAACTCTTGTAGATGATGCCGGTAACTTAATCCCAGGCCCACGCGCGGTAGTCGAGTTTGATGTCCCGACCTCTGGAATCGCTTCACCGGTAAATCGAACAACGCCGGGATTTGTTGGACGTGGGCAAACTGCTGGGGGCGCTCGAGAATTTGTCATCCCAAATACAGAAATAAATCAGCTACAAAATGTAACGATAAGGATAGTTAAATAATTATGCAAAATTTAAAGAATGAATATAGGGGAGCAGAAGCAATAGATTTTGCTGAAAAAAACCTAAAAAAAGTCAAGTCAAATCCCGACACGTGGGAAACAGAATATGTTTGTGAGGAAACGGGAGATACTTGGTTAATGGATTATCCGAATAGTGAACAACATGGTGGGGGAAGTCCGCGGCTACGTAAATTATAAATGCCCCAAAGAGTGTAAGACATGGGCCGATGAATCCTGGCCCATTGGATAATGCAACTACTGCAACCTTTAGAAGTGGCTCATATACTGCTAAGACGACAAGCGAAACCACAACTCTTTACAGGGTTTATGGTGGAAATAATGCAAAAAAGGTTGGTCCATATTGGACTCGTACAAAGCCCAGCGGCCCGCTTCAATCTCAACTTGATTCTGCACTTGCGCCTCAATGGGGAAATACGGCACAAAATACAGTCACTATACATGTACCTAAAGGTACGACGATTTATGAGGGTGCCGCTGCCTCTCAATCTATCACAATTC
>CAYTQK010000127.1:0-9231 GCA_964439745.1 uncultured Desulfobacterales bacterium
TCGCCGGCGTATGTTCAAGATTGCCGCCCCGCCGGCGGGGCAAGCGTTCCGCTGCGATCCTCGCCATGACTGGCTATAAGTCAGGCGAACAAATCCTGGACCAGGTCGGTCATGGTCTCCTGCAGGCCTTCGTCATCGGTCAGCGGCTGGCAGATGGCCGCCCGGCAGGCCGCGGCCGGCGGAATCCCGTTGCCGATCAGGCGGGCGGCGTAAATCAGCAGGCGGGTACTGGCGCCCTCGGTCAGGCCGTGCTCCCGGATATTGCGGATATTCTGCCCCAGCCGCACCAGGCTGTCGGCGGTTTCGGCGTCGATACCGGTTTCGGCGCGGATGATGGCCCTCTCCCGCTCGGCGTCGGGATAGTCGAAATACATGGCCACAAACCGCTGGCGGGTGCTCTGCTTGAGATCCTTCAGCACCGACTGGTAACCGGGATTGTAAGAGACGACCAGGGTAAAATCGGGATGGGCCCGGACCACCTCGCCCTTCTTGTCGATGTAGAGGCTGCGGCGGTCGTCGGTCAGGGGATGGATGACCACGGTGGTGTCCTTGCGGGCCTCGACCACCTCGTCCAGGTAGCAGACCGCGCCCAGGCGCACGGCCGCCGTCAGGGGGCCGTCCATCCAGACGGTTTCGTCGTTTTTGAGGATGTACCGTCCGACCAGGTCGGAGACGAACAGGTCCTCGTGGCAGGCCACCGTGATCAGCGGCCGCCCGAGACGCCAGGCCATGTACTCCACGAAACGGGTCTTGCCGCAGCCGGTGGGGCCTTTGAGCATGATGGGCAGGCGGGCGGCGTAAGCCGCTTCGAACATGCCGGTTTCCTCGCCGGCCGGCAGGTAATAGGGCTCTTCGGCAAGCATGAAATGCTGCGCGTCGATACTGTAGGGGTGATCCGCTTCCATGTGATTCTCCTTGACACCCGGTGCGGGGAAAGGGTATATCCCGATTCATTATCATACACGGGAGAAAAATGTTACGCAACAGCAATCAGAACCGGGTGGAGCTCACCAGCGGCGATAAAACGGTAGTCCTGGCCGGTACCGCCCATGTTTCCCGGGAAAGCGCCGAATTCGTCACCCGCCTGATCGAGGAAGAACAGCCGGACACGGTCTGCGTGGAACTATGCCAATCCCGCTACCACTCCCTGCGCCACAAGGACCAGTGGCGCCAGATGGACATCTTCAAGGTGGTCAAGGAGAAACAGGCCTTCCTGCTGTTGATGAACCTGCTGCTGGCCTCCTTTCAGAAACGCATCGCCGAGAAATTCGGCGTGGTGCCCGGACAGGACATGATCAGCGCCCTGGAAGCGGCGGAAAAAACCGGCGCCGAAGTGGTTCTGGCCGACCGGGAGCTGCGCACCACCCTGGCCCGGACCTGGCGGTCCATGAGCCTGTGGGCCAAGTTCAAGCTGATGTTCCAGGCGGCCTTTTCCATCCTGGGGGCCGAAGAAATCACCGAAGAAGAGATCGAGCAGCTCAAGCAGGAGGACCTGCTGCAGATGCTCCTGGCCGAACTGGAAAAGTCCCAACCCGGCCTGCGCCGCATCCTCATCGATGAACGGGACCGCTACCTGGCGCACAAGATCAAGGGGGCGCCGGGCCGGCGCATCGTGGCCGTGGTCGGGGCCGGCCACGTGCCGGGCATCCGGGAATACTGGGACCGGGAGGACGGTATCAGAGAGCTGGACGTCATGCCGCCCCCGGGGGTGGCCCCCAAAATCTTGAAATGGGGCATTCCCCTGGCTATCGTGGCCGTGTTTGTGATGGGATTTGTCTTCAGCGGCCCGGCCACCGGCATGAACATGCTGGGGGTGTGGATCGCGGCCAACAGCCTGCCGGCCGCCCTGGGCGCCGTCATTGTTCTCGCCCATCCCGCCACCATCCTGACGTCCGCGGTTGCGGCGCCGCTGACCTCCATCAGTCCGGTCATCGGGGCCGGCTGGGTGGCGGGACTGGTGGAAGCCTTTCTCCGAAAGCCCACGGTCGGCAACCTGGAGGACCTGTCCGAAGACATTACCACCCTCAAGGGCTTCTGGAAAAACCGCGTCACCCGTATTCTCCTGGTGGTGGTCTTTGTCAACCTGGGCAGTGCCGTGGGCACTTTTGCCGCCATTCCCCTGATCGCCCGCCTGTTCGGTTCCTGATCCGTCAAATCGGTGCGGGCCAACCGTACCGTCGGTCCTCAAAAACCCGCTCCCTTTCATCCACAGCCGGTTGTGGTCTGATAGATTAATATCCCCCATATAATCAGTGTTCTCTTTTTCCGGGCCAACATTGTTTCGCCTTTTGCGTATTTATATGATAAATATCTGTAATTAAAAATATCCGAACCTGAATGATATTTCCACATCGCAAGGAAATGGAACGCCATGGATCCTGCCGGTCAAACCCATGTCATTTACAAGCCCATGAGCAGCAAGTCGGCCAAAACCGTCAAGGTTTTCCCCGACCCGTCCACCACCAGCAAGCTGGCGGTGCAAGAGGAAAAATCACAGCTGATCAACCTCAACGAAAGAACCGGCAGTACCCGCGGCAAAAAAAGCGGCAAAATCCGCTACCTCATCGACCGGATCAACTATGTCAACTTTCAGGATGAGACCCTGCTGCTGAGCTTCCGGCACAAACGCCACGATTACCGCATTACCAAGCATGTTACCCCCCAGCCCTGCCATGACCACACCGTGGAATGCCGCTGGACGGATATTTCCGACCTGCTGCCGGTACTGAGAAACTATCGTCTCCGGGCCCTGCTGGTGCCGGACAACAACCAGGTCCTCCAGGTCGTGCCCCGGCTGGTCAGCGTCACCAAGAAACGGATTATCCTCAAACTGCCGGCCCAGTTCGAAGAGATCAACAAGCGCCGGGTAAAACGGTTTGAAAGTCGCGGCATCCAGGTCCAGATGATTCAAAACAGCGTGGTTTACCGCGGGGAGCTGCTGGACTTCAGTACCATGGCCTTTCATATCCGGCTCCAGAAAAACCTTTCCCCGACGTTCAAATGGATCAACTCCAACGTCAAGGTCAACCTGGTTTTCCTGGCCGGCAGGGATACCGCCTATTCCGGCGAGTGCCAGATCTTCAGACAGACGGACGCCGCCGACCACCGGGACATCGTGCTGGAACCCCTCAATTTCGAAATCCAGCGGTTCCAGCCCCGGGAAGTCCGGGCCAGCCGCCAGAAGCTGGTGCCCTCCCCCGACGCCCTCCTCGTGCACCCGCTGACCGGGAAAAAACTACAGCTGAAGATCCTGGAAATGTCCGGATCCGGTTTTTCCGTGGAGGAGAGCAAGGAAGACGCCATGCTGCTGCCCGGCCTGGTCATTCCGGACACCCAGTTGAAATTCGGCAACAAGTTCATCCTGCGCTGCCGGGGCCAGGTCATCTATACCCAGGCGGAAGCGGACAAAGAGGATGCCATGCGGTGCGGCATATCCATCCTGGACATGGATATCAACGACCACATGAGCCTGCTGGCCCTGCTGGGGCAGGCCGAGGACAAGAACTCCTATTTGTGCGACACGGTCGACATGGATCTGCTCTGGGATTTCTTCTTCCGGACCGGGGTCATCTATTCGGATAAATACGAAGACCTGCACAAAAAAAAGGATGAGATCAAAAAAACCTACGAAAACCTGTATACCCGCAATCCCCACATTGCCCGGCATTTCATCTACCAGGACAAGGGGAGCATCCTGGGGCACATGGCCATGCTCCGGTTTTATGAAAAATCGTGGCTGCTCTGCCTGCATGCCTCCCAGAACAGCATGCCCCGGCTCCGCCAGAAACTGTCCCTGCTCAACCAGGCCTCCCGCTACGTGTATGAATCCTACACCTTTGCCTCCGCCAACCTGGATTACCTGGTGACCTATTTTGATTCCAACGACAAGTTTTCCCAGTCCGTCTTCAGCAGCGTGGAACGGCACACCAAGAGCCAGAAAGGCTGCTCCATCGACCGGCTGGCCTACTTTCAATACAAGATCAAGGACAAAACCCCGGTAGCGCTGCCGGATAGCTATGTCCTGGCCAACACCGTTCCGGAAGAACTGTCCATCCTGAACGGCCTGTATGAAAACAAATCCGGCGGCCTGATGCTGGAGGCGCTGGATCTGCAGCCGCATTCATACGGCCTGATCAACAATCTTTCCCGGGAATATCTGCACCTGGGCTTCCGCCGGAAACGGTATCTTCTCTCCCTGAAATCGGAGGGGTACCTGAAGGCCATCCTGATGATCAATACCTCGGATATCGGTCTCAACATGGCCGAATTCACCAGCTGCGTCAAAATTTTCATCATCGATCCCAAGGGCATTTCCCAGACCGCCCTGGTTGCCTGCCTGGACCGCGTCTGCCGCAACCTGAAAAAAAACAGCATACCGGTCTTCCTCTTTCCGGCCAACCTGGCCGGCGAACTGTCCCTGCCGTATGAACAGACCTATCACTTCTGGGTGCTGGATACCCAGTATACCGACCAGCTCTTCAAACAGATCAAACGGCTTCTGGCCAATCAGCCGGATGAGCCGGCCTGACCGGCGAAGATCTCCTGCCGCAGCATACCGTACTCGTCAAAGCCGATCTTCAGGCTGAACAACAGGTTGCAGACAGAAGCGATGACCATGGCGCTGAAGATGCAGACGATAATGGCCAGCTGGTACTTGATGGCCGTCAGGGGAAAGGAACCGCCCAGGAGCGGGCCGGTCATCATGCCCGGCAGAGAGACGATGCCGCTGGTGGCCATGGTGGCCACCAGCGGCCCCATGGCCGCCCGCAGCGCCTCCCGCATGTACGGGCGGGTCGCCTCCATCAGGGTGGCGCCCAGCATCTGGTAGGTAATGAATTCCGTCTCCCGGTCCCGGATGCCGGCATAAAAACGTTCCAGGGAAAGGACATTGCCGCGCATGCAATTGCCCAGCACCATGCCCACGATGGGTATCAGGTAGCGGGCGTCATAAACCGGCTGGGGCCGGATGACCGCCACCACGAAAAAAACGGCCACCCCCACGATGGCCGCGGCCGTGCCCAGGAAAGTCACCACGAAGAACCGGCGATACACCAGGCGGGCCTGTTTGAGCATGGAGGTATTGGCCACGGTCAGCATGGCCAGAATCCAGAGCGTGTTGAGCCAGAGGGCGTTGAAATCGAAGATGACTTTCAGGTACAACCCCACCAGCCAGAGCTGGACCGTCATGCGAACCACGGCCACCAGGATATCCCGGATTTCTCCCACCCGCAGCCAGAGCATCATGCCCAGGGGGATAACCAGGAGGGAATAAATCAAGCCCAGGTCCAGCCAGCTCAGATCAATGGTTTCCATGGTCGTCCACCTCCTTCCGGTCTATCAGCCGCCCGTCCCGGACCGTCCACACCGTGTCGCAGCGGGAGAGCCATTGTTCATCATGCGCGACCGACAGCACCGTGAAATCGGGATCGGAGAAAAGGCGCAATATCGCTTCCCGGCTGCCGTCGTCCAGGGCGGAGGTGATCTCGTCGCACAAAAAGACGCGTTTGTCCAGCAGCAGGGCCCGGGCAATGGCCAGCCGCTGTTTTTCCCCGCCGGAAACAGTCTGCACTCGGCGGGGCAGCAGGGAGCTGTCCAGCCCGACCTGGGCCAGCACCGCCGTGATCCGGTCCGCGTCCGGGGCCGTCCGCCGGTTGGCGCGGAAGGTAAAGGGCAGCCGCAGGGCTTCGTCCACGGTCCGGGCACCCAGCACCGGCTCCTGGCCGATATAGGCCACGGAACGGCGGATCCGGGCCACTGTTGCCGGGCAGACCCGGTCGCTGTCGAAAAAGACATCCCCGCTGGAGACCGGGCAGGCCCCCAGCAGGGTCAGCAGGACGGTGGACTTGCCGCTGCCGGAAGGACCGGTCATACCTGTTTTCTGTCCGGACCGCACGGTAAAGGAAATATCAGAAAGGAGCACGGCCCCCCGGCGGGTTACCGTTACCCGGTCAAAACGGATCAAGGCCATAAAATTGCGCGCTCTTCATATTAAAGGTTGACCTCTTTGCAAAAGTTCGATATCTGGGTAGCCTGTTGTTGCTGCGGCAGTTCCGCACGGTGCCTGGTCCGGGGGGAGAATGGCCCATCGCGGGAACCGGTGTTCTTCGGCCGGGATGGCCAGACGATGCCGGCCGAACCGTTACAACTCCCTGATGAATATTTGATTGATTTTTCAAAAAAAATCAGTATAATTGACAGTAAGTTTTAATAATGGAGCAGCCAATGGGTGAAAGCGAAATCATCAAAACAGATACGGATATCATCGTCAAGCCGGGAAGAAACATAATCGCCTCCATGGCTTCCGATTTCCGGGCGGAACTGCAGGAACAGGTTCAAACCCATCCCCAGCAGATCATCATCGACATGACCGGCGTCGAAATGGTCGATTCCGTGGGCATCGGCGTCATGATCGCGGTCCATAATTCACTCTGCAAAAACGGCGGCACGTTGAAGGTGATCAACGCCAACGACAACATTTTCAGTCTCTTTCATACCATGCGACTGAACCGCCATTTTACGGTGGAAGGCGTGCAGTAGCCGTGCCGCTGTCCCGCCATCAGACCGCCCTCCTCATCGTTCCCCCCGCCGCCCGGATGCTGATCAGGATTGCCCGGCATCCGGGCCGGCCGTAGACAGCGCCTTCAGAACCTTGTTCAGAATATCCGTCACCGCCGGGGTAATGTCAGCGATGTTGTCCCCGTCCCCTTTGCGAACCGCCTTGAAAAACCGGCTGAACGTTTTTTGGTGGACATGTCCCAGCCGGCGGTAAGCCCCGCTTTGCCGGAACTGCGCACGGATTTCGCGGCCGGAAACGCCTTCTGCCCGGTTTTGCCGATGCGGGCGGCCAGCCGCTGGATCAGCAGGACGACCAGGGGAGACAATCCCCGGAAGATGCTTTTGACGCCCATCTTCGACAGCAGGGCCGCCCGGCCGAGCAAAAAGAGCAGCAGCAGCTGGGGGACGATCATGATCCAGAGGCAGGTAAAGATATTGATGGGAGTGGTGTCGCTGTACGAAAGAACCGACCAGGCCAGGACCGCGCCGAACACAAAGGCGGTGAGGACGGCCAGAATCCGCATCAGGGACATGGTTTCGGTAAACAGCGCCCCGGGCAGGGCCCGGTGTCCGGCGACACCGGCGCGTTTTTCGTCCAGCCAGTATTTGATTACATCCCTGCGGTCAAAAGACGGCGTATGGGTCTGGGCGGAGGCCAGGTAGACGGCCCGGTCAAAATCGGCCAAATCCGCGGCATCACCCGCTGCCGACGAATCCGGCGACGGCTGCAGAAAATAATCCAGATCCAGCAAATCACTTGTTTTCCACGGGGTTGACACCGGCTGCTCCCGCAAAGAGATGAACAACGCCATTCCGGGTTTACTGATAAGCGTTATAACAAAACCAGCAGGATTTGTCGAGGGATCAAAGGGATGGCAACAGGGAGGGTTGGCATGATCCCGTCCGGTTTGGCGGGCTTCACCGGCCAGGCCATTGACATCCGGGACAGATCCTGCTATTTAATATAGTCATAAATTCAACTTTCTTTCCTTTCGTGTCCCGACCCCAAACAGACTTGGTACTGGCAATGACGAACGATCTGCTGAAACAATACCGGGAATTTCTGAAAGACAGCATCCGCAAGCGGATCGACTTCCGGCGGACCGATCAGAACCGGGGTGTGCCCAGGCCGCCACTGGAAAAGCCGGCGGCCGATGATGCCACCCTCATTGATCTGCCCCGGCCGGATCAATGGGACAATATTCCCGGGATCAAGCTGAATTTCGCCATTGCCCACCGGAAAAGCCGCCGGGCCTATCGCGAACAGGCCCTGTCGCTGGAAGAGCTGGCCTACCTGCTCTGGGCCACCCAGGGTGTGCGGGGAAAAATCACCCAGGGGCATGCCTTTCGTACGGTTCCCTCGGCCGGATGCCGCCACGCCCTGGAAACCTACCTGGCCGTTCTCCGGGTGAATGACCTGGAACCCGGCATCTACCGGTACCTTCCCCTTTCCCACCGCCTGGTCCTGGAATCCGCCCCGGCCATGCTGGCCGAAAAAATGGTCACCGCCGCCCTGAACCAGCCCTATCCGGGCCAGGCCGCGGTTACCTTTGTCTGGGCGGCCGTCCCCTATCGCATGGAATGGCGCTATGACCTGGCCGCCCACAAGGTCATTGCCCTGGATGCCGGCCATGTCTGCCAGAACCTCTACCTGGCCTGCGAAACCATCCGCGCCGGCACCTGCGCCATCGCCGCCTATGACCAGGAAGAACTGGACGAACTGCTGGGCCTGGACGGAGACAACGAATTTGCCATCTACCTGGCGCCGGTAGGCAGGGTAAAAGCCTGACAGGCCCGCTTCTCCCCTCACAACCAGCGGTTGTATGTACCCGGAAATAAAAAGACGGCGAGGTGATGAACGCCGCTTGCTTTGACCTGGCCTGATCCGGGCGGGGGTATTTGTGATTGCCCCCGGAAAAGGACAAAAGGCCTTATTTCTACTCTTTAGTGCGGTCCGGGCGAAACGTAAAACCGGTAAATGGATGCCCGGTATAGATACTTTCGATGCCCGGATCATAGGCTTCCAGCTCATCTGCCCCGAGGGTAAATCCGTGGCCGGTCATCCATGAGACGGATCTCGTGGTAAGCTCCATCACTGCCAGCAGAACAATGACGGCCAGCAGGTTATAGCCGGCAAGAATTCCTATCTTCTTGATGCTGATTTTTTTACGCAAACCATTTTTTCCATGTCAAAAACGGTTACACTGTAAGTCGGTCTGCTGCTTACCATAAAAAAAGCGCCGAAAAGATCATTCAATCAGCACTGGGGGCTGTGGGGAGGGACTACCAAACGCCTGCAATGAGAAATTCCGGGCAACGACAAAACCGAACGAAATTTATCAACATTCTGTATTAATATAATTTTTTGGTCGGGGCGGCAGGATTTGAACCTGCGGCTCCCTGCTCCCAAAGCAGGTGCGCTACCAGACTGCGCCACGCCCCGAAAGGTTGACAAAAAGCACTGCCTCACATTCTCAAAAAACGTTTATCTTTACCACACCGGCAATAAAATGACAAGCGTCCGCCGAGGGTTGATCCCCAAATTCCGTTGATTGGCGTATCTGCTCATGGCCGGACCGGTCCCGTCGCCGCCACCATCCGGGCGATGGCCTCGGCCAGACGGACAGCGGCCTCATCTGTACCGTCTGGAGGCACGAACAATGGCTCGACTTCGAT
>CAYTQK010000128.1:0-9127 GCA_964439745.1 uncultured Desulfobacterales bacterium
GGAGCGCCGCCGCAGGGCCAGGAGCTCCAGGGCGCGGGTGCCGGGGTAAAAGTCGTACGCCCAGGGCCGGTCGACGGCATAACCGGCCGCGGTCGGCCGTTCCAGGTCCCGCCGCAGGCTGACGGCGTTGCAGGAAAGATAGGCCAGTTTCTCCGGTCGCGCGGACTGGCCGATCCAGGCCAGCACTTCCGGTTCGATACCCGTTCGGGGCGGATTGACATAGACCCGGCAGCGGCCGGCATGGCTCCGGACCGCCGCCGTCAGCTGGGGCAGCCGGTCTTTTCCCCGGCCCCGCAGGATCGTCGCGTCCGGAACGTTCTGCCGGGCGCAGGCCACGCTTTCTCCCTGGACTTCCACCCCGATCACGTCGGCACCGGCTGCCCGCCAGCGGGCAGCGCCATGCCCCAGTCCGCAGTACAGGTCGACCACCAGGTCATTGGTATCGCAGCCGAAAAAAGTTTCGGCCTCGTCCAGGCTGCGGCCGTGCAGTTCCGGGAGCGGCTGGCGAAAGGCGGTAGGGCCATAAGCAAAACCGGCCGCGTCCGTGGAGCGGGGCCGGCCCCAGAGCAGGTCCCAATGCCGGCGGGCCGTCACCCGGCGGCCGGCCGCGGGATGCCGGTGCAGCCACACCCCCTCCAGCCCCGTTTCGGCCAGGCGGGATTGCAGGGCATCCGTCAGCCAGGAAGTATCCGGGAATGGGTCGGTCTTGACCACCAGGGAGACCTGGCCGCCGGACTGGAGGTAATAAGCCAGGGGAAAGTCCGCGGCCGGCGGCAGTACCCCGGCCAGAAGGGCCGCGGCCTGCCGCACCCGGTCCGCATGCAGGGGACAGTCGGCCAGGGAGACCACCGCCCGGCGCTGGCGCAGGCCGAAATGCCAGGCGCGGCCCGTCCAGGCCGCGGCCAGGCAGACCCGGTCACGGTAGGCCGGGACGGCAGCTTCTGCGTTCGCCGACGCCGGCCCGAAAACCGGCGCCCAGGGGGCCAGCGTCCGGCGGACAAACGCTATTTTTTCGGCCAGCACCGCCGGCGGCGCCTCGGTCCGCAGCCGGCAGCCGGGGCAGTTGTCGGGACAAGCCGAGAAAGTCATAAAATAAAAAAGGGGACGGCCCCGCGGTCGTCCCCTTTTCCTTCTGGTTATTGGTCCG
This sequence comes from uncultured Desulfobacterales bacterium, assembly GCA_964439745.1. Taxonomy (GTDB): domain Bacteria; phylum Desulfobacterota; class Desulfobacteria; order Desulfobacterales; family Desulfosudaceae; genus CAYTQK01. The sequence goes on from CAYTQK010000128.1 coordinate 1,148, forward strand.
GATCAGACCGGTGGCCGTTTACAGCCCGCCAAAGCCTTCATCCGGGATCTCGATGGCCGCCGGGGAAGTGGCCTGGATGGCGTCCAGGGCGCCCAGGGTCTGGTACAGGCTGGTGTTGATGAAAAAGTCGGCCGTTTTGACCTGGCCTTCGTAGAAGGCGGCATCCGATTTTTTGGCCCCTTCGATCTTGGGGGCCGCGGTGTTGGCCCGCCAGAGGAGCATCCAGCCGATGATGGTATCGCCCATGGCATAGAGGAAGGGCAGGGAATGGGCAAAGGCCTCCTTGATCTTTCCTTCCATGGCGGTGTTGCCCAGGTGCATGGCCACTTCGCCCAGGCGGTTGGTCACGGTTTCCATTTTTTCGGCCATCTGACGGGTGGCTTCGGTCTCCTTGGCCGCGGCGATGGTCTTGTTGATCTCGCCCAGGAAATTGGTAAAGACCTGGCCCTTTTTCATGGGCATCTTGCGGCCCAGCAGGTCCATGGCCTGGACCCCGCTGCAGCCTTCGTAGATGGAGGTGATCTTGCAGTCCCGCACGTACTGCTCCACCAGGTACTCCTTGATGTAGCCGGAGCCGCCCAGCACCTGCATGGCCTGGACGCAGACCTCGTGCCCCTTGACGGACAGGTAATCCTTGATCAGCGGTGTCAGCAACCCGAAGAGATCGTTGTTGTATTCCTTTTCTTCAGCATCCTCGGAGATGTGACCGGTCATGCCCAGCATGCTGGTATAGTAGAAAAAGCTGCGCATGCCGTCCATGAGGGACTTCATCCAGAGAAGATTGCGCCGCACGTCGGGATGCTTGATAATGGGCACGGAGGGGGCGCTGGCGTCGCCGAAGCTGGTGATGTCCTTGCCCTGGATCCGCTCCCGGGCGTAATTGACGGCGATCATGTAGGACGCCGAGGCATAGGCCATGCCCTGCAGGCCGGTGGCCATGCGGGCCTCGTTCATCATTTCAAACATGATGCGCATGCCCTTTTTTTCCTCGCCCAGGAGGTAGCCGATGCACTTGCCCTTGGAACCCAGGCTGAGGGCGCAGGTGGCGCTGGCGTGAATGCCCTGCTTTTCCTCGATGCCGGTGCAGACGATATCGTTGCGTTCGCCCAGGCTGCCGTCCTCGTTGACCAGGTACTTGGGCACGATAAAGATGGAGATGCCCTTGGTGCCGGGTTCGTGGCCCTCGATGCGGGCCAGCACCGGGTGGATAATGTTTTCGGTGAGGTTATGCTCGGCGTTGGTGATGAAAATCTTGTTGCCGGACAGGGAATAGGTGCCGTCCTCGTTTTTCACGGCCGAAGTCTCCAGGGCGCCCACATCGGTGCCGGCCTGGGGCTCGGTCAGGGCCATGGTGCCGCCCCATTCGCCGGAGATGAGCTTATCCAGGTAGAGCCTTTTCTGTTCCTCGGTGCCGTGGCGGTAAATCATGCCGGCGGTGCTGCAGCCCAGGGTAACGTAGGTGTACAGCGGCCAGTTGGCGGCCATGAAGTACTCGCTGACGGCCGCCGCCAGAAACGGCGGGGCGCCCTGCCCGCCCATCTCTTCTTCCACCTGGAGGTTCTGCCATTCACCGTCCAGCAGCAGCTCCCGGAGCCGGATAAAGGATTCCGGCACGGTCACCGTGCCGGCGTCAAATTTCAGCCCCTCCTCGTCGCTCTCGCTCAGGGTGGGCAAAATTTCCTTGATGGCCAGGGCCCGGGCCTCGGTCAGGACCATCTCGCAGGTCTTTTTATTGAACTCCTTGTACCCGAATTTTTTCAGGTATTCTTCTCCTGCCAGTTGCTCCCACATGACGAAATCCATGTCCCGCCGGTCTGCCAGTTGTTGTGCCATAATTTTTTTGTCTCCTTATGTTGATCAATTGCGGGCGGCCTTCCGAATATGCCGGTTCTGATACCGCCGTTTTCCGGTAAAAAAGGCTTGCGCCAAAAACGAACAGTTGTTCATTAAAAAGATGCATTTTACCCTTTTCAAAACAGCGGTGTCAAGAGCCGGGTGGCTGTTAATAGGAAGGGGTCAGCAGCCCCTGGATGATCAGGTCGGTGGCCTCGTCCTCGGTCAGCCCCCGGGCCATGAGGGTGGCCAGCTGCTTAGAGTCGACGCTGCCCACCGAGGCCTCGTGGGTGACATGGGCCCGGGGATGCCGAACCTCCACCACCGGGATGGCGCTGGCCACGGCCTCGCCCTGGACGATCTCCTTGCAGTCCACGTGGCCGCGGGCGCCCGGGGCCGAGGCGACCATAGTGTTCTTGATGGTGGCCGCAGCCCGGTCCCGGACGGCGATGTTGGTCATCAGCACGCCGTGGGCGTCCGCGCCCTCCAGGTGGGCCTTTTCGTTGATGGCGATATGGTCGTCGGCCGTACCGTTGATGCGGGCCGACATCTCCAGGATGCTGCGGGGGCCGCAAAAGGCCTCGTACTCCATGTCGATGTGACCGACCCGGCCGCGGATCAGTTCAAAATCGGTGCGGAAGCGGGCGTCCTCGTCCAGGTGAATTACCGCCCGCGGCACCACCGTGACCCCGCCGGCGTCTCCGTGGACATGGCGCTCCAGGTAGGCGTATTCAGCGCCCTTGCCGATATGAATCTCGGCGTCCATGGTGTGGCGGACATCCACGGCATTGGGAAAGGTGCAGCTGGCCACGATGGAAATGGCGGCATGATCCTCCAGCCGGGTGGTCATCAGAATTTTCTGGACCCCGGACTCCGGCAGCATGCCGAAACAGATGCGGACCGGCTTTTCAATGACGGTATTTTCCCGGACGATGATTTCGGCCCGGATGCCCTCGTCCATTTCCTCGGCGGCAACCTCCAGGCCGGGCACCAGGTGCAGGCCCAGGACCTGGTTGCCGTGGATCTCCACGTGGGCCACGTCCGGTGCCATGACATGGGATTCGCCGAGGCTTTCGTACAATTTGGCAATCATCTCGTTCTTGTTCATAACACCGCCTCCGGATCGGGTTGGTTCTTATGGTTACAGGGCAGGCACTTTTCTCCGAAATAACTCATGATCTTGCCCACTGCCCCCTTCTGGACCAATTGTCCGCAGCACAGCAGAAAGGCGTGGTCGGCCTGTTCCAGGACCGTCTGGGAATGGGTGATGAGCAGGATGGTGGTGCCCTCTTCCTTGAGACGGCGCATGGCCGCGAAAATCTTGTTGAGAGCCTCCACGTCAATGCCCGAATCCGGTTCATCCATCATGACCAGGGCGGGTTCCATGGTCAGGATGGAGGCCAGCTCGATGCGCTTGCGCTCCCCGCCGGACAGGGTCTGGTCCACCGCCCGGCCGAGGTATTCCGTCGGTTCCAGGCCGACCACCTCCAGGGCCCAGGCGGCTTTTTCCGCGGACTTGTCAACGGCGCCGGCGCTGATGAAGGTCTGCACGGAAAGCCCCTCAAAGCGGGCCGGTTCCTGCCAGGCCAGGGTGATGCCCTGGCGGGCCCGCTGATCGGTGGAAAGCGGGCGCAGCGACTCGCCCCGGAAGCGGATGTCCCCTGCAAAGCCCTCGTACCCGCTCAAGCCCATGATGGTCGAGGCCAGGGTGGACTTGCCAGCGCCGTTGGGCCCGACCACGGCATGGATATGCCCGGCCCAGAAAGCAAGGGAGAGGTGGTCCAGGACCCGTTTTTTGCCCAGGTCCAGGGTGACCTGGTCGACCTCGAGAATGGTGTTTGCCGTCGTGGTATCCGTCATGATGCCGCTCCTTGGTTGCACTGTTGCGAGGATGCGGATTGGTTGAGCTGTCCGCGGTTGAATCCGGTCAAGGAAAAGGGGCGATGCCGGTCCCGGTTCCGGAACTGGCTCGTCCTGGTTGATCCTACGACAGATCCGACAGCGCGTCAAGGAAAGCTCCATCCGGCGCTGGCCTCATTTTCCCTGAAGCCGGCCCGGATATTTCATGACATGTCCGGCCCAGGTTCCTGTTTGCAAATTGCCGCTCCGATGGGGTACAACTGGATGGAAAAAAATTGGCAATGTCCCTGCCAGGACAAACAAAGGAAGAATCATGGAACCGACCAAAGAACCGCTGCCCGTTGCCGACGCCGCCCGGGAACTGGTCAATTTTGCCGTGGACCGGGAGGACATCAAGCTCCTGCTGCAGGCCGTGCCCGACGACAACGCCGACCGGCCGGCCGTCAACAAGACCACCCTGGAGTATGAACTGCCCCTGCTGAAGATCGTCTGCACCGGCTGGGCCATTTCCTACTACCTGGCCGATGATCCGGCCAAGATGGAACTGGCCCGGGCCTTCTGGCATTCCATCCAGGAGTTTGCCGAGCGGATTTCCGAGATGAGCAAGTCGGCCGCCGCGGTCGACATCAACTATTTTGACCTGGTCAAGGAGCGGGCCGACCTGTACATCCAGGCCATGCAGCTGAACATGACCGAAACCGACCCGGCCGGCGTCATCGGCGTCACCTTTGCCGAAATCTGCGGCAGCACCGAAGACCCCCTGGTCATCACCGCCGGCAAGCGCATGTTCGCCGCCTCCCTGGAGAGCGTCCGCCGCTTTCTGGAGGCGGTGGAACTCCAGCCAGCGGCCGGGGCCTGAATAATGTTTCTCCAAAACGTATCCGGCAAACGATGGGGGCTTGAGAAAAACCGAGGGGCCGGGACATGAGACGCAGACCCGGAACAGCCCTGGCTTGATGGTCTGCTCAGGGGTTCCGCAGGTTATCCGCGTTTTCCGGGGATGGCACCTTTTCGTCGGGCGTCAAAGCGCCTCTTTCATCATATTTCTTCAGCCGGCGCACCAGCACGTCCATGCTGACCGGGACAACTTCTTTTTTTACGATCTGCTCGCTTGCTGACGCCCCGTTCGACTCGTCCGGGGCGGCCGGCGCCGATCCTTTGGGTCGCAGCACTTTGCGCTTGTTCAGGTTGGCCCGGATATATTTGATGGCCGACATGACCGGCATGAAAGAAGGCAGATCCTGGCGGGCAACCGTCCGGCAGGTCCGGCAGATACCGGTGCCCTGGTTGGCTCCGGACAGGGGAGAAACAGCGGCGCGATAAACGCACCAATCACCCTGGCAATGTCCGCATGTTTCCACCAGGGTGCCGTTCTGCCACAAGTGCATCAGGGCACCCAATGGGGGGTGATATTCCCCGGCATAGGCCAGCTCAATCCGGGCCCCGCCCAGCGGACAGTGAAACAGCTGGGGGGTCTGAATGATGGTATCCGCGTACCGGAAAATCAGATCCAGATTGTCTGTGAACAATTCAAATGTTCTTTTCTTTTCCTCGGCGGACAGTTCCGGCGGCGGAACAATCTGCTCAATGATCTTTTGCTCTTTTTCTGATTGCATGAAAACGCCCGGAAATCGTACGAGAAGGACCGGGCCTGTACTGACTGGCTTATCCGCCGGCGATGCTTCCCCCTCGGCCGACGATTGATAAGCCAGACAGACAGACCTTGCTTCCTTTCCCCTTGTTACGGTTGTTACTTTTCCCCTAATATTTGTTGTAGGTTTTTTGGGGTATCATTTCAACCAAAATCATGTTAATGAAACAAAATAGTGTTTCTTAGTGAAACAAGGGGATAAATTGAAACAAAATTGAAAAGGGCCATGAAAAACAATATTCATGACACTGCTGCGGAAAACGCCAAATACGCCCTGCTGAACATGTTTCCCGACCCCTCTTTTTACGACCAATTCCGGGAGGACATGGGCGCCAGCTTTCCGGATTCCATCAACGTGATCCTGGAGTATGCCCGGGCCAACCGCCTGATTCCCGAAAAAACGGAAACGGCTTTCCTGGAATTTATACGGCAGAACCGGCTGCCGGCACCGGCCGCGGACCCGGACCATAATTTTTCGGGCTTCCTGGAAAAACTCCTGGGCGGCCGCTCGGTCAACAGCCTCCTGAAACAACTGAACCGGCTGGCGGAGACTTTGTGCATGGCACCGGTGGGCGCCCCCATGGTCAGCCGCCTGAAAAAAAATTTCCATCCCAATACCCCCAGAAAAAGGAACCTGCTGCGACTGCTGGCTTTCTGGGCGGGATTGAAACGGCCGGAGCTGGGGGTAAATTATGCCAGGCTGCTGGCCCTGGCCGATAGCCGCGCCCCGGCAGAACCGGCCGTGGAGGAAAAAGAGGGGGTGCGGATCGCCTTTGCCCTGCAGGCAGCCGGCGGCATCATCGACGTCAAGGCCGTGGAGTGGCTCAAGTCGGAACTGCGCCAGTGCCTGTCCGATCTGAATCTTCACCATATCGCCCCGCACCGGATATCCTTTTCCCTGTCCACCGCCCATATTGATCTGCCCAAGGCGCCGGGGCCTTCCGGCGAACCCCGGCTTTACGGCAAGGCCATGCGGGACAGCCTGGCCCTGGCCTACCAGATGCCCATCCGGTGGGCGCTCTCCCCGCACAGCAGCCAGCAATGCGCCATCATTATCGGTATCTGCGCCGGGCCCTTTGACCAGGCGGATCAATATATCCAGGCCCTGTTTTCCGCCAAGAAAATGGGCATCACCTCCATCCGCCTGACTGATTTCGCCCGTTTGTGCGCCCGGATCGCCAACGTTAAAATAAGCTTCAGCGAGGAGGCCGAAGAACTGGCCACCGGTTTTCCGGACGCCGCCAGCCTCAGGGTATGGCATGTCAACTATTTCTGGTCCTACCTGTATTATGATTTTGTGCCTGAACTCCTCTATGACATGCCGGCCAGCCCGAAGGCATACCAGCACTTCCGCACCCAACTCTTTTTCCCGGATCAGGCCGACTGCACCAGCAAGGCCTTATCATCCATTCGAAAATTTCCCCAGGATTCCCTTCTGGCTACCGAAGTGGCCCGCATCCTGATCGCCAAGCGGATGTTCTATGAAGCCAATGAAGTTTTATCTTCCATTATAGCTTTTCACCCTTTGCACGTGGTGGCCCGCACCTGCCGCATGACCATCTATTTATACCTCTTCACCCAGCAGCGCGATCCGCAGGTGACAGAAATGCTTTTTGTGCGCGCCAGCCGGGAAGCCGATATTCTGGAGCGCAATCATCCCGATGACAGTGAAGCGCTCATTGAAGCCGGCCTGATCTACTATGCCCGGGCCATCCAGCTGATCACGGCTTTCCGGAAAAAACAAAGTAAATTAAGCCGGGAAGAAACCATCCGGAAAAGCGCTGCCCATCTGGATGGGGCCTTGCGGCTTTTCGATCAAGGGGCCACCCTCTCTCCCACCGTTGATATACGAGGCGAGTTCTGGGTCCGCCAAACCAGGATCATGCAGAGAATGCTGGCAAAAGACGAGAAGGCCCTGCTGGGCGGACAGGCATTAACCGATCAACACGATATTATTTATGAAGCCTCGCTGCAATCCTGGAAAATGATCGGATGGCTGGCGGATGAAGACGGCAAAAACAGTCATTTTTTTTTCGACCGCCTGAGTCAACTGATGGCACAATACGCCGAGAACGTTTCGATAACCAACTGGGACCCCAGTTTCAAATGCCTGTTTGCCGGGTTTCTTTGGAACACTATTCCAGAAGTTACTGTTTTTATATCAAAATTAATCATTTCCCTCTACCAGGAAGCCATCCAGGAGGTGGAGCACTTATCCCGGTTCAATATCGGCGTCTTTTCCGCCGCCGGGTGCTATACCCTGATACAGTCCCCGGCCCATTTCATCCGCAACGCGCAAACCTATATCCGCCTGCTGAAAGATGTTTTACAGGATGACCTGGAGCAGCCGGATGAGCAGGTCATCCCCCGGAAAAAAATCAGGCAGCTGGCCCTGCCGTTCGCGCTGCTGGATGACGAGGTGGAGACTGACGTTATCCTGGCAACCGGAACCGGGGTAGTCCGGCTTCTGGACTGAAAGATCCGGGCGACGCCAACCGCCGAAGCCATCTTCCGGAACAAGTTGGCATAGCCGGCAAAAAAAAGGGACTGCCTCTTTTGAGGCAATCCCTTGTTTTAATCTTTGGTAGCGGGGAGAGGATTCGAACCTCTGACCTTCGGGTTATGAGCCCGACGAG
>CAYTQK010000129.1:0-9062 GCA_964439745.1 uncultured Desulfobacterales bacterium
TTTACAAAAAGATGGGGAAAAATGTCAAGACGGGAAGAAGAAGGCAGCAGGACTGTCGGCGCCTTTGCAAAACAGAATTTTATTGGCGGTTGGCAGAAGGCGGCAGCAGCCGGTTAGTGGGGAAGGTGGTAATTGTCCCAGAACTGGCGAAAGCTGTTTTCAAAGGAGCGTTGACGGGTATATGACCGGGCGTTGCGCCGCATGGCCGCCAGCTGCTCCGGCTGGTGGCAGAGACGCAGCACTGCCTGGGCGAAGTTTTGCGGCAGAAATTTATCGGCCGGAACAACATACCCGGTTTGCCGGTCGATCAGATTCTCCTGGGGGCCGCCCTGGTCGGTGACGATAACCGGCAGTCCCGAAGCCTGGGCTTCAATGACCACATTGCCCATGGTGTCTATGGTGGAGGGAAAGAGAAATATATCACCGGAAGCGTAAGCCCGGGCCAGGTCCTCGCCGGTCAGATAGCCCGTAAAAATTACCGGGAGTCCGGCGAGTGCTGTGCGTAAGTCCTCCAGATAAGGCCCTTCGCCCACGACTATCAAACAGACATCCTTGCGGACATGATGGATCTGTCGCATCATTTCTTCAAATACCTGGAGGTTTTTTTCGCGGGACACCCGGCCCACGTAAATCAGCTTAAGCATCGACTCGGGAATCCGGTAGCGCTCCGCAAAGAAACCGTTTCGCTTGCCGGGATGAAAATTTTCAATATCCACGCCCCACGGATGCACGATGATTTTGTCTTCCGGCAGCCCTTTTGCGATCAGTTCTCTGGAGGTCATGGCCGACGGGACGTAAATCCGTTCCATCTGACCGTAAAACCAGATCAGGTATTTCCAGAACATTTTTTCTGTCTGGCCATCCCCGGTCAGGGAGCCGACCGTCTGCGGGAGCGAAGTGTGATAGGTGCCGTTGAAGGGCAGGTTGAGAATCCGGGCCACGGCCAGGGCGGTCAAACCCATGGCCCCGGGCGTTTCGGCATGAATATGGGTATACCGGGCTTGGTAGCAATGATCCAGAATCTTTAATACCGGCGGATAATAGATTTTTAATTCCGGGTATTCCGGCAGATCGAATTGACCGATGGGAGCAAACACAGCCACTTTCTCTCTCGGTGACTGATCCGGATCACAGGTGATCAGTGTCAGCGATTTTTTTGTCAGCCGGGCGGCCTCCACCTGGGTACGAATGGCCGTCGCCACGCCGTTGATTTCGTTGAATGTATCCGTGAACATGGCAATATGGCGGTTTTGCCCGCCAAAGTCCAGTGGTCGGCGGTTGATGACATGCAAGCATTCTTCGGCGAACAAGCGGTCCCTGGTAAAGAGGGAGTGGGCGATAAAATAGGGGGAGAGCATCATATACAGCGAGGCGGAGGACCCCATGGTGGTGAACAGATAAAACAGATCCGCCCGGGTCAGCCGGGAGAGAACGTCGTCGGCGAACTGGCGCAGCGCTTTTTCGAAGAGGCGGTTGACGAAATGAAACCAGCCTGCCGCCTGCTCCTGCCCGGAATCGTCTTGGTGCCGGTTGGCCTCAGCCGGATCAGGATCAGCAGCAATAGCCAGCCGGGCGTTTTCCAGAAAGGGATTTGCGGCTGAGGCGGCGCTGAATTCAGCGGCCGGAAAAGGCCGGGACCGTTGACCAGCGGCCGTACAGGGACCCTGGACATAATCCTTCGGCAGCAGGGATTCCGAGAGAAAAGAGGACAGGTCGGCATCATCGATCCAGCGGTTAAGCTGGAAAGTCTCGTTGTAAAACTGGTACATGATGCTGTAAATGTTGTGGGCCAGTGTCAGCGGTCCGGAGTCCCGGGTCCGAATGGTCGCCCGGCCCCGGCCGATGCCGTTGAGAAAAGCGGGAACGGAAACAACACCGGGAACGGCCGTCCAGGAACAACCCAGGTAAAGCGAGGAATGGTCGTCTGATCCGCTGATAAGACGTTTTTCCCAGGGTTGTTCGCCGCGCGGCGTTATGCCATGGCGGTTGGCCAGCGTCTCAATCTTTTCCGGCGTCAGCCGGAAAACAATCCGCCGCAGAATGGCATTTTGCAAAAAGTCCCGGGCGCCGTTCAGTTCGAACCATTTGAAAAGCAGCAACAATTTTTGAAAATGGCGAACCGTCAATCTGCCGTTGACACTGAACAAGGGATGGGCGACCGCGTGTGCGATCGCTTGCGCTTCCAGGAAATCCTGAAGTTCGTAGATATTTTCCCGGACCCGGCTGATATCCGCGTGCTGCGCTTCGGTGATGTTGTACACCAGCACGTGAATTTTACAGTTATCCTCGGGAAAATAGGCGGTTACTTCTTCACTGAGAAAGGTGTCCGGCCAATGGGAAATCTCCAGGCAGCCGTTGATGGTGTTGTGGTCGGTAATAGTGACCATTGTCATGCCGCGGTTCTTTAAAGAACGGTAGAGATACGCCGGGTCGGTATAGCTTTCCGAGCAGCCGATTTTTTTCAGGATCCAGGAAGAAGGCCGGTGAGAATACCGGGAATGAACATGCATGTCTGTCCGGCAGGTGTCGTCTTTGTTCATGATTGGCTCGCAGGGGTAAAGGTGGTTCTGGAATCGATTGTGTCGGGAGCGTTGGCGCCGGCCAGATCGGCATACGTCAGAAATCGCCGGCATTGCGAGAGATGCTGGAGCAGATCCATCGCCAGGGGAAGGTCCAGGTCGTTGGGATGGATGGCTATCCGCAGCGGCTGCCAGGGCAGCCGCCGGCTGACAGTGTTGCACAGGCGCAATACCCTTTTCCGGCCACGGGTATCGGCCATATAGCCGGTAACCGGCAGGAGGTTGAACCGGTGGGGCCGGACACGATGAATGCCCGTCAAGGTTTCGTATAAATCAAACGGCAGCTTTTCCAGGTGATATCGCGGCAGCCGGCCCAGCGCCCAGGCCGGGGGGACATAGAGGAGGGGCGGACGCAGGCCGACCCGGCGGAACCACCGGTAGCAACAGAAGATGATGTCGCTGACCGCTTTTGTTTCCAGTGAGAGATGTTCGGCCTCGTTCCGGGAAAACCAGCGGTCATGAAGCCGGTGCCGGATTGTTTCCCGGCGGTGAACACGATGAAACCAGCCATGTCCGGCCAGTTCCAGGCCTGCCGACTGCCATTGCCGTAATTGCGATATTTCTGCCGCCGACCAGTCTTTTCCCGGTACCACCAGCAGCGTCAACCGAAAAACACCCATGGCGCCGAGAAACCGGATGATCGCTTCGGTTTGCTTCATAGTGGCGGGCATGACATCGTGAATAGAAACCAGGGCGCGGCCAGCACGGCGGATTTTTTGCATAATGTTTTTACCCAGTTCGCGCGTCGACGGCTGACGGCCGCCTTTTTGCTTCGTCGGACAGTGTGTAACCAAACCGATGGCAGGCATCGGCGAACCTTTGCAAAATTTGTTTTTCGGTCATGTCGTAGGCGGCCAGGTCATATCGGTGGCCGCTGGTATAGTTTTTCTGCTGCCGGTTTTCCCGGTGCAGAAACCAGGTGAATTCTTCTGTCATGGTATATCCGAATTGCTGATAAATGGTTGTTATCACCTGGCGCAGGTCGGTCTGCATGTCTTCCATTTTTACCGTCAAATGCCTGTTTCCCGGCAGGCGCGACAGTATCTCGTCCAGGTGGGCATAGGCATAGCGCTGCACTTCGATCATCTGGTCGCGGAAAACATGGCCCCGGGTATTGTTGTCAAACAGGGCCGCCCCGGTCATCATGGAACTGATATGCGAGGGTACCGCCCGGCCGGGATGGCGCACCGTGCCGATGATGCGGCCATCGGGAAAAGTATCGGCCAGGGTGGCAGCCATGGGGCCGAAAGAGACATTTTTAGACAGCAGGATCTTATCGGTCCCCCGGACATACAGGTGCCGCTGCAGGCATCTTTTGTAAAAGGACATGATGCGCTGTCGATCCGGTGCCGGTGTCTGATCATCAAAAAAGGCCAGGTGGCCCAGTTCATCGAAAAAGGGAAAGGGCAGAATCAGCAGAAAACAGGCGTAAATGGGGACCAGGAAAAAATAGTCTTCCTCCGGATCGGACAGGGAAATTTTGTGAATGGTATCCAGCCCGCCCCAAGCGCTTTGCTCCAGCAGGCGGATCAGCCGGTAAGCCGGAGCGCCGAAAAAACGATCCAGGGCCGCCAGGCCCAGGACAATTTTGCGCTGGATAATCGAGGGAGCCAAAACCAGTTCCCACAGGGTAATGGTGGTGAAGGTGTGGCGGTCGGCCGCCAGGAACCGGTGCAGAAAAGTGGTCCCGCTGCGGGGCACGCCCAGGATAAACAAGGGCTGGTGAATATGCACCTGTTTGTACCGCGGAAACAGGATTTCATCCAGCAGGAAACCCAGCCAGTGACAGGTCTGCAGGAGCAGCAGGGCCGGGCAGAAAATCAGCATGGTGACAAACCGCCGCGGTGTCAGCCGGGCCTGGGTGTGACGGCTGTGCAGAAAGGTGCGTTTCAACAGACGGAAATAGCTGGCGTAGCTGATAATAATATTTTTCCACAGCGATGATTTCATCGGCGTCATTCCGTGAAACGTTTTTGCGGCCGTGATTGCGTCGACCGGCTGGAATTTGTTTGCGGCCAGTGTAGCCCGCTTTTGTTAGCGTCTGATGAAGATTGTGTGACAGGATTATTACGGAAGGCGTTGCCAACCCCCGTCTCCCCGGTTTTACACGCATAGAAATTTCTGGCGTTTCTCTTGGTCTTTGACCGGGATTGTGCCGGGCAGACGGAATGGGGTTAATTTTCATCGCGGCCGCAATTAAGCTTGTTCCAGTTGCTGGAAGGGGATATGGTCGGGTCATAATGCCAAACACCAGATGGAAAATATGACCGAGACGGTACCGCCTTTGACCTATGCCGGTATTTTTCTGGCCCTGATCGCCCGGGGCATCGGGGTGCCCATTCCCGAGGACATCCCCCTGCTGACCGGCGGTTTTCTGTGCGCCCGGCAGATCTGCCGCCTGGAATGGATGCTGCCGGTGGCCTGGAGCGGGGTGCTCGTGGCCGATGGTTTCAGTTTCGGCATGGGCCGCATGTTTCGCGGTCATCTGCCCCGGCTGCCGGTCTTACGCCTGGTCTTTTCTCCCCGGCGCATGCGCCGGGCGGAACGGTTTTACCGGCGGCACGGCGTAAAAGGTCTGCTGGCGGCCCGCTTTATGCCCGGTTTGCGAACCCCTCTTTTTTTTATGGCCGGCACCGCCGGCCTGTCTCCGGCCCGGTTTATCCTGATCGACATGGCCATGGCCGTTTTCAGCGTCGGTCTGCTGGTCGGCCTGGGGCGGTATTTTCCCACCCGGCTGAACCGCATCCACGACCTGGCGGTATGGTATCAATGGGCCGGTCTCATCCTGGCGGTTCTGCTGCTGATGATCATTTCCTGGAAAGTGTATAAGAATCAGGGGCGGAGAGCCGGATCTCCGGACGAATAATCAGCCAGCCGGTCCGGTTGGGGGGGCTGTCGGCCGTCAAAAAAACCACAGGCCCGGTAATAGCTCAGGTCCTTCAGCCAGTGGCGGAGATAGGCCTGATCGTGGAGAAGACGGTTCATCAGGCGCAGGGGTGTGGTGACAGCGGGCAGCAGCGGCGCCAGCAGTTCCGACGGATCCCGGAAACATTCCCAGTCGCAGCGTCGGCATTCAGTGCCGCGATCCCGGTGGCGCTCCGAAAGATTCCAGTATTTTCCCAGGTTTTCCTGGCCGCGATAGCCGCAGGGATAAGTGTCGCCGCGGCGGGCGTCGATAAAGAAAAAGTCGCTGCCGCCGCGGCACGGGGCCGGCAGAAGCCGCCGCGGCAGCGAACCATTATATTCCCGGTAAAGGGTATACAGCGAGGTCAGCGGAGAAAAAATCCGCAGAAAAGGGCGGTGTTTTTCAACGGTTTCCAGAAGTACCTGAAAGAGGACGGCTTTTTCGGCGCGGCGGAAACGCACCAGCCGGTCGCTGGCCGTGGCCGCGTACACGGCCTGGGGCTGGTTCTTTTGTCCCTGGTCCACGCTCATGGGATAGCAGGTGTTGGCCATGGTAAAGCCCAGGTTGCGAATGCGGCGGTAAAAGTTTTCCAGGCCTTGGCGGTAAACCTGGTAAAACTGTTCCAGGTAGGCGTCCTCATCAGCATATTCCGCGGCATCGAGCCGGTACGTATGCAGTCCGCCCATCTTCCGATTGACGCCCAGGTTGACCGCCGGATAGATGCCGCAGTCGTGAAAAATGGGCAGGGCTTTTTCCATGCCGGCGACTACACCGGGCAGACCGCGCATTTCTTCATGCACTTCCGGTACGCAGGAATCCAGGCTGATCCAGAAATTTCGCAGGGGGGTGGCGGCCAGTTTCTCGGCAATATCACGGACCCGGCCGGACCACCGGTCCGGCCGCAGCCCGTTTTGGCGCAGGAAAAAGCCGTTGGTCCCGGTCCGGATCATGGGAATGCCGGCTTTACCGGCGTGGGTGATCAATTGTACCAGCGCCTCCAGCCGAAGCAGGGGCTCACCGCCGGTAAACGAGATGGCCTGGACGCCCCGGGCCGCAGCCGCATCAATGATTCGTTTGATATCATCCACGGCCAGGTCGTGCCGGGAATAATCATTGGTGCGGCGCATGCCGCAGTGGGGACAAGCGGCGTTGCAGCGATCAGTCATCTGGATAATGATCTGACCGGGCAGTCGGCCCCGGGCGAGGTCCCGGACAACCGGAAGAAAGAAAAATGATCTGTTCATTTCGGGGCGTTCCGTTGCGGCGGCTGCCGATACATCTCCCACATGGCGGTAAAGGCCGCTTCAAAGGAGCGGGATTCCATGAACTGGCGGGCGTTTTTCTGCATGGCCGCCAGACGGTCCGGGGACAGCAGCAGTTGGTTGACGCGCTGCACGAAGGCCCCGGTGTCGTCCGCCGGAACAATATAGCCGGTTTTCCCGTCCTGGATGTTCTCGCTGGGACCGCCCCGATCCGTAACGATGACCGGGATCCCCGATGCTTGGGCTTCCAGCACGACGTTGCCGAAGGTGTCGGTGGTCGAGGGAAACAGGAATAGGTCGCTGCTGGCGTATGCCTCACTCAGATCACGACCTTCCAGGTAACCGGTAAAAACTACCGGCAGACCGGACAGGGCGGCTTTCATTTCCGGCAGATACGGCCCCTCACCGACCACAATGAGATGCACGTTTTCAAAGGCCGCTGCCACCGCCCGAAAAATTTCCACCAGCTGAGGCATGTTTTTTTCCTTGGAGACGCGGCCCACATAGAGAAGTTTGCGGGCCGCATCATCCAGGCCGAAACGCTGCTGGTAAAATCCGTTCCGCCGGTCGGGGGTGTAGGTTTCCGTATCCACCCCCCGGGGATAAAACTGGATTTTTTCCTTCGGGATGCCCCGGGCCGCCAGTTCATTGCCGGTGGCCCGGGAGGGGACCAGGACGACGTCGAGCTGGTCATAAAACCAGACCATGTATTTCCACATCAGGTCGCCCAGGCCGGTATCTTCCGTTAGCCGGGCGACATACTGGGGCAGGGCGGTGTGATAGGTGCCATAGGTGGGCAGCTGCAGAATCCGGGCGACGGCCAGCGCGGCCAGGCCGACCGGACCGGGCGTGGCGATATGAATGCGGTTGAATTCCTGCTGATAGCAATAGTCCAGCATTTTCAGCAGGGGAGGGTAGAACAGCTGGATTTCGGGATATTCCGGAATGGCGAAGGTGTCAATGGGCGCAAAGGTCTGAAAGCCGTAGTGGTCGGCCTCCGGACCGCAGGTGATCAGGGTTAGATGCTTGTTGAGCCGGGCGGCTATGGTGCCCTGCTGCCGCAGGGTCTTAGCCACCCCGTTGATGTCGTAGAGCGTGTCGGTGAAATGACCGACGCGCAAAGGCTTTTTGATGGATTCGCTGTCCGGCCGCATCTGGGTATGGATTTTCTTGCAGAAGATCCGGTCCTTGGTAAAGGT
Organism: uncultured Desulfobacterales bacterium; assembly: GCA_964439745.1. Lineage (GTDB taxonomy): Bacteria > Desulfobacterota > Desulfobacteria > Desulfobacterales > Desulfosudaceae > CAYTQK01. Next base: position 7,946 of record CAYTQK010000129.1, read on the forward strand.
AGAGTAGGCGATGAAATAGGGAGACAGCATGGCATAGAGGGCGCCGCCGCCACCAAGCATCTGGAAAACATCAAAGATGTTGCCGCTGGATATCTTTTCCAGGGTGGTGTTGCATAACCGGGCCAGGATCTCATCGGCGGCCTGATCAACGAACCGGTAACACAAGGATACCTTTTCCGGGGCGGCCGGGATTTCATCAGCGGTCAGGCGGGAAAATTCCGGGATCTGCCGCAGGACCTCCCGGGCCGTGCACAGACAGAAATTGGACAGATACCTGGACTGGTTGCCCAGGATGTTCGGCCGCGCACCGGCAGCACCTGTGTTTGTCGACTTCATCGTGTCGGCGGGAGGGGGCTGCCCCGGCAGGCGCAGTACTTTGCTGACAAACGCGAAAAAAAGATCCGTATCCTGGAGTCGGTCCAGATCGAATTTCTGGTTGTAAAACTGGTAGGCGATGGAATAAAGGGTGTGGGCCAGAACCCGGGGATGACTGGCATTGCCGCAGACGAAGTTGCGCTGATTGCGAATGGCGGCCAGGAAATCGTTGACATCGCCGTCGCCTTCCACCGCGGTATAGGAACTGGCGATATGAAACCCGGAATGATCATCCGAACCGGCGGTCAGGTTTTTCCGCCAGGGCGTATCCCCGGTCGGTGCCAGATCGTGACGGTTGGCCAGCCGTTCCATGAGTTCCGGGGTCAGCCGGGAGAGAATATCGGTCAGGATATCGTTCTGGTAGGCATCCCGGGTGCCGTTCAATTCAAAATGGGTGAATAGCAGCAGCAATTGTTCGAAGTGCTGCGCCGTCATCCGGTCGTTGACGGCGAACAGGGGGTGGGCGACCACATGGAGAATCGCCTGCTGCTTCAGGTAGGCCGCCAGTTCGAATATGTTCTCCCGCAGCCGGGAAATGTCCGCGTGCTGGGCTTCGTTGATGTCCAGCGCCAGGATGTGAATTTTACAGCCATTGTCCGGGAAATACGTGGCTACCTCTTCGCTGATGAACGTATGCGGCAGATGGCCAATCTCCAGGCTGCCCGCAATTGTATTGTGGTCCGTAATGGTAACGAAGTTCATCCCTTTGCGCTGGGCATATTCATAGATGCTGAGCGGATCG
>CAYTQK010000130.1:0-9061 GCA_964439745.1 uncultured Desulfobacterales bacterium
ACCACCAGCAGGGCCACCACCACCCCGGCGCTGATGATCTGCGTTTTCACCTGCCCCAGGGCGGCAGACACCGAAGCAAGCGGCACGGATGTCCGGATGAGCAGCCGCACCTGGTCCTGGTCCCGAACCGGGATGGCCACATACATCATTTTTCTGCCCAGGGTATTGCTGTAGCGGATGGCGCTTCCCTGGCCGATCTGGAGGGCGGCAATGATCTCCGGCCGGTTGGCGTGGCTGTCCATGGAAGCGGCCGCTTTCCGGGTGTCACCGACAACCTCCCCGGTCGGCCGGATGATGGTGATACGCGTGCCGGCGGCCAGCCCGGCTTTTTCGCAGAACCGGTCGGCCGCGGCCGGGTCCAGGGGCAAAGGCTCCGCCTGGATGTATTCCTTGACCAGCTGCGCCCGGGCGACCAGGTCGGCGCGGGTCTCCCGGATAAAAAAATCATTCAGGGTTCCCAGGACATACCAGGTGACAATCAGCAGCGAAACCACGGTGACCAGCAGGTAGGTGGGAAACAACCGGTTGATAAGTTTTTTTTGTCTTTTCATGCCTGCCCTTATTCTTCCATGAAACGATAACCGACTCCCCGCACCGTTTCAATGCGGTTGCCATACGGCCCCAACTTCTTGCGAAGTCCGGCGATCTGGACATCCACGCTGCGGTCGGTGACCGCGTAGTCCTCCCCCCGGATCTTGTCCACGATCTGCCAGCGGGTAAACACCCAGCCGGGATGCCGGGCCAGCAGATGGAGGATGTCAAACTCCGAGGGTGTCAGGCGGATCTTCTCCCCGCCGGCTTGAACGGTATGCTTATGCGGCGTAATGACAATTCCCTGCACGTGGATGGCCCCGGTTTCATCCGGCGGGATATCCGGCTGCTGTCGGCGCCGGAAGACCGAACGGATGCGGGCGATGAGGATACGGGCGCTGAAAGGCTTGGTGACATAATCATCCGCCCCCAGTTCCAGGCCGGTGATGATGTCCGACTCTTCGCCCCGGGCGGAAAGCACGATAATGGCCATGGCCCGGGTTTCGGGCGTATTCTTGATCCGCCGGGCCACTTCCAGTCCGTCCATACCCGGCATCATGATATCCAGCACCATCATGTCCGGCATCTCGGACCGGGCGCGGCGCAAAGCCTCTTCCCCGGAGCCCGCACAGAGAACCCGGTACCCTTCCCGTTCCAGGCTGACCCGCACCAGTTCCAGGATATCTTCTTCATCGTCAACGACCAGGATAGTCTCTTTGATCATGCCGCTGTTCCCCGTTGAGGCCGGATATAATCCGGCTGCGTCCGGCCGGGCGCTATTTTCCGTCGGCAATGGTCAGTTCAATGGATTTTTTATCGGCATGCCGGACAATTTCTCCTTCCACCATGTAAATCACCTCTTCGGCGATATTGGTGGCATGATCGGCCACCCGCTCCAGGTGGCGGGAGATCAGAAAAAGATTGAGCAGGTAGGCCATGCTGTGGATGGTGCCGCAGCTGGCCTCCTTGAGTTCGTCATAGGTCTCGTTGCGCAGGAGGTCGACTTCATCATCGGCGAAGAGAACCTCCTTGGCCGCGGCCGGATCCCGGTCCACAAAGGCGTTCAGGCTTTTCTTGAGCATGCCTTTGACCTTATTGCCCATGGGAATATAGTCATAGGTAAAGGATTCGTCCTTTTTGGCGATGGTCATGACCCGCTGGGCGATGTTGACCGCTTCATCGGCGATCCGCTCCAGGTCGTTGTTGATCTTCAGGGTGACCGCCAGAAAGCGCAGGTCCCCGGCCACCGGCTGGTGCAGGGCAATGCCCTTGAGGCACTCTTCCTCGATCTCCACCTCCAGGTTGTCGATCTCGTAATCCGTGTCAATGATCTCTTGGGCCAGCTGCTTGTCGTAATCGCGCACCACCTGGATGGCCTTGTTCAGCCGGTCCTCGGTCATGGCGCCCAGTTCCAGCAGCCGCCGCTTGATATATTCCAGTTCCTTGAAAAGATGGGTGGTCATTGGTCGCTCCCCTTGGCGGTTACCGGAGTTCATCCAAAAACGTTTTATCCGAACCGGCCGGTAATATAGTCCTCGGTCTGTTGTTTCTCCGGGCGGGTAAAAATAGTATCCGTCGGCCCGGTTTCAATCAGGCGGCCCATGTAAAAAAAGGCGGTGGTATCCGAAACGCGGGCGGCCTGCTGCATGTTATGGGTGACGATGATAATGGTGTAGGTTTCTTTCAGCTCCTGGATGAGGGTCTCGATCTTCTGGGTGGCAATGGGATCCAGGGCGGAACAGGGCTCGTCCATCAGCAGCACTTCCGGTTCCACGGCCAGGGCCCGGGCGATGCACAGGCGCTGCTGCTGCCCCCCGGAAAGTCCCAGGGCGGAATTGTGCAGCCGGTCCTTGACCTCCTCCCACAGGGCGGCCTTGTGCAGGCTCTCCTCGACCTTGTTGGCCACCACCGTCTTGTCCCGGATACCGTTGACCCGCAGGCCGTAGGCAATGTTTTCAAAGTTGGTTTTGGGAAAGGGATTGGGCTTCTGAAAGACCATGCCCACCCGCCGCCGGAGGGTGACAAAATCCACGTCCTCCCCGTAAATGGAGGCATCATCCAGCAGAATTTCGCCTTCCAGCCGGCTGCCGGCGATGAGATCGTTCATGCGGTTTAAGCAGCGGATAAAGGTGCTTTTGCCGCAGCCGGATGGTCCGATCAGGGCGGTCACCCGCTGCAGTTGAAAATCCAGGGAGATATCATCCAGGGCCTGGAAATCGCCATAATAGAAATTCAGTTTCCGGGTGGCCATCTTGGCCGGCAGCAGGTCGTGTTCGTGTTTTTTTGTCATCTTTAAAAATATTATATGATTTAGTTGTTATGAATCAAAATACCATCTCAATTCGCGATATGCCAAGCAACCATCGTTTCCGCAAAATCAAGACGCGCAAGTCCCGGAAAATGAAGCGTGCGCAGCAGTACTTGACACGACGAGAGATGCCGCGCAACGCCGAGATCGCACATTTTACTTTGGCCGTCAGCCTTTCAGCTTGCGGCGCAGGCGCGCCCGGGTAACAATGGCAAACAGGTTCATGCCGAACACCAGGGCGATCAGCACCAGGGCCGTGCCGTACTGCAGCGGTTCGGTGACGGCGATATTTCTGCCCTGGGTGGCCAGCACGTAAATATGATACGGCAGGGCCATGACCTCGTCAAATACGGACGAGGGCAGAATGGGCGTGAAAAAAACCGCGGCGGTAAACATGATGGGCGCGGTTTCCCCGGCAGCCCGGCCCAGGCCCAGAATTCCGCCGGTTAATATTTCCGGGATGGCCGCCGGCAGCACCACCTTGTAAATGGTCTGCCACTTGGTGGCTCCCAGTGCCAGCGAGGCTTCCCGGTAGGCGTCCGGAACCGCCTTCAGCGCCTCTTCGGTGGACCCGATGATGACCGGCAAGGTCATCACCCCCAGGGTCAGGGCCCCGGCCAGGATGCTGACATCAAAGTTGAGCACGATACAGAAAAAGGCCAGCCCGAACAGGCCGAACACAATGGAGGGCACCCCGGCCAGGGTATTGACGCCGAACCGGATGATCCGGACGACCCTGCCGCCGCGGGCATACTCCCGCAGGTAAATGGCCGAGGCCACGCCCACCGGCAGGGCGAACAGAATCGCGCCGGCGGCCAGGTAAAAAGTGCCCACGATACATGGCATGATGCCGCCTTTGGTCATGGAATTGGTGGGCGGCTGGGTCAGAAAGGTCCAGGAGATGCTGCCGATACCCTGGCTGACCACAAAATACCCCACGATCCGCAGGGCCATGGCATTGATCACCGCGGCCATCCGGAACAGGGAGAAGAACAGGCGCTGCATCCACCGGCGGCGGCTGATCCTTGGGTCCGGTCCTTTTGTCCGGTTAGAGGGAACAGGCATATCGTTATCCGCTCAACAGTTTTTTCTGAAACCGCTCAGCCAAAAGATCGGCGGTTAGGTTAAAAAGAAAGGTAAAAACAAACAAAACGACACCGATGGCGAACAGGGCGTGGTAATGGGCGCTGCGAAAGGGGGCCTCGGCCATTTCCGCGGCAATACTGGCCGGCATGGGCCGGACCGGATCAAAGATGGAGGCCGGAATGATGGCCGCCCCGCCGGCCACCATCAGCACCACCATGGTTTCGCCGATGGCCCGGGACATACCCAGTATGACCGCCGTGGCTATACCCGAGGCCGAGGCCGGCAGGACAATTTTAACAATGGTCTCCAACCGGGTGGCGCCCAGGGCCAGGGAAGCCTCCCGCAGGGAATCCGGTACGCTGTGGATGGCGTCCTCGGAGATACTGCAAATGGTCGGCACGGCCATGAAGGCCAGCATCAGGGAGGCGTTGAACAGGTTGATGCCCACCGGGATATCAAAGACGAGCTGCAAAAACGGCGAGAACACGGCCAGGCCGAACAGGCCGATGACCACCGACGGCACCGAAGCCAGGATCTCCACAAAGGGCTTGACGATCACGGCGGTGCGCTGGCCGGCGATCTCGGCGATATAAATGGCCGTCATGATGCCCAGGGGCACGGAGATCACAGAAGCACCCAGGGTGACAAAGGCCGACCCGGCGATCAGCGGCAGAATGCCGAACAAGGGATCATCGTCCGTGGGATACCACAGTTGGCCGAACAAAAAGTCATGCCAGGTGGTGTACTCCAGGATGGGCAGGCCCTCGGCGAACAGGAACAGGGCGATCAGGAGCAGGGTGGTCAGGGAGGCCAGGGCCACCAAGAAAAAAACCGCCTGAATCACTTTTTCCGTTGTCTGACGTGTCATGATGACTTCTACCTGAAAACGTGTATTTTTACGGCAAAAGGGCGGAGACCGGCGGCGGAGCGCCGGTCCGGTCTCCCTACCCTTCTTATCTACCACAGCCGCCTTACGGGGTAAAGACCGGAATACTGCCCACCTTCTGGACCAGTTTCTGCCCCTTGGCGGAAAGGACGTAGTTGATGAACCGTAGGGAATCCCCTTCCGGCCAGCTGTTGGTGAACATGTACAGCGGCCGGCTGATCGGGTATTCCTTGCTCTGGGTGGTGTCTTCGCTGCCCAGCACCCCGTTTACTTTCACCTGCTGAAGATTGTCGTTGAGATAGGCCAGACCGATATAGGCGATGGCCCCTTTGGTCTTGGACACGGTCTGCACGGCAGCGCCGTTGGAGGCCACGGTTGTCGCCCGGGGAGAGACCCGCTCGTCTTCCATAACGATATCCTTCCAGACTTCAAAAGTACCGGAAGAGCTGTCCCGGGAAACAACCACGATCTGGCCGTTTTTACCGCCGACATCCTTCCAGTTGGTGATCTTCCCCTGGTAGATGGCCTTGAGCTGGTCTATGGTCAGATTATCCACCTGGTTGGTCGAATTAACCACCGGCACGATGCAGTCCAGGGCGATGCGGAAGGGCACCGGATGAATGCCTTTCTGGCAGGCCATGTCGACTTCCTTGTCCTTGATAAAGCGGGACGCCATGGCGATATCGGTGGTTCCGTCAATCATGGCCTTGATGCCGTTGCCCGATCCGCCACCGGAAATAGATAGGGCCACGCCGGTATCATTCATAAAGGCCTCGGAAACTTCCTGGGCAATGGGCAGCACGGTGGTGGAACCCTTGATCACCAGCTGGTCCGCGGCTGCGGGGCCGACCAGCAGGGCGGAAACCGCCAGCAGAATGACTGTCAAGGTAAACTTCTTCATTTTTTTCATGATCCTGACTCCTTTGTTGTTGTTACTGAATTTTGGTTGGCTCCTTGTGAAACATACGACTTTGCTTTTTAAAAAAAATAACGCCGCTATGTTAGGGAATTGTTAGGAAAGGATAAGAAAAAGATGAAAGTTTGCCCGGTTCGGCACGGCGCCGAATATGAGCCGGATATTCTCCGGCATGTATTGACAAAACACCCCCTTACCGCTATTTTATATCATCAATTACCAATACAGTCACGTGAAATGAGCGCGCCAACCGGCCGGATAACCCTTGTCATGTTCCGGCAAAAAAACGAGAGGAAAGCATTACCATGAGACAGATACTGGGCCTGCTTCTGCTGACACTGATGCCATGGATCATTCTGTCCTGTTCGGACAAATCCCAGGAGCCGCCGCCCCTGGATACCATTGATAAACAGTTCAGTTATACCATGGGCTATGAGGCCGTGGGCGTGATGGAAAATTTTGAGGCCGCCACCTTGGATAAGCAGGCCTTTCTGAACGGTATTAAAGACGCCCTCGACCAGAAAGCTCCCCGGCTTTCCCGGGATCAGGGGCTGCATGTCAAGAACCTGGTCTTTGACAAGGAACGGGAACATAAAAATCAGCAGATCATGCTGACCGCAGACGAAAACCGGGAGCGCCAGGAAAAATTCCTGGCGGAAAACAAAACCCGGGAGGGGATTCATACCACTGACAGCGGCCTGCAGTACGAGATTTTGAAAAAAGGAGACGGCCCCCGGCCGACGCCGGCAGACAAGATCCGGGTCCACCTCAAAGGGATGCTGCTGGACGGCACCGTCTTTGACTCCAGCTATGCCGACGGCATCCCCCTGGTCGGCCCGGTCAAAGGGGACATCCCGGTCTGGGAAGAGGCCCTGACCCTGATGCGGGTGGGTGCCAAGTACAAATTTTTCGTTCCCTCACAGCTGGCCTATGGCGAAAAAGGCACCTTTCAGCAGGGCGGCAATATCGGCCCCAACCAGATGATCATTCTCGAGCTGGAATTACTGGGTATCGTAAACGATTCAGAAGACAAATCCTGATCATCCCATGACAGAAGACCACCAGCGTTCAGCAACGCGTAAAAGCGCGCTGCTGCTGGGCTTGCTGAGCCTGCTCTTGTACTCCCTGATGGCCTATGGCGGTATCCGTTCGCCGGACGAGGAAGCTGTTTTCCGGGTCGGCCGGGCCCTGGCGGAAAACGGATCGTTTGCCCTGGAGCGCTTGGAGGAGACCCTGGGCGGTTTTTCCGTAGCCAGGGGAACCGACGGAAAACTCTACTCTCATTACGCCCCGGGCCAAGCCATCGTGCTGGCCCCGGTCATCCGGGCCGCGCTGCGCATCAACCAGACCCGCTGGTATGACAGAACCGAATGGGAAATTCCCGTCAGTTTCTGCGTGGATGCCACTTCGCTGCGATCTTTTCTGCTGAACCTGCCGGTGGACAACCGCGGCGAACATGCCCTGCGGTTTCTGACGGCCTTATCCATGCCGGTCATCAGCAGCCTGCTGGTGGTCGCCTTTTTTTTTCTGATGCGGCAGGTTACGGCGTCGGCTGTCGCGGCCGTGATTACCGCCGGCCTGCTGGCCTTTGCCACCCCTGTCTGGAGCTACGCCGATACCCTTTTCAAAGAGCCCCTGGCCATGCTCTGGCTGGTCCTGGGCCTGCTGCTGCTGACCGGAAATGACCCCCTCTTCAGCGGGAAGAACAAACGATATCCCCCTCTTTTTCCGGCCGGGATAATGCTGGGACTGGCCTTGGCCACCCATGTTTCGGCCGTTTTGTTTGTACCGTTTTTTATTGTCTATGCCGGCTGGCCCCAGCCCGCTTGGCGGCCCGTAACTCTCCGCCAAAAAAGCCTGGTTTTCTGCCGGCAGGCGGCTGTTTTTGTCGCCGGGTTTCTGGTTCCGGCCCTGGCTTTTGCCGGCTATAATTATGCCCGCTTCGGCAGTATCTGGGAAGTGGGACGAACCGCTTCGCAGGCGACCATGAACTACCCCCAGCTGGCCCTGCCGGTGGAAGGGCTGCTGGGATTTCTCGTCAGCCCGGGCAAGGGATTGATCTGGTACTGCCCCCTGGTGGTGCTGGCCGCCTGGACCTGGCCCCGGCTGCATGCCCGGCACCGGGTGTTTTCCGCCATTCTTGTGGCCGCCATTGTTTTCCGGCTGGTATTTCTATCCTGCCGCACGGACTGGCACGGCGGCTTTTGCCTGGGGCCGCGCCACCTGCTGCTGATTCTGCCGATACTTTTCATTCCCCTGGGCCTGTGGATCAAAGAAATTCTGGACCGTCATCCGGGTCTGTTCGGGAAGCAACCGGCCGTGCTGGCCGGGTTGTTTTTCGCCGCGGCAGCCCAGCAGATCTACTTCTGCCTGGGGGAACCCATCTCTTTTTATTACCTGGTGCGCAATTATTTTTTTTCAAAGGGCGTTTCCATCCTCACCGGCAATGACCTGTATTTTCAATGGAACGCCAGTCCCCTGCTCTACCTGCTGGAGGGCCGCCGGGGTCCGTTTCTGCTACAGGAAATTCCGCTGACCAATTACCAGCTGCTGCCCCTGCTGATCGGCGGATTCGCCCTGCTGGTTACGGCAGCGGCGGTAGTTCTGAAAAGGATACACCAAAAAACATGAAGCCATTTCGAATGTTTCTGGCCAATGTCGGCAAACGACAGGCAGAATTTCCCCTGGTAACGCCACCCCTGGGGATCATGTCCCTGGCCGCCCATATCCGTTCCCGCTTTGATGCCTCCATCCGGCTGGTCAACCAGAAAGTAGAAAATTTCTCCAATGAGCAATTAATCCGCCTGGCTGTTGACTTTGAGGCTGATGTTATCGGCTTGAGCGCGACTACCCCCACGGCCCACAACCTGGCCCACCTGACCCGGCAGCTCCGGACCATGCTGCCGGGCGCGCTGATCATTATCGGCGGGGCCCATGTTTCCGCCTTTGGTGCCGACGCCCTGCAAAACAATTCGGCCGACGCGGCTGTTTCCGGAGAAGGGGAAGTCGCCCTGGAGAAAATTATCCAGGCCCATTTCGAAGGTAATTCCCTGGCCGACGTACCCGGCTTGCACCGCCGGACCGCCGATGGAGACATTGTCACCAATCCGGGCAGCATCCCCTTTATCGAAAACATCGACGATCTGCCGCCGCCGGCCTATGATCTGATCGATCTGGCAGCCTACTGGAAACGGCAATCCATGCCGCCCATTCCGCACCGCAGATACGCCTCTCTTTTTTCCAGCCGGGGTTGCCCCTACCAATGCATTTACTGCCACCGGATTTTCGGCAACCGCTTCCGCTATCACTCGGCCGAACGGATCGCCGACGAAAT
>CAYTQK010000131.1:0-9036 GCA_964439745.1 uncultured Desulfobacterales bacterium
TGACTGAGACAGAGGAAAATCAATCCGGTGTTTGAACAATCCGTATCATACCTGGCGGCCGTCAGCGCCGGCCTGCTGTCCTTTTTTACCCCCTGTGTCTTGCCCCTGGTACCGGTTTATTTTACCATAATTACGGGAATTTCACTGGATGAACTGACCGGTGCCTCCCGGGCTGAAATCCGTCGGAAGGTCATTGTGGCCACCATTTTCTTCGTGGCGGGATTTTCCCTGGTCTTTGTGCTGCTGGGCGCCTCCGCCTCGTTCATCGGCAATTTTCTGCAGGCCTATCGACAGTATTTGAAAATAATCGGCGGTATCGTTATCATCGTTCTGGGCCTGCACCTGTCCGGCGCCATCCGCATCCCGGCCATGCAGGTGGAAAAGCGGCTCTGGGTAAAAAACCGCTCCCTGCGACTGCTGGGTGTGCTGGTGGCGGGAATGGCCTTTGCGGCGGGATGGACACCCTGCATCGGCCCCATTCTGGGTTCCATCCTGATCATCGCCGGCAGCCAGGGGCAGATGACCGACGGCATTGTGCTGCTGAGCCTGTATTCGCTGGGACTGGGGTTGCCTTTTCTGTTTTTATCTGTTTTTATTAATTTTTTACTGATCTTTCTGAAACGGATAAACCGCATCATTCGCTATATCAACCCGGTGGCAGGTATCCTGCTGATTGCTGCCGGCCTCTACCTGGTTTTTTTCTGACCGGGGCGCAAGTCCGGATAATAATTCGGGCCGGGCAGCCACCGAGCCGTTACTGAACAATAATTTCTCCAGGAAATATGGGGATGAACCCAGCAATACAACCCGATCCGGGTTAAAGGAGTTGCCATGACCATTTCAACCGTTCGCTTGACCTTCGTCACCTTGCTTGTATTCATTTTCAGTTTATCCGGGGCATTATCGAGCAGCGCCGCGGACAGTCCGGTGCCGGCGGACGACTCCGGAGCCGCCATCCAGTGGGTGGCCTATGACGACGCCGTGGATGCGGCCCGCCAGCAGGATAAAAAGGTCTATCTTTATTTCCACGCGGACCGGTGCAGCTACTGCCAGGTAATGGATTCCAAAACCCTTGCCAGCGAACAGGTTATCGCCAGGCTGAACGATGATTTCATCCCGGTGCGGATTAAAATGGAAGACCAGCCCAAGGTGGCCGAACAATTCAACGTCCGGGGGGTCCCCTCCTCATGGTTCCTGGAAAAGAGCGGCCAGCGCATCGGCTCCAAGCCGGGCTACCTGCCGCCGGATCAATTTCTGGAACTGCTGGATTTTGTCACTGACGAAAAATACAAGTAACCGATTGTTTCATGAAGCTGGATTATCAGGCCTTGCAATCCGCCCTGGCCGCCACCCGGGTGCCGCAGGCGCCGGGCTGGAGCTACCGGCCGGCCAGCGTCTCGCTGCTGCTGTTCGGCCGGGAAGAGACCAGTATCCTGGCCATTCTGAAAGCCGACCACCGGGGCTATACCTGGCGCAACCAGGTGGCCCTGCCGGGCGGCCGGGTGGAAAAAACCGACGCCGGCCCCCGGGAAACGGCCCTGCGGGAACTGGAAGAGGAGCTGGGCATCGCCGCTGAAAATGTTGCCTACGCCGGATCCCTGGGGCATTTCCAGACACTGGAAAATACGGTCATCGAGGTGTTTGCCGGCACCTGGAACCAACGGGACGAAATCCGTTATGATCCGGCGGAAATATCCCGGGTCCTGGCCATCCCCCTGCGCACGGTGGTCAAGACGCATTTTGCCAACGGCCTGCATGGCCGGCTGCCGGAAATGATGGAACTGCAGTATCCCTTTGAGGATCTGGTTATCTGGGGGGTAACGGCCAAGATCCTGCACTTCTTTGTGGAGGTCCTGGCGCCGGAACTGAAGCAGGACACCCCGACCTGACCGGCCGCGGACCGTCCCGAAAAAGATTGCAGCCGGGATCAGAGCGGCCAGCCCCCACCCGAGCCATAATGTTCGCGGAAGTAACGCCAGGCTCGCCGGACCAGGCGGCCCAGGGCGGCCGTGGTCAGCAGCCCGCTCAGTACCAGCAGCAGGGCCGGCACCCAGGCATGCACTCGGAAGGCGGGGTGATTCAGCGCCACCCGCAGCCCCGCCAGCGCGAACCAGGCCACGGCCGACATGACCAGCGCCACGCCCACGTAAAGCGGGGTGATGTCATGCCAGGCGAAAATCACTTTTTTTCCGGAAGACAAGCGCACAGCGGTTGCTCTCCTCTTGAGGACATTATTCCAGCAGCCGCATCATGGCGGTTTCATCGCAGTTGGGGAACTTGACGCAGGTAATGCAGTCCGACCAGATTTTCAGCGGCAGCTGGGTCTTGTCGATCCTGAAAAATCCGAATTTTTTGAAAAATACCGGACTATAGGTAAGCACAAAAATTTTTTTGATATCATACGCAGCGGCATCGGCAAAAGCGCTTTCCACCAGCCGGGTTCCGATCTGCCGGCCCCAGTGATCCGGCTGGACGGCCAGGGAACGGATCTCGGCCAGATCCTCCCAGCAGATCTGCAGGGCGCAGCACCCCAGGACCTGGTCCGCCTCATCCGCAAAAACAAAAAAATCCCGGATATCGTCGTAGAGCTTGGACAGGGGCCGGGCCAGCAGAAATCCCTTTTCGGCAAAATCGGACAGCAGGCGATGAATCCGGGGAATGTCTGTAATTCTTGCTTTTCTGATCATGGTTATATCATTTCCGCCGGTCCGGAAAGATGGGGTCGGAAAACTTTTTCGCTCCCATCACCATCTGGCCGGCATTCATACGGCAGCGGACGGTTACCACCGCTTGCCAGCGCCGTCCGGCTCGCTGCCTTTTTTGAACAGGGCGTATACCCCGCCGTCAACCCGGGCCGGCACCTGTTTGCCCGTGGACGGGTCAATCTTGACCGGTATGACGTTCCCGGGCCGGTCAAAGGGAAGACAGCCGGTGGCTGTCACGGCCTTTTCCATGAAATCCTTCCAGATGGGCAGAGCGGCCCGGGCGCCGGTTTCCGGTTTTCCCAATGTAGAATAATTGTCCGTTCCTGTCCAGACACCGGCGGCGATTTTTCGCGAATACCCGACAAAAAGCGCGTCCCGGTAGTGATCGGTAGTGCCCGTTTTGCCGGCCAGCGGGCAGAGAATGTCCCGGGCCGACCGGCCGGTACCCTCGGCAATGACCGCTTGCAGCATATCCGTGATTATGGCCGCGTCGTCCGCCGGCATGACCTGGCGGACGATCGGCCGCGCCTGCCAGATGACCCGGCCGTCGCGGTCCAGGATACGCGAGACGCCGTAAGGCTTGATCCGTTGGCCCCGCCGGGGAAAAACGGCATAGGCCCCGGTCAGCTCCAGCAGGGTCACCTCGGAAGTCCCCAGGGCCAGCGAGAGATAGGGCGACAAGGGCGAGGCGATGCCGAGCCGGGCGGCAAAATCCGCCACCGAGGCCGGTCCCAGCTTATTCATCACCCGCACGGCGGGAATGTTCTTGGAACGGGCCAGCGCCTCCCGCAGCGTCATCTCGCTGGAATAGGTCTGGGAAAAATTATCCGGCTCCCAGGTATCTTGCCGGCCGGCACCCTCAAAGACCACCGGCGTATTCAGCACGGTGGTGGCCTGGGTAAAGCCGTGTCCCAGGGCGCAGGCGTACAGGATCGGCTTGAAGGACGAGCCGGGCTGGCGCCGGGCCCGGGTGGCCCGGTTATAGGGGGAATCGCCAAAGTCCCGACCACCCACCATGGCGGAAATACCGCCGGTTCTGACATCGACAGCCACCAGGGCAGCTTGGGGCTTGTCCGGCAGGCCCCGCTCTGCCATGCGTTTTTCCAGGGCGGCCACCCCCCCGGCCAGGGCGGTTTCGGCCATCGACTGGAGGGAGGCGGACAGGGTGGTATGCACCGTCAGGCCGCCCTTGTACAATTTTTCCGCGCCAACGGTATTTTCCAGAAATGGCTTGATATAAGAAATAAAATACGGTGCCCGCGCCACGTTGCGGATGCCTTCGGCCAGGCGCAGGGGTTCCTTTCGGGCGGTTTTATACTCCTGGTCGGTAATCACCTGGTGCTCCCGCATCTGGCGCAGAACAATGTTTCGGCGCTGAATGGCCAGCTCCGGATTAACCAGGGGAGAAAATCGCGAAGGCGACTTGGGCAGGCCGGCCACCAGGGCGCATTCCGCGATGGTCAGACGGGACGGATCTTTGCCGAAGAAAAGCGCTGCCGCGGATTTGATGCCATAGGTTCCGCTGCCGAAATAGACCTGGTTCAGATAAAGCGTCAGGATTTCTTTTTTGGTGTACCGGCGCTCCAGCTGGACGGCCAGGATGGCCTCTTTCAGCTTTCGCAGGAGAGTCTTCTGGTGGGTCAAAAACAGGGTCTTGGCCAGCTGCTGGGTAATGGTGCTGCCGCCCTGGACAAACTCGCCGGCCAGCAGATCCATGACCGCCGCCCGCAGAATCCCTTTCAGGTCAATCCCGCTGTGCGCATAGAAGCGATTGTCCTCGGTGGCCACCAGCGCGTCCGCCAGAACGGGAGGAATATCTGCGGCATCAACCGGCTCCCGTTTTTCCACGAACAGCTCCGACAGCAGCACCTGGTCGGCCGAATAGATCCGGGTGACACTGGAAGGAGTAAAATCTTCCAACTGCCGGATCTGGGGCAGATCATGAACAATGGCCAGGAAAAGACCGGCGATGGTGCCGCAGCAGGCGCCCGCCATCAGGACCAGCACCAGCCCGGCCCGGTTTCTTCCCTGTTTTCGGGTTTTCCGCATATATAATCGTATACCCGGCCCGGTCGTCTTGTTGACTTTTACGCCGGGCCGCTATAGCCTGAAGGGAACGTTATCAACATGGATGGCTTCATTGCCGATGCGGTGAGGTCATCCGGCTCCACGGCCACCTTGATAATTATACAACTCCGGTATACGGCAGCCGCCGTGCAAACGCAACAGGAGAATGACCAATGAATGACCATGACCACCATCATCATGACGACCACCATCATCATCACCATGAACCGGGCCAGGGCATGTCGTTTGCGGAAAAACTGACCAAACTCCTGGACCACTGGATCGCCCACAATGAAAGCCACGTCCAATCTTACCGGGAATGGGAACAAAAAGCCCAGGCCGAAGGCCATCCGGAAACCGCGGCCCTGCTGGGAAATATCGCCGAATTGAGCGACCGGATTACGGAAAAGCTGAAGATGGGCCGGCAGCTCCAGGAAAAGGAGTGACCAGGGGAGAAGCGGTAACAAAAAGATATTGTCGCGGATACGTCCGGTTCTGACATGGTCCAGCGGGGCCCGTGAATACGGACTTTTTACGAAGCCGGAAGGTTCTGCAGGAAATTGCTGACCAGCATCCGGTGATCTTCCTCGCGGATCTCCTGCGGCAGTCTTTCGGCAGCCTTGTTCACGGCGGCTTCGATCAGGTCCGCCCGAAAGGCCCGGCGAGCGTCAACATACTGGTTGTTCACCTTTTTGCGGGCGCCTTCCAGCAGAAACTCTCCCTGTTTTCTGGCATCGGCGACCATTTTTTCCTTGATCTTTTCTCCCTCGGAACGAATCCGCTCCTTGATGGTGCGGAGATGGCGGTCGCCTTCGGCCAGGCGCTTCTGCATATCCTCAAAAGCCGCCAGGGATTTTTCTTTTTCCGTGGTCAGCCGCTCGATCTCGTCGGCAACCTCCGTGCGGCGGTCGTGAAAGAAATTACGCAAGGGGTCTTTACCAAAGCGGACGATCACATAGACCAGGATACCGAAATTCACGAACAGCATGATATGATCATAAACGGGTCGCCAGCCGGCTCCTTCTTCCGCCGCCGCCAGGGCTGCGGCCGGAAAAAAACACAAGCCGGTCACCATCAGGGCGCCAATGGTCAGGCCGGCCACTCGTTCCGGCCGGGTTGTCGAGCGACGCTTGCCCTTTTTGCCATCACTTCCGGTAGCCGTGGTTTTCATAATGCCATCTTTTTTTATTTTGGTTATAAATCAATATATTATACCTGAAACACGTTAACTGTATTATATCCAATCGCCGCCGGCTGTCAATGGTAAAAATTGCAACGCCAACCCGACCGGCATCTCCCTGCTGCCAGGGATTGTTTCTTGACAATATTTTTTTTCAGATGTAAAAAAATATATTCGCACCCGGGCCTTGCGAGCCTGTTTACCGTCCGGATCGGAAACGCAGCAGAACCAGTTTTTGGCCAAGTCGTCACCCAAAGGAAACTATCCATGGAAACTGACCGGATCATAACCGCCGCCCGCCAGCAGGGTCAGCGGGCGCTCTCGGAATACGCCGCCAAGCAGTTCCTGGCCGGCTATGACATTCCCGTCACCAGGGAGATTCTGACCGCCGCTGCCGCTGAAGCGGTCGCGGCAGCCGATGAGATCGGCTACCCGGTGGCGCTCAAGGCCTGCGGCGCCAGCCTCCTGCACAAGAGCGACCGGGGGCTGGTGGCGCTGAATGTAACATCGGCGGCGGACGTGCAGGCGGCCCATGAGCGGCTGTGCCGCGCGGCCGGCGAAGACCTGGAAGGCGTGCTGGTCCAGGAAATGGTGACCGGCCAGCGGGAGCTGGTTGTCGGCATGAACCGGGATCCGCAGTTCGGTCCCTGCGTCATGCTGGGCCTGGGCGGCGTCATGACGGAAATTTTCCGGGACACTGCCTTTCGCATGGCGCCCATTGATATGGCCGAAGCAGCCGACATGACCGGCCAGCTGCGCTGCCGGGCCATGCTGGACGCCTTCCGGGGTGAGCAGCCCGCGGACCGGGAGGCCCTCTGCCGCTGCCTGGTGGCGGTGGGCCGGATTTCCCTGGACCGGGACGACATCGAAGAAATCGACATCAACCCGCTGATCATTACCCGCCGGGGAGACCTGGCCGCGGTGGACGCGCTGATCATACTGAAGAGCTGAGCAAGGAGCTGACCCCCGATGACGGATTCCCTCACCAATCACCGCCTGTACCCCCTGGCCAACCCCCGCAGCCTGGCCTTTTTCGGAGCCTCCAATAATTTTTCCTCCATGGGAACGATGATAATTACCGCTTTGATGCACTTTGGCTATGCGGGCGAAATCTATCCGGTTCACCCCAAAGAAACGACCGTCCAGGGATATACCGCTTATACCCGCGCAGAAGACATTCCGGCCGTGCCGGATCTGGCGGTGGTGGTTCTGCCCACGGCCATTGTCTGCGAAACCATTGAAGCCTGCGGCCAAAAAGGCATTCGCAACGCCATCATCGTCTCCGGCGGCTTTAAAGAAACCGGGGAAGAAGGGGCCCGCCGGGAAAGGGAGCTGGTCGCCATTGCTGAAAAATACGGTATCAGTATCATCGGCCCCAACTGCCTCGGCGTGACCAACACCCATCACCGTCTCAACACCACCCCGCACCGTTACTACGGCCGGCCGGGATTCATCGGCCTGGCCTCCCAGAGCGGCAGCTTCGTCACCCAGATGTTCGCCTATCTCAACAGCCTGGAATTGGGGTTCAGCACGGCCTTCAGTATCGGCAACGAGGCCAACACCGATATAGTCGACTGCCTGGAATATCTCGGCGCTTGCCCCCATACCCGGGTCATCGCCCTCTACGTGGAGGCCATTCACCGCGGACGGCAATTCGTGGAAACCGCCCGGCGGATCACCCCCCGCAAGCCCATTGTGGCCGTTTATGTCGGCGGCTCCGAGACCGGCCGGCGCGCGGCCCTGTCCCACACCGGTGCCATGTCCGGGCCGGACGACCTGTATGACGGTATCTTCCGCCAGGCCGGGGTCATCCGGGCCGCCTCCATCACGGAGATGTTCGATATCTGCGCCGCCCTGGGCCAATTGCCCGCGCCGGCCGGAAGCGGCGTCATGGTCCAGACCCATTCCGGCGGCCCCGGTGCCGTGGCCGCCGACGCCTGCGGCCGGGCCGGTTTGTCCCTGCCCCAGCCCGGCCAGGCCACCCGGGACAAAATCGCCGACCTGGTTCCGGCCACCGGCAGCATCAAAAATCCCATTGACATCACCTTTACCAAGGACATCACCCAGTTTTTCACTTCCCTGCCCCAGGCGCTGCTGACCGACCCGGAGTGCCACCTCCTGCTGCTCTATTTCTACCTGCCCGAGGACATGATAAAGGGGGCCCTGCTGCGCATGGGCGTTGCCCGCGAGAAACTGGACGACAAGGTGTCCGAGGTGGCCCGCATGCTCTGCCAGAGTGTGCGTCGCCTGATCAATGACAGCGGCAAACCGGTGGTCTGTTTTTCCTACCAGACCCCCCAGGAAACAGCCACACACATTCTGGCCGAAGAAGGCATTCCTTTTTTCCAGGGGCCGGAACGGGCCGTGCGGGTCATCCGGGCCATGATGGAGTACCGCCGGGCCAAAAACAAAATAAATATACAGAATTCCTAACCCCCCACCGCCTGTAATAATATTACGGGCAGACCGTGTTACCGGGCGGCCGGCAGGAACTGGCCGCCTCTGCTGGCGATTGTTCTGCCTCCGATCATGTTTTCCTTGATTTTTTTCTGATTTTCTTGTAATAAATTTATATTAACGGTTTTCATTGCGGCATTTTTTCTGTCCGGTATCGGCGTCTTCTGCCAAAAAAGCGATCCGTCCGGCCACAAAAAAACAGAAATGATAATTAACGTCTGACTGTCCTCATATTTATGGATATTGAAGCACTGGCTCAGATGCCCGGTCTTGAAATCGAAGAATGATGCGAAAGAGTCAGTGTTTTCGTTGAAGCAACCCGCTCTGACCTAAACAAAATCCGAACGGCCGCCGCCGGCCGAAATGGAGAAGCCGCTGCGGACGCAGCCCATTCCCTGAAAGGTGCGGCCGGCAATCTCGGCTTGACGGAAATCTTGGAAGCGGCCAAGGCACTGGAAACAGAATTCAGGCAGAACCGGTTTTCCGGGGCGGAAGAACAGCTGCACTTTCTAACCCGGCAGTTGAAGCGTATCGAAGAGCAGTTGAATACCTGCCCATAAAGTATGTCAACCGGACCGGCAGGTGGCCGGCCGGCAGCCGAAGTGCTGGTGATAAAAATTACAGTCC
>CAYTQK010000132.1:0-8941 GCA_964439745.1 uncultured Desulfobacterales bacterium
ATCCGGCGATTTTTCAGAATGATGGTTTTGTAAATGGTCTAAATATGTTTGTTGCAGTCATTTCGCGTAATTTCAGGTGCAGCCAGGTGCTCTGTCTCCCGCGAAAAAACGCTATTCGGACCGGAAGCCGGCTGCCTCGCTTTTTTCGAGTATTTGCCGGTATCGACCTGTTTGTCTCACACCGCTCAGGTCTGGATCATTGCGGATCTGTTCCCAGTTGTCATATCCCCTTGCCAGGGCGGTCTCTAACCGGTCCAGGGCGGTTTGTATTTTCCCCTGGCGGGCATATAGACAGGCCAGGTTGTAGTAAGTGATCGCCGCCGCCGGGCGCTGATCAGTGTTTTTTTCCAATGCAGCTATCGCTTCCAGGAGTTGGCCGTCAGCAGTCAGCGCCGTGGCCAGTAAATTGGCAGCCACTGCATCGCCCGGCTTTTGTTCTATCAGTTGTCGTAACAGGGGAATGGCCCGGTCGGGCTGACCGCTTTTCAGCAGAAGGCGGCTCAGGTTGCCCCGGGCCATGTCATAATCAGGAGACACGCGCAGGGCGCGGTCATAATATTGGATAGCCGTTTCCGTCTGTCCTGTTTTTTCAGCTGTCAGTCCCAGGTTGTTCCAGGCGGCTGCCAGAATACGGGTGTCGTTGTCTGCCTGTTCGATTGCCTGGTGAAACCGCCGGGTGGCTGCATCATATCGGGCCAGGTCCAGGTGTACCAGTCCGAGGGTGTTAAGAAGATGGGCATGCGGCTCCGACTTTTCCAGCCCCTTTTCCAGAACAGCCAGCGCCTCCTGGGGTTTTCCCATTTCCCGTAAAGTAACCCCCAGGCTGTTATAGGCTTCGGCATCTTCCGGACGGAGCTGCGCGGTTTTTTGAAACCAATCCCGGGCCTTTTCAAGCTGCTGCTGCTGGCGGTAGAACAGGCCCAGTTTGTAGGCGGCCTGGTCGTTCCAGGGGTCCTGCTGCATGATGTGCTGCAATTGTTGAATGGCCTGCCCGGTTTTCCCCTGATCATGGAGAATCATGGCCAGGTTAAAACGGGCCTGATTATGTACGGCGTTGGGCCTGGTCTGCAAAATCCGCTGATAATGGCCAAGCGCTGCGGTTGTCTGGCCTTGTTTCTGCAGAACCGCTCCCAGGTTGAGCCGGGCGGATTGGTTGCCGGGGTTGAGAGCCAGGGCTTTTTCAAATTCCCGGCGGGCTAGCTCCGGTTCACCGCTGTCCAGCAAGGCTTTACCGAGATTGTTGCGCACTTCGGCACGGCCGGGAAACTTGGCGGCATTGTCCTGCCAGAAGCCGACCCGTTCTGTCCAGATGTGATTTCGCTGCCAGGTCCAGAATCCGCAGACACCGATCACACCGACCAGCAAACCGGTAGCCAGTACCTGCGGTTTGAAGAAGCGAAAGATACCGCTGGTCAGGGCGATACATAAGACGACCGAAGGCAGATAGGTGCGGTGTTCATAAATCAGGGCCAGGCCGATGATGGAAGATTCAATGAGCAGGGTGATCAGCAACCAGAGAACGGCAAACGAGGCCAGCCGGTGTTTTCTGCCGGCCAGGATCCCCCCGATTCCAAGGGTAAACAAGGCGGTCAAAGCGATGAGGGTGGTAACCGGGCGGATAAGGGAGGCAGACAAGGGGAAATCATATAAAAGCGCCAGCCGGTCGGGATGGGGGAAGAAAAGCAGGGAGAGGTAGTAGATGACCACCCGGGGTTCGGTGAGCAGCCGCTGGGGCAGGGTAAATCCCAGGCTGCTATAGGGGGACAGGATGCTTTGCAGGGGATCAGGGCCCAGATAGAACACGGCCAGGAGCAGGAAAAGGATCAGGATGGCAGCGAACCAGAGAATTTTTTGTTTCAGCCAGGCCCAATTTCGCTGCTGCAAAAAATACCATTCATACAAGAGTATGATCGCCGGCAGGATGGCCGTGTTGGGCTTGGCGGCCATGGCCAGAATGGCGCTGATCAAAGAGAGGATAAAAAGTAGCGCCGGGCGCTTGTTACCTGGATGAACTGTCTGCAGTCTTCTGGCCGTTGCATAACAAATCAGGGAAAGAAGGAAGAACAGGGCGGCCAGGGAATTCATGCGCTGAATGGTATAAGTGACCGATTGGGTATGGAGGGGATTGACCAGCCAGAGCAGGGCGGCCAGGGCCGGGACGCGAACATTTGTCTGGTGCTCCGGCCGCAGAATCTGCCAGGCCAGCAGAAAAACCAAAAAAGCCGTGACAATATGAATCAATATATTGGTAAGATGATATCCAGCCGGATCAAAGCGGTGAAAATAATAATTCAGGCTGAAGGTCAGCTTGGACAGCGGTCTTTTGGCGCTCGGTCCTTTCAGGATACCGGAAAGAGAATGCGGGGTGATTTTTTCCACGCGGACATGGGGGTTGAGAAGAATGTTGTTGATGTCATCATAGATAAAGGGCACCCGCAGACTGTTGGCGTAGATCAGGCCGCCCAGGACAGCCAGCAGAGCCAGCACGAAAAAGGGGTTTTCCCAAAAGGAACCGGCAAGTGGCAAACGATTGTTCATAACTTATTCCACCGGCAGCAGTTGTTGAAAACGATCAGTCTGGCGGACATTGTCCAGATCCGGATCCGTGTTGATATGATCCCACTTGCGGTATCCCAGCGCGATGGCTTTTTCCAGGTGCTCCAGGGCCGCTTCTTTTTCGTTCATCAGGCTGTAGACACAGGCCAGGTTGTAAAATACCGTGGGGCTGTCCGGCCGCACTTTGGCCAACTGCCGCAAGGTCCCTGCCGCCTTGGCGTATTGTTTCAGCAGAACCCGAACCGTGGCCAAATTGTTCAGGGCCAGCACAAATTTGGAATTATTGGTGACCGCTTTTTCCAGGTGATAAGCGGCCTGTTCCAAATTGTTTTTTTGAAAGTAAATCGAGCCCAGGTTGAAATGGGCCCTGGCATTGAACGGGTCCAGATTCACGGCCTGCCGGTAATAGGCAATGGCCCGTTCGGTTTCTCCCTGCCGATTCACGGCCAGCCCCAGATTGTTGTAAGCCTCGGCATACCCGGGATCGATCTGGATGGCTTTTTTGAAATGATAGATCGCTTCTGTAGTCGCCCCCAGCCGCAGCAAAGCATTGCCCAGGTTGTTGCGGGAATTGGGATAATCCGGATAGACAGCCAGGGCCTGGCGAAAGTATTGAACGGCTTTTTCAAAATCACCCAGGCAGTAACAGGCGCTGCCCATATTGTCCAGGGCCTGATGACTGTCCGGATTGGCTTTCAGGGCTTGCCGCAGATGAGGGATGGCCTGCCCAGGCTGATCCATGTCAAGCAGGATACCGCCGATATTATTGTGCGCCTCGGCATAGGACGGGTCCAGAGAGGCTGCTTGGCGAAAGCAGGCCAGCGCCTCCTCCAGAAGCCCGGTTTCATGCCGGGCCTGTCCCAGGCCGTTCCAAGGCCGGGCCTTGGCCGGTGCCTTGTGGACCATATCCTCCCAGAAAACGGTTTTGTCGGCCCAGGTGTGATTTCGCTGCCAGGTCCAGGCGGCGCTGACAACGATGGCAATATAGAGTAAACCCCGAGCCAGGAGACGGGGGTGAATCCGTTGCCAGATCAGGCCCGAGACCGCAATGGCGATAAAGACAGATGGCAGATAGGTGCGGTGTTCAAAAATCAGGGCCAGACCGATGACAGAAGATTCAATGACCAGGGTGCCCAGAAACCATAATACCGCAAAGGAAACCAGCCGGTGCTTTTTGCCGGCATATCCGGCCAGCAGAAGCAGCGCCGCCAGGGCCGCAAGCGATAGGACGGTTACCGGGGGAGACAGCAGGCCGGTGGCCACGGGAAAATCATAATCCAGGATGAGGCGATCCGGGTGGGGCCAGAACAGCAGCGACAGGTAATAGATCACCACCGCCGGTTCGGTCAGCAGCCGCTGAGACAGGGTGAACGCTTGTTCCGCATACGGTGACAGCAGTTTCATAATCGGATTCCAGCCGGTAAAGACAAGCCCCAGAAATACAAAAATAATCAGAACAGCCAGGATCCATTTTATTTTTTCCTTGAGCCAGGAGCGCCGGCACTGCTGGAAGAAATACCATTCATATAGTAACAGCAATATGGGCAGGGTGGCGCTGTTGGGCTTGGATGCCAGGGCGGCCAGGCCGCTGAAGCCGCCCAGAACGAAGAGCAGAACAATGATAGAGGTGTTGCCTCTCTTATGGATTTGTCGAAGTCGGGCCTGGATGTAACAGACCATGGTCAGCAGATAGAACAGGGCGGCCATGGCGTTCATCCGCTGCACAATATAGGTGACCGATTGTGATATGAGCGGGTTGAGCAGCCAGAGCATGGCCGCGAAAAAAGCCACCGGCAGGGCGCTGGACTTTGGCCAGTCCAGAAGGCGCAGGGAATGCCGGGTGATAACCATGACCAGCAGGGCGGTAACCAGGTGAATAAGCAGGTTCACCAGGTGATAACCGAAAAATTTATATTTGCCCAAAGAGTAGTTCAGGGCAAAAGTGACCATGGCCAGCGGCCGCGAACCGGAAGGGCCATCAAGAAGGCGCTGCAGATCTCCGGGTGAAAAGTGAAACATGCGGATGGCCGGGTTCAGGACAATGTTGGGGGTATCATCAAATACAAAGGGAGCATGCAGGGAGGGAAAATACACCAGTACGCCCGCCGCCATGATAAGCAGCCCGAGTAATGCGCTGTAAATAAAAGCGGTATTGGCGGTTCGCGGCTGATTTTTCATGGTCCCGGCTCGTCAAGCAGATTGGCGTTTTCAACAAGCGATTGATAATAAGCTGTATCGCGGAGGTTGGCAAGATCCGGATCGGCTCGCAGATGCCCCCAGTTCGAATAACCGTTGGATATCGCCCTTCGCAGGGCAGATACGGCCGGATCTGTTCGGTTCTGCCGGGCATAGAGGCAGGCCAGGTTGTAAAAAACAGCCGGGTTATCGGGCAGCAGGGCGGCCAGTCGTTCATAGACACGAGTCGCCTTACTCAATTCTTTTTCGGCCAGATACAACCGGCTCAGGTGAAGTAAAGACTCGGTCTTGGCCGGATCAATACGCACCAGCGCTTCATAATGCCGCCGGGCCTCCATGTTGTTTCCCAAAGCAGTCAGTATCTCGCCGGCGAGCTTCTGTGCTTTGGGATCTTCCGGGGCCAGTTCACAGGCCCGCCTGATGTGGGGCAGGGCTTGCTCCGGGTGCCTGTCTTTCAAAGACAGCGCCAGGTTTAAGCGAGCGGGCAGGTAATTCGGGTCTTGAGCAATTGCTGTATTAAAATATTGATTGGCCTGGTCGTTTTTTCCTTGCATCAGCAGTACGTTGCCCAGGTCGGTCAATGCTTTGGGGTAAACGGGTTTGTGCTGAATGGCTTTTTGATAATGAGCAATCGCC
This sequence comes from uncultured Desulfobacterales bacterium, assembly GCA_964439745.1. Lineage (GTDB taxonomy): Bacteria > Desulfobacterota > Desulfobacteria > Desulfobacterales > Desulfosudaceae > CAYTQK01. The sequence goes on from CAYTQK010000132.1 coordinate 5,389, forward strand.
TTATCAAGGCTCTTCTGCCGGGCATAGATGCCGGCCAGATGGTAGTGTGCTTCTGCCGCATGCGGAGAATGCGCAATAATTTTACGAAACTGTTCGATGGCCGTTTTTGTATCCCCGTCCATTGCCAGAGCAATGGCGTAATTGTGCAGGTATTGGATATCTCCGCCTGAAAGCTGCATGGCTTTTGCAAAGTAATGACGGGCCTGCTCGGGCTGATCCTGGTCAAGCAGAATCAGTCCCATAATATTGTATCCCTCCGCATACCCGGGTTCCCGGTCCATGGCAAGCTGGCAGTATGTTTTTGCTTCTGTGAACCGTTTATTTTTCTGAGCATAACGGCCCAATGCGACCAAAGGCCGGGCTTTATGCGGCGATTTTTTCATATTATCCTGCCAGAAGGCGTATTCATCCGTCCAGAAAGAATTTCTTTGCCATGTCCAGATAGCGCTCATCCCAACCAGAAGAAGCACAAGGGCGATTGATACCGCCTGCGGTTTTACATGATGAAAAAGAAGCCAGGCGAGCGCGATGAACGGAAAAACCGAGGGCAGATAGGTCCGGTGTTCATAGATCAAGGCCAGGCCTATGACCGAGGATTCGATGAGCAGGGTGCCCAGGAACCACAGCACGGCAAAGGATATCAGCCGATTTTTCCTGGCCGCATAAACCGCCAGTACTATCAGGATCATTACAGCACTGATGGCCAGAATCGTCGTCAGGGGCTCTGCCAGACCAGTAGAAACCGGAAAATCATAGTCCAGGATGAGGCGGGACGGGTGGGGGAAAACCAAAAGGGAAAGATAATAAACAATCACGAGCGGTTCGGACAGGAGCCGCTGGAGCGGGGTAAAGGATTGCTGGTTGTAAGGGGCTAGGATCCTGTGCACGGGATCATTGCCAAGGTAAATCAGGACCACAACAGCTGATAGAACGGCAAACGATGCTATCCATTTGCTTTTTCGTTTCAGCCATCTTCCCTCCAGATTTTGAAAAAAATACCATTCGTAAAGAAAAAGCATCAGGGGCAAGGTGGCGGCGATCTCCTTGGAGGCCAGCGCCAGGATGGCCGAGAGCAGGGCCGCTGCCAGCAGCAGAACCGGCTTGCGGATGCCGTCAGCCTGGCTGGACTGGATTTGGCGGGCCTGGATATAGCAGACCAGGGCCAGCAGGTAAAGCATGGCGGCCAAGGAATTCATGCGCTGGACAATATAAGTGACGGACTGGGTGTGGACCGGGTTGACCAGCCAGAACAAAGCCGCCAGCAGGGCAAAAAATGGCGATGGTTTCCGGATCAAAACCAGGGTCTGGCGGGCCAGCAGGTAAACCAAAAATCCCGTGAGGATATGAATGAGCAGATTAATGATATGATAACCACACACATCATACTGATGAACATAATAATTCAAGGCAAAAGTGAAATTGGCAAAAGGGCGGTAGGTGGATCGACTTTTCAGTATATTGGATACAGTGGACCAGGACAACTCAGTCAAGCGCACCAGGGGATTATCAACAATATTGGTATAATCGTCAAATAGAAAGGGAGCATCAAAGGTGTTGGTATAAATCAGGAAAGTGACGGCGGACAGGAGAATAAATACGCCAAGGAATGATTTTCCGGCAAGCTGTCTGAATCGTGTCGTCATACGTCAGGAAATAGGCTGACCAGAACCGGATCCCTGTTCCAGAATAGTTTTATAAAATCGGGTTTGCCTGATATTGGCCAGGTCCGGATCTGCTTTCAGGTGTTCCCAGTTGTCATAGCCTTTATCAATGGCTGTTTTGAGAGCGTTCACAGCAGACTTGATTTTTTCCTGCCGGGCATAGAGGCAGGCCAGGTTATAAAATACGGTCGGACTGCCTGGTCTGATCCGGGCCAGCTTTTTCATGGTTTGCGTGGCTTTTTCCAGCTGGTGAAAATCAAGATAGAGGTGGACTAGATCATTCAGGCAGCGGGGCATCCCGGGATCCATCGCCAGGGCTTTTTCATATTGGCGGATGGCCAGAGCGGCCATGCCGATGGTTTGGTACAGGCGGGCCAGCCGGTACGATACCAGGGCATCTTCCGGCTGCTCCGCGGCCATGGTTTCCAGCTGGCTGAGTGCCTGGCCGTACTTGTCCATAATGGTCCGGACTTTTCGCAGGTTGTTTTGCGCCTGTTCATATTCGCTGTCAATGGCCAGCGCTTTTGTGAAACAATCCTGGGCCAATTCTACTTTACCCTTGCTGAAAAAGGCGTTGCCCAGATTGTTCCAGGCCTTTTCCAGTTGATTGTCCAGAGCCAGTGCATATTTATAATATTCAATGGCCTGATCGGCATCGCCCAGCTGCTGCCGGGCAATGCCGATATTGAGATAGGTTCTCTTATAAAGGTCTTTGATTCGGGTTGCAGCATATCGATTATTGGGGAACGCCATCCCCTTTTTGGGTTCCGTTCCCTTGTACATGGGATCGTACGCCAGCACCTTCTCAAAATAGCCGATCGCCTGGCGAGGCTTGCCCAGGCGAAGCAGGATTGATCCGCTGCTATAGGCGGCGCAATTATAAATATGTGTTTCGTCTTTTTCGAGTTGCATGACGGTCTTAAAACAAGTCAATGCTTGTGAGTAATCCCCTCTATTATCCAAGGCGGTCCCCAGGTTCAGGTATTTGCCGCCTTTATAGGGGGTTTTGGCGATTTCAGTCTGCCACAGTTGAACTTCGTCGCTCCAGACCTGATTGCGCTGCCAGGTCCAGCAGCCGCTTATGCAGATGGCTATAAGAATAATCGCTGCGGCGCTTATTCGTGGCCGTATGTAGCGACAAATCAGCCAACTGCCGGCGATGAATGGAAAAACCGAGGGGATATAGGTACGGTGTTCATAGATCAGGGCCAGGCCGATGACCGAGGATTCAATTATCAGGGTTACCAGAAACCACAAAACGGCAAAAGAGACCAATGGATTTCTCTTGGCCGTATAAACAACTGCGACCATCAGGATGATGATGGCGTTGATCGCCAGGATGGTCGTTACGGGATCAGTAAGACCGGTTGATATCGGAAAATCATAATCCAGAGTGAGTCGGGCGGGATGGGGAAAAAACAGTAAAGACAGGTAATAGACAACTACGAGGGGTTCAGAAAGGAGTCGCTGGGGCATGGTAAAAGGGTGTTTCTCATAAAGTCCCAGAATTCTTTGCGCCGGATCATGCCCCAGGTAAATCAGGGCCACAACCGTTGAGAGGGCTGCGAGAACCGCTATCCATTTGATGCTTCTTTTCAGCCATCGTTCCTTCAGTTTTTGAAAAAAGTACCATTCGTAGATAAAGACAATCAACGGCAGGGTGGCGGCGATTTCCTTGGAAGAAAGGGCCAAAATTGCAGAAAGCAGGGCGGTGGCCAGAAGGGCAATCGGCTTTAAACGACTGTCTTCGCGGCGGCAGTATACTCGCCGGGCTTGGATATAGCAAACCAGGGCCAACAGGTAAAACATGGCGGCCATGGAATTCATGCGCTGGACTATATAAGTGACGGACTGGGTGTGGACCGGGTTGACCAGCCAGAACAAAGCCGCCA
>CAYTQK010000133.1:0-8857 GCA_964439745.1 uncultured Desulfobacterales bacterium
ATCGCCTCGGCGGTGACCAACCTGGACCTGCACGATATCGCCCGGGCGGCCCGGACCTATGGGGTGGCCGGGTTTTACGTGGTCACGCCGCTGGAAGATCAGCAGCGCCTGGTGGAACGGATCGTGAACCACTGGACGGTGGGCGACGGCGCCCGGTACAACCCGAAACGGGCTGAAGCCATGGCCCTGATCCGGTTGGCTGCAACACTGGAGGCGGCCCGCCAGGAAATCACCCGGTCCGCGGGCGAACCGGCGGTGGTCCTGACCTGCGCCCGCCCCGGCCGGGCGGACATGGGCTGGGAAGAGTTGCGATTGATTCGCGACCACGGTCCTGTTATGCTGGTTTTCGGCACGGCCTGGGGCCTGGCCGAAGAAGTGCTGCGCCGGGAAGGGTACCCGGTGCTGACGCCCATTGCGGGTGACAGTGATTATAATCATCTGTCGGTACGCTCGGCGGTGTCGATCTTGCTGGACAGACTGGCAGTAAATAGGATATAACCGTCATTTTCAAAACGACGGTCAGGATTTATTCAGGAGGTTTATTATGAGAGCGTTACAGAGACTGGAAAACGAGCAGATCCGGCTCGATATCCCCGACTTTTCCGCCGGCGACACCATCCGGGTGCACGTCAAGATCCGGGAAGGGGAAAAGGAGCGGATTCAGGTTTTTGAAGGCGTGGTCATCAAGCGGCACAACGGCGGGACCAACGCCACCTTCACGGTCCGGAAGACATCCTTCGGGGTCGGCGTGGAACGAATTTTCCCGCTGCACTCGCCTTCCATCGACAAGATCGAGGTTATGAAAAAGGGACGCGTCCGGCGTTCCCGGATTTACTATTTCCGGAACCTGCGCGGCAAGGCGGCCAAGATACCGGAAGACCGCAGCCGGTAAATTTCCGGGCCGACGTCCTCTGCGGTGGTTGTTGGCGTATGCGAATCCATGAAACCAGAGCGATGCAGGCGGGCTTTCCGATGGTGGCCGGTGTGGACGAGGCCGGCCGGGGACCGCTGGCCGGCCCGGTGGTGGCCGCGGCGGTGGTCTGGCCCTCTGCCTATGCCAATCCGTTGATCGCGGATTCCAAGAAGCTCACCCCGAAAAAACGGGCCGATCTGTACCGCGAGATTTACCGGGAAGCGCTCACGGTCGGCATCGGCATTGTTGATCCGCTGGAGATCGACCGGATCAATATTCTGCAGGCTTCCCTGCTGGCCATGCGCATGGCGGTGGACAACCTCAGCCCCCGGCCGGACTGTCTGCTGGTGGACGGCCGCAATGCCATATCCTGGCCCGGCCATCAGGAAACCATTGTCAAGGGCGACAGTTCCAGCATCTCCATCGCGGCCGCTTCCATCGTCGCCAAGGTTACCCGGGACCGGCTGATGGAACGTTACAGCCTGGAATATCCCGATTTCGGGTTTGCCTCCCACAAGGGATATCCCACCCGGGCGCATCGCGAGGCGGTGCTGCGATTGGGGCCGACCCCCATTCACCGGGCCAGTTTCACGGTCCGGCCGTAAAGCGCCTGGCCGGACAAACAACCAGGGACGGGTCAGGTGCCATATGCTAAACAGGTTCCAGCGGTACGGCAAAGATAGCGAATCACGCGCCGCCGCTTACCTGCAAAAGCAGGGCTACACCATTGTCCGCCGTAATTTCCGCGCCCCCTGCGGCGAAATCGATATCATCGCCCGGGACGGGGCGACCCTGGTTTTCGTGGAAGTCAAAGCCCGCCGCAGCGACCGGTACGGCGGGGCCAAGGCCAGTCTCACCCCGGCCAAAATATCAAAAATCACGCGCACCGCGCAGTACTACCTCAAGGAAACCCGGCAGGCCGATACCAAGGTCCGGTTCGATGTCGTCTTCATCGAAAACAAGCTGGTCGACCTGTATAAGAATGCCTTTGAGGCCGGATGACCGGCGTAAGGAGGGGTTATGCAAAGCACGGTATATTTTGTAGATCTTTCGGCCAGTTTCAAGGAAAACCTGGTGGGCAAGCTGGGGCGGCTGATTGAGACCGCCGGGATCGGTGACATCATTGAGAAACGGGACCTGGCGGCGGTCAAGCTGCATTTCGGCGAACTGGGCAATACCGCCTATATCCGGCCGGTTTTTCTGCGGAAAGTGGTGGATGTGCTCAGGGGCCTGGGGGCGCTGCCCTTTCTGACCGATGCCAACACCCTCTATGCCGGTTCCCGGAGCGATGCCGTGCATCACCTGGAAACCGCCATTCATAACGGGTTCGCCTATTCGGTGGTGGGAGCGCCCCTGGTTATTGCCGACGGGCTGCGGGGCCGCAGTGAAGTGGCCGTATCCATCAACCGGAAGCGGTTTGAGACGGTCTACGTGGCCGCGGAAATCGCCCGGGCCGACGCCCTTATTTCGGTGGCCCATTTCAAGGGCCATGAGCTGTCCGGGTTCGGCGGGGCCATCAAGAACGTGGGCATGGGATCGGCTTCCCGGCGGGGCAAGCTGGCCCAGCACTCCACCGTTTCCCCCCAGGTGAAAACCAAAAAATGCATCGGCTGCGGCGACTGCGCCGCCCACTGCCCGGTGGAGGCCATTTCCCTGGTGGAGGAAAAGGCGGTTATCGACACCGACACCTGCATCGGCTGCGGGGAGTGCATCGTGGTCTGTCCCAGCAATGCCGTGCAGATCAAGTGGGACCAGTCGGTTCCGGTCTTCCTGGAAAACATGGTGGAATATACCGAGGGTGTTCTAAAGGGAAAGGAAGGCAAAACCTTGTACGTCAATTTCATCACCGACGTGGCCCCGGCCTGTGACTGCGTGCCCTACAATGATTCGCCGGTGGTGCGGGATATCGGTATCCTGGCTTCCAGGGATCCGGTGGCCATTGATCAGGCCTGCATGGACATGATCAACCAGGAGGCCGCCCTGCCCGGGTCCTGTCTCAAGGAAAACCGGGAAGCCGGCGGCGACAAGATCAGGGGGCTGTACCCCTATATTGACTGGGAAATCCAGCTGGCCTATGCCGAGGAACTCGGCCTGGGCAGCCGGCAGTATCAGCTGGAAAAAATCTGAGGCGCTGTTTTTCGCGGCCGGGCCCGCCCGCCGGGTCGCCAAACCGCTTTTTTTGCGGTTTTTCCTTGACACCGGCGGGCCGGCTGTTTCATTATAACATCCAATCGCGGCTTGTCCCGCTCCTGCGGCAATCCGGGCGCGTAGCTCAGCTGGCTAGAGCGCTACCCCGACACGGTAGAAGTCACTGGTTCAAGTCCAGTCGCGCCCACCATTCCACTAAACCGTATCTCTCCCGGTGTTCGAAATTTTATCTTTTCGTAGCAAGGCAAGGTGTGAAGTATCTGCTCAGGCTCTCTGCGAGAGGATATTCTTGACGCCCAGCCCCAGCAGGATCAGGCCGATGGCGGCCATCAGGATGGGCGGGACGATGTCGTGGGTTCCGCGCAGGGATTTGGTGATGTATATTTCATGGGTCTGGATATAGTACAGCCAGAAGGTGCCGCCGCCGGCGGCCAGCGCCCCCAGGATCAGCATGGTGCGGCTTTTAAGCCGGTTAAGGCGGGTCTGTTTTTCCTGTTCATCCGTGATTTTTTCATAGCGCTGCGCCAGTTGGTCGTAGATAATATAAGCAGCCACGAGAATGATAATGGTCAGGCTGGTCACCGTTACCCAGACATGAAAATAAAGATCCGCCATATCCGGCCCCTCCTCAATAATGCTTATGCTGGTTATCTGTGTTGCCAGAACGGTCGGGCAGACAATTCCTGAGCCCGATATATTAATTTACTATACCGCAGGATGACTTGACAGTTCAATCGATAATTTGTCCGGCCGGCAGTAATCTCGTCCCACAACTGCCATGGGGAACAGAATGACAGCAGCCATGCCATTCAGCCCGGCGAAAAGGAGAAATAACCATGAGTACGGAAGAACGTTTTTCGGCAAAATGGCTGGCCGCCACCATTGAATACACGGCCGATGCGGGCCTGGCCGATGATGCCGTGGATATCGTGGCCGACCTGTTTTACCGGCAGGGACTAAAGGGCGTGGTCATTGACGACACCGCCGGGGGCAGGGAGACGGGAACACTTTCCGGGCGGGTCACCGGTTATTTTTCCAAGGACGCCGCCGCTGCCGATCAACTGGCCCAATTGCGCCGGATGGCTGCCGGACTGGCCGGCCGGGGATTTGCTGCCGCCGCGGTCAGCGTGGCTGAACTGGATGAACAGGACTGGGCCCATTTCTGGAAAGACCATTTTTATCCCTGCCAGATCGGGCGTCGACTGGTGGTCAAACCGACCTGGCGGGAGTATGATCCGGCCGGCGACGATATCGTCATCAAGCTCGACCCGGGCATGGCCTTTGGGACGGGGACCCATGCCACCACGGCCATGTGCCTGCGGCTGCTCGAATCCCGGCTGCGGCCGGGCGACCGGTTTCTGGACATCGGTACCGGCTCCGGCATTCTGCTGATCGCCGCCCATAAGCTGGGAGCGGCCGAAATACGGGGGGTGGACAATGATCCGGTGGCCGTGAAAGTCGCCCGGGATAATCTGCGCTTGAACGGCATTCCCCAGGCCGATGCCCGCGTCAATACCGCTGATCTGACCACTGGCGTGGAGGGGTGCTTTGACCTGGTGGCCGCCAATATCCAGACGGAAACCATTCTTGACCTGATCCCCGGGGTGGGGCGGGTCCTGGCACCCGGCGGGCGGTTCCTCTGTTCCGGAATCATTGCTGCCAAAGCCGACCAGGTGCTGTCAGCCTTGGGAAAATATGGATATACCTGCCGAAAACAAATGGAGGAAGACACCTGGGTTTGCCTGGCGGCAGAAAGATCACGGCCTGCCGCCGACTCCTCATGAATCGACCAGGTGGACCAATTGTGAGGCCGGGACCAGCCGGGCCCGTTGATTGATTCGGGGTAGCATCTCCTGCAGCACCCGGCAGGTTTCTTCGTGGGGATGACCGATGCCGATGGCGCAGCCCCGATGTTCGGCCGTGCGCAGCAGTATATTCACCTGTCGGCGGATGTATGTTTCGCTCAGGGAGTTGTCCAGGAAAACATCCCGCCGCGCAAAAGGCACCTGCAGCAGCCTGGCCGCGGAACGGCACAGGGAGCTGCCGGTGGTCTGGCTGTCGATGAAAAAGAGGTGCTCTTTTTTCAGAATGGAAAAAATCTGGTACAGGCGGCTGGAATCGGCAGTCAAGCGGGAGCCCATGTGGTTGTTGACGCCGGCGATATGGGGCACGTCGGCCAGGTTTTTTTTCAGCTGGCCGATGAGCTGGTCCGGAGACATGCTGGTTAAAAGAACGCCCGCTCCGGGATTGATGTGCGGGTATTCCAACGGTTCCATGGGCAGGTGCAGCATGATCTCCCGGCCCCGGCCGTGAGCCGCCGCTGCAATCCGTTTGTTCTGGGGGCTGAAGGGCAGGATGGCAAAGGTCAGCGGTGCGTCCAGTTCAAGAAACTGCCGGGCGATATGGCGGTCATATCCCAGATCGTCGATGATGATGGCGATCCGGGGAGGTGTTGCCGCCGGTTCGGCCACCGGCGGCGGGATGTCTTTTTTTTCTTTGGGGTAAATTTCAAAAAGCGGGCGCTGGGAGTGTTTTCCGATGGCTGGTGGTTTTTCTTCCGGGCCCGGCTGATCAGGCGAAAACAGGAACAGGGCTACCAGGCCGGCGGCGGCCACCAGCGCCATCAGAATTATCGCACCGGCCAGTATGCGCGGTAAATGTCGAATCAGCGATTGTTTCGCGCCGGTTCGCTTATCGGAACTGGGGTACTTCTTTTTTTTTGCCATCAGGGCGTATCAAGCATCTTCGGTCGGCCATTTTCTGCCGGTATTATTTGACAAGCCTGTAAAAAGTCTTTTTTACAGGCAGTATTAAATTTTAAGCGATTAAGTATTTAAGTAAAATCAAAAACTTATATTTTTATTATTGGACGGGCATAACATTTTTTAAACTTTTTATGAAGCCATCATTATTTGATGATCTCGTAAATATTTCTGGATACTACCTGCCCCTCTTCGCCGGAATGACGAGATAAAGACCTTTACGAAACCAGCATTGTTTTATTCCAGTTTTTTGAAGATTTCATAGGAAATGAGCGTGTCCAGGGCCCGGGTGATCTGGCTGTCCCGGAGCAGCTTCTTCACGCTGAGCTCTCCGTACCGGAAATTTTTTATGTCTTCGTCATCTGACTCTTCGTCCTCCCGCGACGTCCGGCTGTTGGATTGATCGCCCTCGTCTTTCTCCTGCGGTCTTTTTTCCGGATCAGGTTCGGATTCCAGGTGGTTCCTGAGGTCGCTTTCTTTAAGGCTTCGCTGAGTCGCCTGGTTTTCCTCCAGGATTTGGTAAGGTACGGTAATGTCCGGTTCAATGCCCTTGGCCTGGATGGAGCGGCCGCTGGGTGTGTAATACCGGGCAATGGTGAACTTGATGCCGGATCCGTCTCCCAGCGGTTTTATGGTCTGGACCGACCCCTTGCCAAAGGAGGGGGTGCCCATGATCAGGGCGCGTTTGTGGTCCTGCAGGGCGCCGGCCACAATCTCCGAGGCACTGGCACTGCCGCTGTTGATCAGCGCGACAATGGGACAGGCCTTGTCCCGGGAGTTGTCATGGGCCTGGTAAACCTGTTCATCTTCGCGCCCTTTGACCGTAAGGATCTCTCCCGCCCGCAGAAACAGATCGGAAACGGAAACCGCCTGATCCAGCAAGCCGCCGGGGTTGTTCCGCAGGTCCAGGATCATGCCCTTGAGCTCCCCGTTGTTTTCGCTTTCCAGTTTGTCCCAGGCGGTGGTCAGTTCATTCATGGTATTGGCCTGAAAATTGGTGATCCAGACATATCCATAACCCGGCTGGAGCAGGATGGATTTGACGCTGGTAATGGGTATCACGTCCCGGACCAGGGTAAAGGTACGCTCCTCGGATTCCCCCTCCCGAAAAATGCTAATTTCCACGGAAGTGCCTTTTCCTCCCCGCATCTTTTTGACGGCTTCCCAGAGTTCCATGTCCTCGGTGGACTCTCCGTCGATTTTGGTGATAATGTCACCCGGCTGGATCCCCGCCCGGTAGGCCGGAGTGCCCTCAATAGGGGAAATTATTTTCAGCAGTCCCTTGGCCTTGGTAATGACAATGCCGAGGCCTTCGAACTCACCCTCGGTGTCGTCCTGAAAATCCTTGAAGGCGTCCGGCGGCAGATACTGGGAATGCGGATCCAGGCTGCCGACCATGCCCTTGATGGCCGATTCGAGAAGTTCCTTGGTGTTCACCGGATCGACATAGCTGTTTTCCAGCTCTTCGATGACGTTGGTGAATATTTTCAGCTCCTGGTAGGCTTCGGAATCGCTGGCGGAAATGGTCCGCTGAAAACCGGCGGTAAGGATAAAAACCAGGCAGACCGCCAGCAGCGCCATACCGGTCTTGATTGCTTTGGAAGATGAGATTTTCATAATTTCCAGCCTTTTATGTTAATGGTGTTGCTGCTTTGCCTATCCGGTCTGCAGCCAGAGCGTCGGGTCGATGGGTTTGCCTTTATGCCGCACTTCGAAATAGAGGGACGGTCCCGCGGAAATGCTGGCCGTATCCCCAACCGTGGCGATCACTTCATTGGTTTCTACATAGTCGCCCTTTTTTTTGAACAACTCCTGGGCATGGGCATAGACGGTATAATAACTGTCGCCATGATCGATAATGATCATGTTGCCGTAGCCTTTAAACCAAGTGGCATACAGCACCTGCCCGCGGAAGACGGCTTTGATGGGCTCGCCCCGGCTGGCCCGGATGTCGATGCCGTTGCGGAAGTTCACGATATTGAGTTTTGCATCGCGATACTTGCCGAATTTTGTAATTATTTTACCGCTGACAGGCGGTTTGAGCAACCCCTTGCGGGCAGAAAAATTTCCCGGCAGCTCCTTGCCCCGGTCCGGTTTTACGTAGAGAGAGGCAATCGTTTCATCCAGCGCCCGGGCATCCTGCTTCAGGGATTTGAGGGCGGCCCTGCGAAGGGCTTCTTTTTCGCGGATTTCCGCCAGCAGGTGGTTGCGTTCGGCTTTTTCCGCCGCCATATCGGCGATTTCCCGCTGCAGCAGCTGTTCCAGTTGTTTTTTTTCGTTTTTCTCGGCCAGCAGGATCGCGGTGAGTTCTGCCAGCCGGGTCCGATTGGCGCGGAAGGTATCCAGCATCTGGCGGTCGTGCCGGTAAATATAGCTGATGTCCCTTTTGGTCTTCAAGAAACCGTAGACCGAGTCGGCCGCTCCGAGCACGTTCATTTCCCCGAGCAGACTGAGTTTGTACAGCGCCACCAGCCGTTTGGTGGCATATTTCTCTTTTTCCGCGATTCGTTTTTCCAGCACCGCGGCCGCCTCGCGATTGGTGTCAATATTGGTTTCCAGCTTCTTGATTTTTTTGCGCAGGCCTTGGATGTTTTGCTCGGCCTGCTGCAGGGTGCGGGCCAGTTCATTGAGTCGGTCCATCAGCGAGGTTTCTTTGTGACCGATTTCTTCCAGGTCGGTCTGATGGCTCTTGATTTTTCGGCTGATCTTCTCGGCCCGGCTCTTCAACGCTTCCAGTTCTTCCGGGGTTCCTTCCACGTGGATGTACTCTTTTTTGTTTCGGATATAGCCGGTCTGACCCTGCCAGGAAATTTTCAACCAGCCGTTGACGTATTCATGGACGGTCACCCGTTTTCCCTGCGGCAGGGTGGTTATGCGGTCGGCCCCGATGTCCGGGCGGGCACGTACATTCAGGGCCGTGGCCATGATGGTGGCCGGCCGGGTGGCCTGGCAGTGGCCGTAATCTCCCGCCAAAAGCAACAGGCCCAGCAGCAGGCAGACGCCGGCGGACAGCCCGCCTATTTTTTTAAAAATT
>CAYTQK010000134.1:0-8816 GCA_964439745.1 uncultured Desulfobacterales bacterium
ACATGGTCGCCCCGGTCGTGAAAAAAGTATTCCAGGCCATTGGTGAGGAAGCCAAGCAAAAGGCGATTTTACCACGATGATTTTGCGCCGACGCGAGCCCATTGTTCCCCAACCGTTTGCCGTTTATTATGTGCCTGCTTTCCTCCTGGCCTTGGCCGGTTTTGCAGATTCGGTCTACCTGTCCCTCTCTCATTACCGGGTGCACACGGATATCTCCTACAAAAGCTTCTGTGCCATCTCGCGGGCCATTAACTGCGACACGGTTTCCCAGAGTCCGTATGCGATTTTCCTGGATGTGCCGGTACCGCTCTGGGGAGTGATCGGATATTTTTTCTTTCTGCTGCTGTTGATCTTTGCCGGCCGGGACGCCCGGCACCAACCCACGGGGAAGAAACGGGGCTGGACCGCGCTGACAGCAGTGGCCCTGGCCTTTTCCATTTACAGCATTATCCTGGCCCTGATTTCCAATTACCTCATTCACAGCTACTGCATCATGTGCATCGTCAGCTACGGCATCAATTTCGCGCTGCTCTTCTACTGCTGGCTCATTCGGCGGCGGTTTTCAGAAATTCGTCTCATTCGTGGGATGATCGCCGATGTCCGTTTTTTCCTTTCCGCCCGCGGATACCAACTGAGCTGGGGCTTGCTGGGCGCGGGTGTTGTGCTGGTCTACCTGTTTCTGCCCCATTACTGGGAGATACGTCCGGCAGAACTGGATATTTCCCTGCCCCACGGCCTGACAGCAGAAGGACATCCCTGGATCGGCGCTGCCGATCCGAAGCTGACCATCGAGGAATTCACCGATTATCTATGCTTCCAGTGCCGGAAAATGCATTTTTACCTGCGGGAGCTGGTCGAGGCCAATCCGGACACCCTCCGCCTGGTGCACCGGCATTTCCCGGTGGACCATCAATTCAATCCCCTGGTGAGGGAAGCCTTTCACGTGGGCTCCGGGAAAATGGCCCTGCTGGCCATTTTTGCGGCGGAGCAGGGAAAATTCTGGGAAATGAACGACCAGTTGTTCATAGTGGACCGGGGCAGTCTGTCCGTGAAAGAGCTGGCCGAAAAAACCGACCTTTCGGCGTCCGACCTGGTCCGGGCGCTGCGCAGCTCCCGGACTCACCGGGTTCTAAGGCAGGACATCCGGGACGGGATAGAGCTGGGGGTTTCCGGAACGCCCAGTTATGTCATCAACGGCGAAGTATATCTTGGCGTGATTCCTGCGGCCGTCATTAACAGGGTGGTTCAGTGAGACCTTATCCACCAGGAGGGAAAAAACAGCCGATCCTCTTGCAGGCGGGCCGGAGGAGCCTGGCCGGCGCAGTCCTGATCGCGGTGATGACCGTGGCGGTCTATTATCAACTGCCCTGGCATTCCTTTGTCACCCTGGATGATGCTGCCTACGTGACCGCAAACAGCCGGGTTCAGGAGGGACTCAGCCTGGAGAATGTCAGCTGGGCGCTGATCACAAGGCATGCCGAATTCTGGCATCCGCTGACCTGGATTGCCTACATGCTGGACACGGAAATCCACGGCGTCCGGGCGGGCGGCTACCTGCTCACCAACCTGGTGCTCCATCTCTTGACCAGCCTGCTGGTCTTTTTTTTTCTGCAAAAATTCACCGGCCGCAACTGGGCCGCCTTTCTGGCAGCCAGCCTGTTTGCCGTTCACCCGCTCCACGTGGAGGTGGTGGCCTGGGTATCCGGACGCAAGGAGTTGTTGTGCGCTTTCTTCTGGCTGCTGGCCCTGCTGGCCTATGGATATCTTGCCCGGGCCCCGCTGCAGCGGCGCCGGCAGGCGGCGGTGGCGGCCTGTTTCGTGCTGGGCCTGATGGCCAAGCCCATGATCGTGACCCTGCCTTTTGTCCTGCTGCTGCTGGATTACTGGCCGTTGGAGCGGGACCGGCCGGCGCTGGCAGCAGAAGGGGCGGTCCGGCGCTGGCTGCCGCTGGTCCGGGAAAAAGCGCTTTTGTTCGTACGGGCCGGGGCCGGGAGCATAGTGGCCATGACTGCCCAGCAGGAGGGAGGCGGGATCGCTTCCCTGAGCGGGTCCCCCTGGCCGGAACGGATGGCCAACGCCCTGACGGCCTATGGGCTGTATCTGAAAAAATTTTTCTGGCCGGAAAATCTGTCTGTTTTTTATCCCGTGCCCCGTCCGCCGCTGCCTGCCGTTATTCCGGCGGCCATGGGGCTGCTGCTGGGCCTGATAACGGTGGCTCTTCTCCGCAAGGCCGGCCAACGCCGGTATCTGCCCGTCGGCTGGCTCTGGTTCCTGGGAACCCTGGTGCCGGTCATCGGAATCGTCAAGATCGGTGATTTTTTCATGGCAGACCGGTATATGTACATGCCGCTGCTGGGGCTGCTGGTTATGTTGTCCTTCGGCCTGGATGAAATGCTGTCGGCGCCGGCCAAGCGCTGGCGCTTGGCCGGCAGGGTTATGCTTCCGGTGCTGCTGATCGGCTCTTTTCTGCCCCTTGCCCATAACCAGGTTTCCGTCTGGCAAAACAGTCATACCCTGTATACCCATGCGCTGGCTGTCAATCCGGACGATTTTCTGGCCCACCATGCCCTGGCCAAGCTGCTGGCGGACAAAGGCGATATGCGGGCCGCCACTTATCATTTTTCCCGGGCGGCACATCTGCGGCCGGACAAGGCCGCCCTGTGGGTTGTCCTGGGGCGGGCCCGGGCGGCGGCCGGGCAGTGGCCGGAGGCCGCCACTGCCTTTACCCGGGCCCGGCGCGAGGCGCCGGCACATCCCGCGCCCTGGGTCTATCTGAGCGGCACCGCCGCCGCCCGGGGCGACTTCAAAAAAGCGGTGCAATTACTGCTGCGGTGCCTGGAAGCCGAAGAACGGCAAACAGGGGAGGGGGTTGATTTTTCCGGCCGGGTAAGGAAATATTACCGGCAGGGGCTGGCTGCCGAGAAAGACGGCCGGGACAAAAAGGCCGCAGAATGCTATCGCCGGGCCTTGACTATCGCCGGACTGGATCTGTCGGCCAAGGGACTGCGGCGGCAGATGGCCGGCGATTATGACCAGTGGTCGGCCGAGCGGAGACCACAAGGAGCTGTCATTGAAGATTGCCACCCAGCGCAGGATTGACCGTATCCTGGGAACACTGATCTGCCGGGGATTGTCCCTGCTGCCGACGCCGGGCCCCGGCAGTCGCGCCACGGATTCCGGACAAGTCCGGAGAATCCTGGTTGTCTTGCTCTCAGAGATGGGCAGCCTGACCCTGGCCGGGCCCCTGGTGCAGCGCCTGCGCGAAAAGTTTCCCGGCGCCGCCGTGGAAGTGCTGACCTTTGCCCGCAACCGGGAGATCATTGAACTCATCGGACTGGTCCCGGCCGGCCATATCCATACCATCCGGGACGAGTCCCTGGCCCGGTTCGCGGCGGACAGCCTGGTCTTTGCAGTTCAAAGCAGACGGCAGCGGCCGGATGTCGTGGTGGACTGCGAACTGTTTTCCCGGATCAGCAGCATCTACTCCTTTTTTTCCGGCGCACCGGTGCGGGCGGGTTTTTACCGCTATACCCAGGAAGGGCTGTACCGGGGCGAGTTCATCAACCGGCCGGTCTCATACAACCCCTACCTGCATATAGCACGCCAGTTTCTCAACCTGGCCGAAGCGGTGGACGCCGACGAACAACCCAATACCAAGCGTCTGACCGGTTCCGAAGATCTGGTCATGCCGGCGGTAAAGATCGCCGCCCCGGAAAAAGAGAAAATGGCCGGGCGCATCGCGTCCGCCTTCCCGGTTCTGGATATCGGCCGACGCCCCCTGGTGATTCTGCATCCTGGCGGCGGTCTTCTGCCCATCCGGGCCTGGCCGGTTGACTATTATGCCCGGGTAGCCCGGACCCTGACGGAATCCGGCTGCAGCGTTGCTGTTACCGGAACGCCCGACGACCGCCCGCTGGCCGATATGATTGTGAAGGGCTGCGACGGGAAGCATTGTGCCGATTTGACCGGCTTTACCCGATCCGTATCTGAATTGCTGGCCGTGTTTGGATGTTCCCGCCTGCTGATCACCAACGACGGCGGTCCGGGGCACTTTGCCGGGCTGGTTTCCCTGCCCAGCATTATCCTCTATGGTCCGGAAACGCCGGTATTGTATGGGGCGCTGAACAAGCAGGCCGTTAACCTGTATGCCGGCTGCGCCTGTTCACCCTGTCTGACCGCCTATAACCACAGAAATTCCCCCTGCGACGGCAACAATTTTTGCCTGCGGGCGATTGCACCGGAAACCGTCCTCAGCACGGCCAGGTCGCTTTTGGGCCGGGACAAGGAAAACCCGGAATGAAGGCTGGCTGGCGCGTCCTTTCGCTGATACTTGTTTTGATGCGCCGGCCAGAGAAAGGCACCGGCTGGCAGCGCGGACTTTTTACTTTGGAAATGATAAAATTGGTGAAAATATTGAATAGGGCAGGATGATGGAGAAAAGCCATTCAAATGTCCGGTTGAGGCTGGTTCTGTTTGGCGCGGTCGCGCTGTTTGCCCTTGCTCTGGGCCTGGGTCTGCCGCGTCCCTGGCTGCCGCCCCTGCTGCGGTACACCGGATATTATTTTGTGCTGGCCGGATTTGTGGTCTGGGCGGTGCTGGTGGTCCGGGCCGGGCGGGGGCGCTGGCGGGCTTTGCTGAAAGCCCACTACCCGGCGCTGCTGCTGGCGGCGGGACTGATGGTGTTGACAGGTCAGTTGTCGCCGCCGCAGTTCAAGATTCTGGGCGACGAAGCCAACCTGGTGGGCACCTCCATGTCCATGCATTTTGAAAAGACCACCGCCGTCCCCCTGCATGGGCTGGGCCTGGATTACTACCACTTTGATTACCACGGCCGGATAGATCAGCGGCCGTTGCTGTTTCCCTTGGTGGTTTCCCTGGTCCATGCCGGGCTGGGCTACAGCGCCTATAACGGGATGGTGGCCAACCTTGTTATCGGGGGGCTGCTGCTGTTTGTCTTTTACCTGCTGCTGACCCGGATGTTCTCCCGGATTTACGGCCTGGCCGGGATGCTGCTGCTGGCCGCTTTCCCGGCCTTCGTTTTCTGGGTAACAGCCAGCGGGTTTGAGGTGTTGAACCTGTTTTACCTGGTGGTGGTTTTGTATGTGCTGTATGGGCTGAGGCGGGGCCGGGAGGTCGGTGTGGCCGATGTTCGCCAGGTTGACCGGGCGGAACTTCTTTTTCTGAGCCTGGTGCTGCTGGCCCAGTGCCGCTACGAATCAGTCCTGTTTTTTTTCGGCCTGGTGGCGGCCTGGTCCCTGCTGCTGGACAAAAAAATGATCGCGGCCTATCGCTGGCCGACCCTGCTGGTGCCGCTGCTGCTGCTGCCGGTCCTCTGGCAGCGTCGTTATACTTTTTTTCATGCCGCCGTGCAGTCCGGGTCAAATTCTCAAACTCCGGAGCAGGTCTTCAGCCTAAGCAATCTGGCGGAGCATCTGCCGGTAAACCTGTTTGTTTTGTCCGGCCTGGATCCCGCCCTGGGTTTTATGCCGGTGGTGGCCCTGATGGCGGTGCCCGGCCTTTATCTGGCGGGTAAAAAATATATCCTGGATTTTCCAACCATTCGACCTGAAAACAGGGTTGTCGCCGGTTTCGCGTTACTGACCGTTATCCCGCTTTTTCTGCTTTACGCGGCCTTTTACTGGGGAAACCTGAGCAGCCCCATGGACAACCGCCTGGCCATGGTTTTTCTGCCGTTTTTGGTGCTGCCGGCCCTTTACTGGCTGTTCCGCCTGTCGGCCGGAGACAGCGGCCAGGGCCGGCTGCTTTTGATCGGCCTGGCGGTGGTGCTGCTGCTGTATTACCGGCCGGTGGCGGAACAACAGCGGATTATCCGGGGAAAATCCCTGACCCATGAGTACAACCAGGTGCTGGATTATCTTTATGCCAATTATGACCCCGGTCGCCAGAAAATACTGATCATTTCCGACCGCACCAATTTTTACACCATTCACCAGGCGGGTTCCCTCGGGTTCGGGCAGGCCAACCAGCAGGCCGCCCGCCTGAAAAAATTTGACGACATATACTATGATCATATTCTGGCTTTGCAGCGCGGTAATCCGGTTACCAATCAGCTGGAGCCGGTCACCGTTCTGAACGAATCGTTTATTTTAAAGCCGGTTAAACGGATCGACGTCTCACCGGATAATTACGTGCTGATTTCCGAGGCGGATATCCGTCTGCCGGTTGAGTGATGGCAGACTGGAGCGACGCGCGGCCGGGGCCGGAATAAGCGCGGGACTGCCAGGGAAGGGGTTCCGTGGATTTTATCAAAAAGATCAACAGCAACCGTGGTTGTATTTTATAATAAATTAAAGCACATAAGCAGGCCGGAGGGTATCGCATGGAATCTGTTTCCGAGCTGACGGTGCTGGTGCCGTGTTACAATGAAGCGGCCAATATCAGGCCTTTTCTGGATGAACTCGTGCCTGTCCTGGAATCTCTGGAGCAATCCTGGGAGGTCCTGTTTGTCAATGACGGCAGTACCGACCAAACTCTTGACCTCATCCAGGCTGCCCATGAGGCCGACCCCCGCGTCAAGGGCCTGAGCTTTTCCCGGAATTTCGGCAAGGAGGCGGCTTTAACCGGCGGCCTTGATTTTGCGACCAGCCGGGGAGTGCTCATCATGGACGCGGATTCGCAGCATCCGCCGGAAGTGATCCCGGAAATGATCCGGCTGTGGCGGGAAGAAGGTTATGACATGGTGGTTCCCCTGAACCAGAAGCGGGTCGGCGAGGGGACCGGTAAAAAATGGTTGACCAGGTTTTATTATCGCCTGTTGCGGGTGGTTACCATGGTCGATATCCCGCCGGGCGGCTCTGATTTCCGGTTGATGGATCAAAAGGTGGTGGCGGCTATCAGGCAACTGCCGGAACGAACCCGATTTATGAAGGGGATCTACGCCTGGCCGGGTTTTCGCACGGCCACCTTTCCTTATACCGTCCGGGAGCGGCGCTTCAGCGCTCCCAAATGGAAATTCGGCCGGCTGTGGAATTTCGCCCTGGACGGCCTGTTCGGTTTTTCCACGGTACCCCTGCGGTTATGGACCTATGTCGGTTTCGTGATCGCCTTGTTAAGTTTTTTGCGCGGTCTGATGATCGGTGTCGACGCCCTGCTTCACGGCATTCATGTCACCCGGGGAGTGACCACGGTGGCGGTTTTTCTGTTTTTTTTAATCGGCCTGCTGATGGTCAGCAACGGCATCCAGGGAGAATACCTGGCCCGCGTTTACGAAGAGGTCAAGGCCCGGCCGCTGTACGTGGTGGCAGACAGAATCGGTCTGGACGATTCTCCCGACAAGACTGGTTCCTGATAACACCTGGATATTCATGAAGCTGTTAGTAAATGCCGATGATTTCGGCCTGACCAGAAGCGGCACTGACACCGTTCTGCAATGTCTTGACGATGGATTGCTGAACGGCGTCAGTCTCGTTCCCAACGGCGCCGCCTTTGACTACGCCGTGGGCGCCTTGAAAGAGAGGCGCGGGGTATCACTGGGGATTCACCTGAATCTGGTGGAAGGGCGTCCCGTCAGCCCCGCGGAAGAAGTGCCCTGGCTCATCGGGGAAAGCGGCTGTTTCCGTCATGGGTTTGGCGGTCTCTGGCGGGCCTTGTCGCTGGCGGGAAAAATGAAGCAGGAGGAAATGCGGCGGCAGGTCGGTTTGGAAATACGGGCTCAGATTGAAAAATGCCGGCCAGCCGCCCGCGACTGCCCTTTCCCGCGTCTGGACAGCCACATGTATGTGCATATGATTCCTGCCGTTTTTGAGCTGGTGTGCGAATGCCTCGCGTCTTATGATATCGGCTATGTCCGGATTCCCCATGAAAAACTGGTCAATGCGTCGGCCGCGGGGCAGTTGTTCACGGTCAACGGGGTTAAGCGGACACTCCTGCAGATGTTGTCCATACCGGCCCGGAAAAAGCTGGATTCCCGCGCTATTCTCTATTGCCGCCGGTTTGTGGGCATCCTGTATTCCGGTAAGATGGACCGGCTGGAGGTGTCTGCCATGCTGGACCGCTTTTCCGGACAGCCGGGCGTGATGGAGGTCCTCTTTCATCCGGGGGGGGCGACGCCGGCGGAGGCCAGATCCGCGGACATACGCTTCGCAAATTTTTATCTGTCCCCGGCGCGCTCCCGGGAGGCGCGCGCACTGCGGCGCCTCAAACCGTACATCGTACCTTTAACGGCGGAAGTAGGGGGATGGAATTGATGGCCCTGCCGACTTTTTTATATGCCGGGGCGGCGCGTTCGGCGTCCACCTATATTTATCAGGTGCTCAAGGAGCATCCGCAGGTATTTACCCCGGCGGTCAAGGATCTTTATTTTTTTAACCGGAACTATGAACGGGGAGTTTCCTGGTATGCCGGATTCTTTGACGGTGCCGCTGCTTATCCGGCGGCCGGGGAGTTCACCATGGACTACTTCGCGGATCCGGTCTGCGCCGAGCGGATCAGCAATGATCTGCCGGATTGTAAAATTCTGTTCTGCCTGCGGGAACCGGTGGAGCGAACCTTTGACCATTACTACTGGGAACGGCTGACCTTTTATTATGTCAGCCGGAAAGAGTTTCGCCGGGGCCTTTCATTTGTTGATTTCGCCCGCAAGCCCGAGATCATGGCCCTGGGCAATTATTATGAAAATCTCAAGGCGTATTTTGACCGTTTTTCACGCGACAATATTCTGGTCTTGTTCATGGATGACCTGTATCGGGACAATGCCGCATTTGTGCGCAAGATTTATGAATTTCTGGAAGTTGCCAGTGACTTCCGGCCGCCGTCCCTGAACAGGCGGGTCAATAAACTGCGGGCGGCCCGATTTC
>CAYTQK010000135.1:0-8793 GCA_964439745.1 uncultured Desulfobacterales bacterium
GGGGTTGTTCCGTTCGGAGATATAATCTTTGCGCTCGCGCAGGGGGGGCAGGCGGATTTTCTGGGATTGGAGGCGATAGAGCAGATCCTTGCGAAAGGTGCCCCCCGTGCCCATCTCGTCCAGGTCCCGGTTGGTGGCTGAAATCAGACGAAAATCGCTTTTGATCTCGGTGGTGCTGCCCACCGGCCGAAACCGTTTTTCTTCCAGTACCCGCAGAAATTTTTTCTGGCTCTCCGGGGGCAACTCGCCGACTTCATCCAGAAACAAGGTCCCCTGGTGGGCCAGCTTGATGAGGCCGTCACGATCCCGGGCGGCGCCGGTAAAGGCGCCTTTGACATGGCCGAAGAGGTTGCTTTCGATCAGATGCTCACTGAGGGCGGTACAGTCCACCACGATAAAGTTTTCTTCGTTCCGCTGGCTGTTCAGGTGGATGGCGCGGGCGAACAACTCCTTGCCGGTCCCGGTTTCCCCGGTCAACAGGACACTGTGTTCGCCATCGGCCGCTTCGGCCACCTGTTCCAGGCAATCATTGATGGCCGGGCTGCTGCCGATGATCCCGTTGCGTTTGAGGATACGGCTTTTTTTCACGGCCTGCTTGGCCTGGCGAAATTCAATGGCCCGCCGGATGGACAGGGTGATACTTTTGACGTCTACCGGTTTTTCAATGTAATCCCAGGCGCCGTATTCCAGGGCCAGGCCGGCGGCGTCGGCATGGCCGTAACCGGTCAGGATAATCACTTCCGGTTGGCCGGGACTGTTGATAAACAGGGGAAGGGCGTTCAGGCCGCTGCCGTCCGGCAGGTGAATGTCCAGCAGCACGATATCAAAGGCATGGACGGCCAGTGCCTGGCGAGCCAGGGATAAATCCCGGGCGGACACGGATGTCCAGCCCTCGGTCTGAATGATCTCGCTCAGCAGGGTACAGATGGGCTGTTCGTCGTCAATAATGAGAATTTTCGTCATTTGCGGCGGCCTTTTTCTTCATTTTTTCCGGGACCGGCCAAGACTTGGGCCAGGGCCTGGCGAAGTTTTCCCAGGGTAACCGGCTTGGAGATGACCAGGTCCACCCCGGGCGGCTTACCGGCGCCCGATTCTGTCAGATCACCGAAACCCGTGATCATGACAATGGGTTTGCCGGGAGCGACGGCCTTGATGTTTCTGGCCAAGGCATCGCCGTGCATTTCCGGCATGGCCTGGTCGGTCAGGACCAGGTCGAACCAGTGGTTGTAGAACTTCTGCATCCCTGCGATGCCGTTGACGGCGGTGGTGACCTGGTGGTTGTCTTTTTGCAAGTATTCGGTGAGCAATTGACGTTGATGGGGTTCATCTTCGACCACCAGGATTTTCAAACAAGAGCGGTCCGGTGGTCTTTCCTGTGCCCCTGGTTTGTGGGGGCTCTTGGAGACGGCCAGGGGCAGGCGAATGACAAAGGTTGTGCCTTGGCCGGTTGTGCTGTCGATCTCAATCTGTCCCCCGTGACGGACCACGATCCCCTGGGCGACGGACAGACCCAGGCCGCTGCCAGCTTCTCCCTTAGTGGTATAAAAAGGATTGAGACATTGATTGCGGATTTCGCCGTTCATGCCCGTGCCCGTGTCACTGATGGCCAGGAATAGCCAGTCGTCCTGGGCCCGAGAAGCCAGGCGAAGACGGCCGCCGCGGGGCATGGCGTCCACCGCGTTGAGAATCAGGTTGGTGATGGTTTCGTGCAGTTCCGAGGGGTTGCCGTTGACCAGGGCCGGTTCACCAAAATCTTTTTCCAGGCGGATGGTCACTCCCCGGGCTTGGGCTTTGTGTTTCCAAACCGGTTCGGTCAGGGCTACGGCTTCTTCCGTCAGGAGGTTGATGTCTACCGGTTTCAGGGCCTCTTTGTCCGAGGGGCGGTAGAATTTCCGCAGCCGTCGCACGATTTGCGAGGCTTCGGTGGCGGCGGTATGGATCATCTTGACGTAGCGGGTGACGGTCTCGGGGTCCTTGATCTTTTCCGGTGATTGCAGCAACAGATCACTGAAGCCCAGCATGGAGGAAAGCGAATTGTTGAAATCATGGGCAATACCGCTGGCCATTTGGGACAGGGCCCGGTGTTTTTCCTGGTCGATATAGCCGCGTTGGGTCTGCCGCAAGTCCTGGAAGGCTTTTTTCAGGGTGGTGGTCTTGTGCCGCAGTTCGTCTTCATATTGTTTCTGGGTGGTGATATCGCGGCAGATCCCGCCGGCCGCCCAGATATGACCATTTTTATAAATGGGGTAGAGCGTGTCGATGTGAAAATGCCTGCCGTCGGGCTCTTCGATTTCATGCTCAAAGGAAGTGGCCGTGCCGGTGGTAAAGACCTGATCCAGCAGGCGGTGATAGCGGGCGGCGAGATCCGGAGGGTAGAGGTCGTCCAGGGGTTTTCCGACCAGGGTGTCGCCCTTGGCGGCATTGAACTGGGTAACGCGGTCATTGCTGAACAGGTAGCGGCCTTCCCGGTCGAGCATGAAAATATGGTCGGCCGAGTATTCCACCAGCGAGCGAAAGCGGATTTCACTGGCCCTTAATTCTTCTTCCATCCGTATCCGGGTAGTGATGTCCTCGACAATGCCTTCCAGGTAGAGCGGCTCGCCGTTGCTGTCGTAGATGGTTTTCAGGTAGAGATTGGCAATGAATTCGGTGCCGTCTTTGCGCCGGTAGCGGTTGCAATAGTGACCGGCTTCCGCGGCAAGTTTATGGCCTTCGACAATCTCCTGGCGGTTTTCCGGCTGCACATAGATCTGTTGGCCGATGTCCGAAATGCTTTCGATGACCTCGGCCGGGGACTCATACCCCAGCATCTCGGCCAGGGCCGGGTTGACTTCCAAAAACCGGCCTGCAAAGGTGGAGCGAAAAATGCCCAAGGAGGCGTTTTCGAACAGGGTCCGGTATTTTTCCTTGCTTTCGTGCAGTGCCTGCAACGCCCGCATGCGGTTGGTGGCATCCTCGTAAGCGGCCACGATCTCACCTGTGGGCAGCTTGAAGACGTAGTTCTCTCGCCAGCCGGTCATGTGTCCATCCTGGTAGAGAGCGCAGGGCAGATGCTCGGCCCGGCCGGTCCGGTTGACCCGCGCGAACACTTCCAGCAATCCCAGCTGGCGAACCCCGGGAAACACCTCGGTGACCTGGCAGCCGATGACCTGGTCCCGAGAAATTTTTTCGATCTCTTCGGCGGCGCGGTTAAACTCGACGATTACAAAATCCTCACTTCCGGCAACCGGCTCATATGCCGCCAGGCCGATATGGATATTGTCGAACATGGCCTGGCAGCGCTGCCGGCTGGCTGCCAGTTCCGTCTGTTGTCGGTGCTGCTCGGTGACGTCGGTGATGGCCGTCAGAAAACCGGTCACCCGGCCCTCATTGTCGCGGATATAATCCCAGTCCACCACCACGTCGAGGATACTGCCGCTTCGGGTACGGTTTTGGCCATTCCATCGATAGGGCGGGGGCTGCTCCCGGGCCAGTTGCTCCAGCAGAGAAAGTAGTTGCCGCCCCTTTTCTTCGGTTACGGCCAGATCCTGAATGTTTAATTTTTTCAGCTCCGGGACGGAGTATTCAAAAATCCGGGAATAAGCCGGGTTGATAAACTGGAACTGTCCCTGGCAATCGATCTCCGCGATGGCCACGGGGATAATCTCAACAATTTTCCGCAGCCGCTGTTCGCTGGTGTCCATCAAGACCTCGGCGGCCTTATTATTCTTCATATCCTGGACCATGGGGAAGCCTTTGTTGAGCGGAAAATGTTTCAGATTTCAGCGGTTGTCTGGCAAAAAACTAAATTTTATATCAAATATCACATCATTTTTCCGGGGTCAATCAGCGATTGGCGGACATTTTGTGTATGGTGCCGCCGTTTTCTGTGGCCGGTGGTGTCGGAGCAAAACCCGGATATCAAAATTATGCTCCTGTCCTGAAACGGGTATTATCGCCATTGGTTAATTTTCCTGCCGCAGCCAGGGGGCCCGGGCGATCAGGCAGCCGGCCGCCAGCAGCAGAAAAATCATGGCCAGGGTCAGGTGCAGAAAGTTCATGGTTACCAGGAGAGGAAAGGGGTAAACAACGCCGGCCAGGTTTTTGAGGGCCATGGCCAGGCCGCTCAGCAGGGCCAGCCCCACCACCATGGCCCGGAGGCGGCCGGTCCGGGTGAGGCGCCAGCCGTCTTTTTTCAGATAGGCATAGGCGCCCATGAAATAGGCCGCCAGCCCCAGCAGTACGGCCCCGGCGAGATAATGGACCTGGACGTTGATAAGAAAGTTGCCGGTCCAGGCAAAGCCCGGCAGATCGGTTACGTAATAGCGCCGGTAAAGCGGCATGTTGCCGAAACCGGTAAAGAGGATAACGGTCATGGCGGCCAGGTAAAGCCACCCGGCAAAGCGGTTGACGAGGCGGGGTGTCATGACGATGTTTTCTCCTTTCTGCTGTTCTGGCCGGCCAGGCGGTGAAAACGGGCCAGGGCGCCGATGACGCCGGCCACCGGTGCCACGGCCAGAGACGCCAGCCAGCGGTTGGCATCGGCCATGACATCTTCAGCCGGCTGCAGCGGCGGTTGCCCCGGTCCCTTGGTAATGGACTGGTTGAGTACTTCGAACGGCACCGGGGAAACGTAAATGGTATTGGTGCCGCCGTTTTCCTCAAGCCCGTAGAGAAAACCATCGGTCTCTTTGGCCAGGGCCTGGGCCTTGGCGATCATCTCTTTTCGGGGGCCGATCTGCTGAACATCCATGGGACAGACTTCGATACAGGCCGGAAGTTTTCCCTCGGCCACCCGGTCATAGCAGCGGTCACATTTATACATGACCCCGTTGCCGGCGTACTGGGGCAGCAGGTCCAGGTGCAGGCCCACCCCGGATTGACGTTCCGGGATATGCCAGGGGCAGACCATCTTGCACTTGGCGCCGCCCATGCAGATGTCGGGATGAATCAGGACAATGCCGTTGGTCAGTTGATGGGCGGAACCAAAGGGGCAGAGCTTGGAGCAGGGCGCGTTGCGGCAGTGCATGCACCGGCGGGGAATGTTCAGTTCAAAGGGGCGGCCCTGGTATTCCCCCCGGGCGTACTGGATATAAAGCCAGTTATAGGGGGTCAGCCGGTCGGTGATAGCCCGCTTTTCCGGGGAAGACCAGTCCGCGATTCTGACCCGCTCGGCCGGGCGCATGGTCGGCAGAGACTCCGACGGCTGCGGTTCCGGGAATTTGTGGGCGTTGAAATCCCGGCAGGCATAGACACACTCCTGGCAGCCGATACATTTGCTCAGGTCCAGCAGGGTGCACAATTCGGTTTCCGGAACAGCGGCCCGGGCGGCCGTGGCCAGGCCGGTGCCGGCCGCCGCCGCGGTGCCGGCGGTGACCAGGCCGGCCTTGAGAAAGGAACGTCGTGAAAACAAAGATGACATGCGAACTCCCCTGTCCCGGGTTCGAAAACAACCGGTTGTCACTCAAAACTTTTTAATTTTTCGCGGAAGGCAAAGAGCTTACGAATTTTTTAAATTATAAATGAATTTACCATGAATGTCAATGCAGCGCCGGCCGGCCCGCAGATGACGGGCAGGTCCTGTCCGGTTGTGAACCGGTTGTTGACAGGATCAACACTTTTTATGAACAGCTTTATGAACAGTTAATCAGCGGCTGGCAGCCGGTTTGGGCGTGCTTGTGAACAGGTTATCAACAGGTGCGGATAGGGGTGAAAAAGTTATCAACAGGCGGCAAATCTATTTTCTTGTATTATTTCGAATACTTGTGTGGTTATCGACATTTTGTCAACAAGCGGCGGTCAAAAGTTATGAACTTGTGAACTAGGGGGGAGATTACTTGGTAAAAATCCGGTTGCGGCGGACAAAAATTTGCCCCTCGGTTTCCAGTTTTTCCAGGGTCAGCATGATCCAGCCGTCGGCGAAGAATCGTTTCTGCGATTCTGAACCGGTGTAGAGCCGGTTGACAATCCCCCCGGGCGTGATGCCGGAGCGGCCGGCCCGGCGGATAACGGTCAGCACATCTTCGGTCCGCTGGCGGCGATGTTCCAGCAGGGACTTGATCCGCTCCCGGGGACGGGTAACAGGGCTGCCGTGAGCGCTCAGAATCAGTTCCAGCCGGGGCAGGTCCAGAACGCGGCGCAGGGTGGCCTGGTAGTCGTCCAGGTTGGAGCGAGGCGGTCCCAGCCAGGTGGTGATGCGGCGCATGATATTGTCGCCGGAAAAAAGAATTCCCCGGTCTTCATTGTACAGAAAGATATGATCGTCACAGTGGCCCGGCGCCGGCATGACCTGCCAGGGTTCGTCATTAATGAAAAGGGTGGTCTCGTCCGGAATAATGAAATCGGGATCACGCTCCAGGGTGGAACCCAGCAGCCGGGGCTGAAAATGCCGGACCACCAGGCGAGCCAGCAGGTCTTTACCCCGGCTGGTGCGAAATCGCCGGTTCACTGCTCCCTGGTAATACAATTTTTTCGGCTTCATGTTGGCGGCCATGGCCGCGGTCAGAACCGACCGGGTGCCGAACCGCTTTTTTAAAAACCGCAGCCCGGAAAAGTGGTCGGGATGGGTGTGGCTGGGCAGGGCCCGGCGGACGTGAAAGGACTGGCCGCGTCCGGTCACCACCGTTTCAATCCGCTCTAGCCCCGTGGCACGGGGAGCCAGGCTCGCCCGCCGGCCGTACCCGGTGTCGAACATCAAGCCGTCATGACCGGCGATCACGTAAAGGTTGACCGGCGGCATCAGCGCGCCCATGGTGCCGGTTTCGGTGATCATGAATATGTTCGGAAAAACTTCTTCCATGGGATCTCCTTGATTTTTTTTCGCCACCGGCGGATGTCAGCGGATATTCAATTTTTTCAGGCGGTGGTAGAGGCTGGTGCGCTTCATGCCCAGCATCCGGGCGGCCCCGTCCGGACCGCTGATTTTGCCGCCGGTTCTGTCCAGCACAAAGCGGATATACCGCCGCTGCAGTTCGTCCAGGGTCGGCAGATCGGCAAAGGGGTCGCCGCGCAAATCGGCGGCCTTGTTTTCCAGGTGCAGGGCCAGTTGGCCGTCCGCGGCCAGCAGTACGCCGCGTTCCACCATGTTTTTCAGTTCCCGGATATTGCCCGGCCAGTCATAGGCCAGCAGTCGTTTTTCATCCTCCGCTGTCAGCGCCAGGCCGGAGCGGTTGTAGCGGGTGGCGTATCTTTTCAGAAAATACCGGACCAAAAGCGGGATATCGGCCTTGCGCCGGCGCAGGGGCGGCAGCGAAATAGGGATGACATTCAACCGGTAAAAGAGGTCCTCCCGGAAGCGGCCGGCGGCCACCTCGCCGGCCAGGTCCCGGTTGGTGGCGGCGATCAGGCGGAAATCCGTGTAAATGGGCTGGGTGCCGCCCAGCCGGGTGATGGTCTTTTCCTGCAGTGCCCGGAGCAGCTTGACCTGCACGGATTTGGGGATTTCGCCCACCTCGTCGATAAAAAGGGTGCCGTGGTGGGCCAGTTCCAGCCGTCCCTTGCGGCGGCGGTCCGCACCGGTAAAGGCCCCTTTTTCATGGCCGAACAGCTCGCTTTCCACCAGTCCTTCCGGAACGGCGGTGGGGTCCACGATGATCAGCGGCCGGTCCCGGCGATCACCGGATTCATGCAGGCGGGTGGCAATCAGTTCCTTGCCGGTGCCGGTCTCACCCTGGATCAGGACGGTGCTGTCGGTCGCCGCAATTTTGTCGGTCCGGTCCAGTACCTGCCGCATCTCCGGGCTCTCCCCGATCAGGACGGCCGCCGTGGTCTGTTCATGCCGGGGCATGGTTTCGGCGGCCAGCCTGGCCATGTCCCGGCTGATGCCGCAGGCATGTTCAATGAAGCTGCCCAGGGTATGGGTCAGCTGGTTCAGCTGGTCCCGGCTTAGAAAGTTGAAACAGTCGGGCAGATAAGTGTTGTCATGGTATAAAACGCCGCGGCAGATGCCGTTGATCTTGAAGGGCAGGCAGAGGATGGCCCGGGTCAGGTAGCGTCGTTCTTGTTTGTGTCCTTCCCGGATCGTTTGAATGGTATTTTGCCGGAAGGCTTCGAAAACCAGGGCCAGGTGGGACCGGAAGGCGGGGGCGAAAACTTCCTGCTCGGTCAGGTGGCAGGTCGCCCGGACAATCGGCGGTTTCCGGCAGTTGTCCTCGGGAAACCAGAACAGGGCGCCCCGTTCCGCCCCGAAGTAGCGGGTAGTCGATTTCAAAAGACGGCTCAGGAGGCTGTCCAGATCCGGGTCCGGCATGATCGACTGGACAATATCCATGAACGGAACCAGGAAGCCTTCCTGCCCGGCGGTGGCCGGGCGCAATTCCGGGGCCGCCGGCAGCAGGTGTCGCAAATCGTCCGGGAAAAAGTCGGCGGCGAAACCTTCCAGTTCCTGCCAGGTCCTGGCAGCCAGCCGCCGGGCGTTTTCCGGGTCGCTTTGGTGCTGGTAAAGGCGGATGCGCTCGAAGCGGGTCTTGGCCAGCTGGACGGGATCGCCGGCCGTTTCCAGGCAGGCCTCGCTGTTTTTCAGGTCCGCAGCCGCTTCGGACGGATCCATGCCCAGAGCGATTTTTTCCGCGGCTGCCAGCCGGAGGAGTACCCCCCGCAGATGCAGGTTGGGTTCCTGCAGAATGCGGAAAAACTCCACCCCGAAATCCAGGGAGGCGTGCATGGTATAGCCGGCCTGGTACAGGGCGTAGCCCATTTCCAGGAAGGCCGGGGAGGCGTATTGCCGGATCAGGCCGGCCGCGGCACCTTCTTCGATGTTGCGCACCAGGCAGCGATGGCACTCCTCCAGGCGCCTGGCGGCAAAATAGTAATAGG
>CAYTQK010000136.1:0-8735 GCA_964439745.1 uncultured Desulfobacterales bacterium
GAAGGAAAAATCAAGGAATCCTTTGCTCATTCCCTGCCTTTCCTGTATGCCATGGGTGACGTCATCATGGGCTGGATGCTGCTCTGGCGGGCCAAGGTGGCGGCTCCTAAAATTGAAAAGGCCAAGAAATCGGACGCCGCCTTTTACGAAGGTCAGGTCAAGGCCGCCGACTTTTTCATGAACACGGTCCTCTACCAGACCCTGGGCAGTCTGGATGCCATTCAGGCCACCTGCCCGGCCGCCGTGGAAATACCCGATGAAGGCTTCGGCGGATTATAGAAGCAGTCCGTTAGGAACCGGACAGACAACAAAACGAAAAAGAGGGACGGCCGCGGGCCGTCCCTCTTTTTTTTGTTCTTATAATAACCGGGCTGGAAAGGTCCTTCCGGCCGTAAAAACCCGAACCGGGCCGGAGGGCGGGTCAGTCTTTCATGCTGTCCGCGTCGCCCCCGGGCAGGCCCAGTTCCCAGGCCCGCAGCACCCGGCGCAGGAGCTTGCCGGTGCGGGTCTTGGGCAGTTGGTCGGTGAAGGTGATCTCCTCGATGTGAACGTCCGGGGCGATGCCTGCCCGCAGGAACAGCTTGATCTCGTGGTTCAGCCGCTGGGAGGGGGTGAACCCGGGCCGGGTGGTGACAAAGGCCTTGAGCACCGAGGTGCCGGTCTCCCGGTCCTTGCCCTTGGCGATGACGGCCGATTCGGCCACGGCCGGATGGCGGCACAAGGCCTGCTCAATTTCAAAAGGACCAATGGAGCGATTCTCCCCGGTTTTGAGAATATCGTCCAGCCGGCCCTGGTGGTAGAAATATCCCTCCTCGTCCTGCAGGGCGATGTCCCCGGTCAGAAACCAGCCGTCCTGAAAATAGGCCTCGTACCGTAGCGGATCCTGCCACAGGCCCTGCATCATACCCGGCCAGCCCGGTTTTAAAGCCAGCTGGCCCAGGGAAAGGGGCGGAGCGGTCTGGCCGTTGTCGTCCAGCACGGCGGCGGTGATGCCGGGCAGGGGCCGGCCGATGGCGCCGGGCTTGATGTCCAGGGCCGGCAGGTTGGCCAGGCAGATGATGCCGGTTTCCGACATCCACCAGGTGTCGTGGGGGCTGCAGCCGAGATTCTTTTTGACCCAGTAGAACAGGTCCGGCATCAGGGGGGTGCCCACCGCGGCAATATGGCGCAGGGCGGCCAGATCGTACCGGCCGGGCAGATCGTCGCCGGCCTCCATCAGCGTCCGGATGGTGCGGGGGGTGGTGTACCACACAGTCACCCGGTTTTTTTCCAGTACCCGGAAACAGTTGGCCGCGCCAAAGGGCTCCTCGGAAACGACCGAGGTGACCCCGCACAGCCAGGGCGCGAAGGCGGCGTAGACCGTGCCGGTCACCCAGGCCGGGTCGGCCTCGGTCCAGAGCACGTCGTCGGCGGTCAGGTCGAGGGCCCAGCGGGCCGAGGCGTATATGCCGACCAGGTCGCCGTGGGCGTGAA
Organism: uncultured Desulfobacterales bacterium; assembly: GCA_964439745.1. Lineage (GTDB taxonomy): Bacteria > Desulfobacterota > Desulfobacteria > Desulfobacterales > Desulfosudaceae > CAYTQK01. The sequence goes on from CAYTQK010000136.1 coordinate 1,474, forward strand.
CAATACCCTTGGGCGGACGGGTGGAGCCGGAGGTGTAGACGATGTACAGGGGTGCTTCCGGCGGCAGGAGCCGGGGCGGAAAATCGGCCGGCCGTTGATCCGGCTCGCCGGCCAGGCAGATGGCGTTTTGGGGAAGATCGGGCCCTTCCCGGGTCAGAAAAATATTTTTTGTTTCGGCGGCACTTTCCGCGGGCAGCATTTCCAGCAGGTCCGGATCCGTCAGGATGCCGGCGGGCCCGACATCGGCCACCCGGTTTTCCAGCTCGCTGTAGCCGGAAGTGGCAAAGACCGGGCAGAAGACAATGCCGGCCCGGGCACAGGCGGCCATGGCAAAGAAGAATTCCCGGCAGGGCGGCAGAAAGATCATCAACCTTTCGCCGGCGGCAAGCCCATGCTCCGTGAAAAAGTCCGCCCACTGGGCGGAAAGGTTACGTAGTTCTGCGAAGGTAAAGACCGTGGTCTGACCGTTCTTCTGAAAAACCAGGGCGGGATGATCGGCCCGGTCCGGGTCGGCCGCCCATTTGTCCAGGGAGGCGGCGATAATGTTAATGCCGTTTTCCAGGACCAGGCCAAGTTCGTTTTCGATTGCCGACCAGGCGAACGATTCCCGCAGCTGTTCGTAATCGTTCAGGTTGGCATCAGGGTTCTGTGCCGGTACGCGGGCCTTGATCATGTCCATACTCCATAGGGCCGGTGGGCCGCGAAAACCGCTTCCAGCAGGCCGGCCGTGTATCCGGGATTGTCCGGCTGATAGTCCTCCCCGGCTAGGGGCGCCTCGGTGAGCAGGGCCTCCAGAACCGCCTTGACCGAGACGGCGTTGGCACCGGGATCATACCCGCCTTCCAGGGCCAGCAGGATGGGGATGCCGCCGTGGGTGTCGGCCAGCTCCCGCACCAGGCGCGCCAGCAGAAAATAGGCGGTTTCGGTCCAGTTCGAACGGCCCAGGGGATCGTCCACGTGGGCATCGAAGCCCGCCGCCACCATGACCAGGTCGGGCGTGTACCGGGCGAAAACCTGCTCCAGGATGGTGCGGTAGAGATGGGCCACGTCGTTGTCCGTCACGGCCCGGTCCAGGGGCAGGTTGAGGGTGAACCCCCGGCCGCTGCCGTCCCCGGTGTCCGCGATGTCGCCGGAATAGGGGAACAGCATGAGGTCGTGGGAAGACAGGTAAAAGACATCCTCTTCGGTATAAAAAACGTCGTTGATGCCATTGCCGTTGTGCACGTCCCAGTCGATAATGAGAATTTTTTTTACGCCGTAATTCATCTGGGCGCAGCGGGCGGCGATGGCCAGGTTGTTCAGCAGGCAGAAGCCGGTGGCCCGGTCCGGCAGGGCGTGATGACCCGGCGGCCGGACCAGGGCAAAGAAGGCCCCGCAGTCGCCGGCCAGGAGGCGGTCCACCCCCTGGATGCAGGCACCGGCCGCCAGCCAGGCGGCCAGGTAAGACTGGTTGCTGACCGGCGTGTCCGGGGCCAGGCTGGTGATCTTCTGCTCGGCGGTTTTCAGGATTTTTTTGACGTGGCCGGGGGTGTGGACCAGCTCCAGCTGGTCCAGGGTGGCCGGATCCGGGATGACCGTCACCAGGGACGCGGCGAAATACCGGTCCAGCATGCGGTAAATAGCGGTCAGCCGGGCCGGGCTCTCCGGGTGGGAGTGCCCGGTCTTGTGCGCGGCAAACCGTTCGTCCCGAACTATGGTCACGATGCGGGGGGCAGGCGTCGTCACTTTCGGATCGCTCCCGCTTACAGGCCGGATATGTCCACCTTGTTGGCAATCAGCTTGTCGATGACCGATTCATCGGCAATGGTGGAGGTGTCCCCCAGCTCATCCAGCTTGTCGGCCGCGATTTTTTTAAGGATGCGGCGCATGATTTTGCCGCTGCGGGTTTTGGGCAGGCCTTCCGCCCACTGGATAATGTCGATGGTGGCGATGGGACCGATCTCTTTTCGGACCTGGGCGATCAGCTCCTTTTTAAGCTCATGGCCGGGTTCGCGGCCGGTTTTCAGAATGATAAAGGCGTAAATCCCCTGGCCCTTGACCGAATGGGGAAAGCCCACCACGGCCGCCTCGGCCACGTGGTTGTGCAGCACCAGGGCGGACTCCAGTTCGGCCGTGCCCAGGCGGTGGCCGGAGACGTTGATGACGTCGTCGATGCGGCCGATGATCCAGAAATAGCCCTCCTCGTCCTGCTTGGCGGCGTCGCCGGTAAAATACATGCCTTCCACCTGGCTGAAGTAGGTGGAAATGAACCGTTCGTGATCGCCGTAAACCGTCCGGGCCATGCCCGGCCAGGGCTTGCGGATGCAGAGAAAGCCTTCTTCTTCGGGATGCTTGACCGCCTCGCCGGCGTCGTCGATGAGCACCGGGTCCACCCCGAAAAAGGGAAAGGAGCAGGAGCCCGGCTTGATGGGGGCCACGCCGGGCAGGGGCGTCAGCATGTGACCGCCGGTTTCCGTCTGCCACCAGGTGTCGATGATGGGGCACCAGTCCCGGCCGATATAATGGTAATACCAGCGCCAGGCTTCGGGATTGATGGGTTCGCCCACCGTGCCCAGCAGCCGCAGGCTGGACAGGTCGTGGCGGGTGACATGCTCGTCGCCCTCCTTGGCCAGGGCCCGGATGGCGGTGGGCGCGGTGTAAAACTTGTTGACCCGGTACTTTTCCACGATGGACCAGAAGCGGTCAAAATCCGGGTAGCTGGGCACCCCTTCAAACATGACGCTGGTAAAGCCGTTGATCAGGGGGCCGTAGAGAATATAGCTGTGACCGGTGATCCAGCCGATGTCGGCGGTGCACCAGAAGACCTCTTCCGGACCCAGGTCAAAGACCAGTTCGGTGGTCATGGCGGCGTAGACCAGGTAGCCGCCGTGGGTGTGCACCACCCCCTTGGGTTTGCCGGTGCTGCCGCTGGTGTACAGAATAAACAGGGGATCTTCCGCCTCCATGGGCTCCGGCGGCACCTCTTCGGGCAGGTCGGGGTCGGCCGTCAGTTCATGCCACCAGTACTCCCGGCCGGCGGCCAGTTCGATGCCGGAATTGACCCGGTCCACCACGATAACCGTGTCTACCTGGGGGCATTTTTCCAGGGCGGCGTCCACGTTTTTTTTCAGGGGGACCGGTTTGCCGGAGCGGTAGCCCCCGTCGGCGGTGATGACCACCCGGGCGCCGCAGTCAATGATGCGGTTGGCAATGGCCTCGGCGCTGAAACCGCCGAAGACGACGCTGTGAATGGCCCCGATGCGGGCGCAGGCCAGCATGGCCACCGGCAGTTCAATGATCATGGGCAGGTAGATGATGATCCGGTCGCCCTTGCTCACCCCCTTGGCCCGCAGAGCCGCGGCAAAGGCGTTGACCTGGCGGGAGAGGTCGGCATAGGTATAGCTTCTGGTTTCGATGGGGTCGTCCCCGTCCCAGTAATGGGCGGCCTGGTCGCCGATGGCGTCCAGGTGCCGAGCCAGGCAGTGGGGGGAGGCGTTGGGGCGGCCGCCGCCGAACCATTCAAGGCGGGCTTCGGTAAAGTCGTAATCCAGCACCCGCTCCCATTTTTTCTCCCAGGTCAGGTAGCGCTCGGCCTGCCGCGCCCAGAAGGTCTCGGGGTTGTTGATGGATTCCTCGTATAGTTGGCGGTACTCATCCATGCCCTTGACATGAGCGGTTTGCTGGAAATCAGCCAGGTGGGCATCATAGACTTTTTTCGTTTCCGACATGGTCGCCTCCTTATACCTTGGTTTATGAAAGGCCGGCGCTGGATGCCGGCGGGTTGTCGTCTTCGTCGAAATAACAGGTCAGGATCAGCATGTCCGCGTCCCGTTTGGTCCGCACCGGGTAGGGCAGGGTGGCAAACAGTTTTTTCATGGCCGTGTTGGTTGGTTCGGTGTAGGCCACCAGCCCGGGGATGTCGTTGGCCCGGGCGGCCTGGGCCAGCTTGTGCAGGATCGTGCTGGCGATTTTTTTGCCCTGCCAGTCGCGGCTGACGGAAAAGGCCACCTCGGCCAGCCGGCTGGCCGGTTCCTGCATGTAGGCGCCGATGCCGACCACCTCGCCGAACCCGAATTCCCCGGTCACGGCCAGGATGGTCAGGTTCTTGATATAGTCGATCTGGCACATGTCGTCAATGTCATCGCGGAAAAAGCAGGTCTTTTCCTGGAAAAAGCGGGCAATGACGTCTTTTTTGTCGAGGCTGTAAAAATGTTCCTGGATGCGGCGGTCGTCAAAGGGTTTGGCCGGCCGGAACTTGACCGTCCTGTCGCCGTAGACCCGGGTTTCCTCCAGTCCGGCCGGGTAAACCCCGCGCAGGGATTCCCCCAGCTTGCGGCCCGGGGTGAGGAGCTTCATCTCTTTGGCCTGCGCGAACAGCTCTTCCCGGAAATCGGGATGGGCCAGGGCGATCATGGCCGTGGCCCGCTCCTGGAGATTTTTACCAAAGAGGTTGACCGCCCCGTATTCGCTGACCACGTAAGCGGCGTCGCTCATGGGAATGACGGTGTTGCCGGTCAGGCTGGGCACGATGCGGCTGGTTTTCCCGTCCGGGGTAGTGCTGGGCAGCAGCAGGATGGATTTACCGCTGCTCGCCGCGGCCGTGCCGCGGACAAAGTCGAGAATGCTGGATATCCCGGCAAAATAGTTGAGCGGCAGGGCGTCCACCGCGGCCTGGCCGGTCAGGTCCATCTCCTTGACCATGTTGACCGAGACCATCTTGTTGTGCCGGGCGATGATGACGGGATTGTTGACATAATCGGCCGGGAAGAATTCCAGGGAGGGGTTGTCGTGGACGAATTCGTAGAGGTTCTGCGTGCCCACGGCGTTGCTGGCCACAATCTTGCCGTCGTTCAACCCCTTGTAGCGGTTGGTAATAACCCCCCGGGAGACCAGGTCCATGATGCCGTCGATGACGAACTGGGTATGGACGCCGAGATCGTTTTTTTCCGACAGGGCCAGCAGGATGGCTTTGGGCGTGGCCCCCAGGCCGAGCTGAAAAGTGGCCCCGTCTTCGACGAGGTTGGCCACCAGCCGGGCGATCTTGTGGGCCGACTCGGATTCGGGAATGTCGGCGATGGTCAGCAGGGGCTCGTCTTTTTCCACGATATAATCCACGTCATTGACATGAATGAAGCTGTGGCCCAGCACCCGGGGCATCTGGGAGTTGACCTGGACGATGACCAGGTCGGCCGCATAGGCGGCGGCCAGGCCCACGTCCACGGAAATGCCCAGGCTCATCCAGCCGAAATCGTCCGGCGGCGAGGTCTGGATGATGGCGGCATGCAGGGGCAGCTGTTTTTTGCGGAACAGGTCAGGCACGGCCGACATGTTAATGGGGGTGATAAAGGGCATGCTCGGTTCCAGGTGGCGGGCGTTGCCCGAGCCCTGGTAGATATTGCGGATATGAAAATTATCCCGCTTGTCTTCATTGGCCAGGCTGGTAATGGGGGAACTTTCCAGGCTCATCAGCCGGACGATCTCCAGGTCGGAGAAGTGGTCGGCGTTCTCCACCAGGGCCTGGACCAGGTGCTGCGGCTCTCCGCAGGAAGAACCGATAAAGACACGGCGACCGGAACGGAGCAGCCGGACGGCTTCTTCGGCGGTGCATTGCTTCCGGACATATTCATCAGGCCAGTAACTGGTTTGCATGGAAAAAGGGCACGTTTTCAGTTGAAGAGTAACGGGCTTGCCGTTGATTTATCTTTATCATATCACTTTGCCGGCGACGGGGCAATATCTTTTCCATATGGGACCGTTAGCGGCGGCAGTCCGGTTTTGACTCCGGCCGGGTAAAATAGTAGAATAAATAATAAAATACGAAGAACCGGCGTACGATGGAATCAAGATGCAAAATAACAGGATGGATGCTGGTCTTGCTGCTGACCGGCCTGGTCCTGGCCGCGGCCGCGGAAATGTACAAGTACCAGGATGAGAGCGGAGCCTGGCATTTTTCCGACACCCCGCCGCCGGATGCCGACGTTTCCGTGGAGACCGTCCCCATGGCGGTGCGGTCGGAGGGCGGCGGCGAGGACCTGGCCCAGCGGCTGTGGGAACAGTATGCGCCCCAGAGCCGTCTGGAATACGCTTCTTTGGCCGCGGTCACCATTTATTCCGATATTGCCAAGGGGTCGGGCTTCTTTGTTACCACGCGGGGGCATCTCCTGACCAACCGGCACGTCCTGGAAGGAGATCACCGGGAGATGGCCGATACCCGGGCCGAGTATGAGGCGGCTGAAGATCGGCTGGCGCATGCCGAATCCTGGTTCCGGCATGAAGCCGACCAGATGGCCCAGGCGGAGGAGGACCTGGAGAAGATGAAGCGGGCCATCGATCACCTGAACGATTCAGAGAACCGGCGGTCGGCCATGCAGCTATACCAGGAGCGTAGGGATCGCTACCAGGCCTGGAAGGCTGATTTTGAAGCGGAACGGCGGCGCTATGAAGCCTATCGGGAGCAGCACCGGGACCGACGGGAAAAGTTTGAATACCGGGCCACCGTGGCCGGTGCGGCCAGTCATTTTTGGATTGTGATCAAGGACGGCAGCCGCCTGAATGCCCGGCTGATCCGGACCAGCCGCAACCACGACCTGGCCCTGCTGAAGGTGGACGGGTACCAGACCCCCCGCCTGGAGCCGCCGGAAACGGGCATTCCCGGCCAGGGTTCCCCGGTCTATGCCCTCGGCAGTCCCATGACCCTGAGTGATTCGGTCAGCCGGGGGGTCGTGGCCGGGTATGAAAACGGCTTTGTCAAGACCGACGCCAAGATCTATCCCGGCAACAGCGGCGGCCCCCTGGTTACCGAAGAAGGGCGGGTCATCGGCATCAACACCTTCAAGCAGCTGACCCGGGATTTCGAGGGCCTGGGTTTTGCCATTCCCATTACCACGGCCATGCGCGAGTTTGCGGCCGAGCTGGAATAAGGGAACCGGCTCGCCGGCCGGAAAGACGGCGGAAGCCACCGGATTCATATGTAAAGCGGCATCAACAAAAGGGCTGATGCCGGCGGGGACAGGGCGTGACCAAAGCGGAGGCATACCGGCCGGGACACCGCGGCGTGATTTTCTGGAGCGCGGCCTTTCTGGTCATTATTTACGGCAACAGCCTGGCAGGCCAGTTCGTGTTTGACGATTGGAGCATGATTGTGGCCCGGCCGGAGCTGCGGCCGCCGAGACCGTCCTGTACCTGGCTGAAAATTATTACCTGGCCGGAAACCAGGCCGCGGGCGACGCCCGGGTGAGGCAATACCTGGCTGGTGCCGATACTGTCCAGCCGGAGCGGATCAT
>CAYTQK010000137.1:0-8730 GCA_964439745.1 uncultured Desulfobacterales bacterium
CCCCGGGATCTGAATGATCCGGCAGTGAGGGCGACCCGGGATTTTATCCGTCTTCCGGGATTATGGCGCGGCAGCACGGCCCAGGGCCTCGTCTTGTCCCCGTACGGGCAGGGGACCTATCATCTCAGCCTCCGGCTTGCCCCTGCCGACACGGCCCTGTCCCTGTATATTGCCGGCTGTCTTTCGGTCGGCCGGGTGTGGATTGACGGCGTTACGGCCGGCGACAGCGGCCTTCCCGGTAAAGACCGGGAAACGGAGCGGCCGGAAGCGCACCTGATCATCGCCGACTTCTATCCAGTCGGACAAACAACACAAATCACCCTGCAGGTGTCCAATCATCATAACCTGCAGGGCGGCGTCAACGCCGGCATCCTTTTGGGAACCCGGGCGCAGATCCGGCAGATGGCCGCCTCGCGGTGGGTAACCGGCGCCTTCATGTCCGGCGCGCTGCTGATCATGGGCCTGTACCACCTGGTCCTTTTTATGGCGCGACGCTCGGAAAAGGCCAACTTTTATTTCGCGCTGTACTGTCTCCTCTGGTGCGTGGCCACCCTTTTCAGCCCTACCTTCGGCTTTTGGATAGACCGGCTCCTGCCCTTTCTACCCTGGCAGTGGTCCATCGACGGCTCACTGCTGCCGCACGGCCTGACCATTCCGCTGATTGTTGTTTTCTACCACTCGCTTTTTCCCAAAAAATACGGAAAACAGATCAATACCGCCTATCTGGCGCTGGGCGGGATGTATATCCTCTATATCCTGGCCACCCCGCCGAACGCCTACGATTCGGTGCCGTTCTGGTATTTTATTATCACCCGGACCGCTTTTATTTACCTTTTCGCGGCCTTTGCCCTGGATCTGGCCCACCGTCGGAAAGGGGCTGTTTTCCTGATTCCAGGCTATCTGGCCCTGGCCTATTCGGAATTCGCCGAGATCCTCAATGATCTGAACCTGATCGACGCCACCGGTTACGGCCCCATCGGCGTCTTTATCTTCATCCTGTCTTATTCTGTTTTCATGTCGGCCCGGTTTGCCGCTACTTTTACCCGGGTGGAAAAACTTTCTGAAAAACTCGAAGCGGCCAACACCCGGCTTCGCCATTTAAATCAGCAGAAAGACGAGTTTCTGGTCAACACCGCGCATGAATTGAAGACACCCCTGACAGGGATGATCGGTATCGCCGAAACCCTTTTGGCCGGCACCGGCGGCCAGAACACCAGCGCGGCCCGGGAGCATTTGCAGATGCTGGTGCACAGCGGCAAACGGCTTTCGCGCCTGGTGGGAGATGTCCTCGACCTCTCCCGGCTGACCCACAAAAATATCGCCCTGAACCCCGGCCCGGTCAGCCTTCATGACGCGGCCCAGCGGGTCCTGGCGCTTTGCCGAAGTGCAGCCGCGGAAAAACACCTGGCCATGACCAGCACCATCGATCCTGATTTGCCGCTGGTGCGCGCCGATGTCAATCGGCTGGAACAGATTCTCTTTAATCTGGTGGGCAACAGCATCAAATATACCGAGGCGGGAGGCGTTACCATTTCGGCGGCACCGGAGGACGGCCGGGTCCGGATATTCGTGTCAGACACCGGCATCGGCATTTCCAAAAATGATCAGAAACGCATTTTTGAATCTTATGAGCAAGTATCGAAGACCGGATCAACCGGCCCCGGCGGGGCCGGCCTGGGGCTGGCCATCACCCGGCGCCTGGTGGCACTCCACGGCGGAAGCATCCGGCTGGAGTCCGCGCCTGGCCGGGGAAGCACCTTCTCCTTTGCCCTGCCCCTGGAAAAAGGCGCATCGGTTTCCGCGGCCTCCCAGGAACCCCGGGCGGCCAAACCGCTGACCCGACCCGAGCTGCTTCCCGAGGTGTTGACGGATTTCAAAAAGTGGCATCAGGAAGCCGGGCGGGATTATCAGGTACTGGTGGTCGATGACGAGCCCATCAATCTGCATGTGATTGCCGCCTGCCTGCAGCTGGCGGAGATGACCTTTAAGACGGCGGTCGACGGTGCCGCGGCCCTGGATCTGATTGCCGCCGGAGATCGGCCCGGCCTGGTTCTGCTGGACATAATGATGCCCAAAATGGATGGATTCGAGGTTTGCCGGCGGTTGCGGCAGCAACATCCGGCCGCGGTTCTGCCGGTGATCATGCTGACGGTCCGGGACCGGGTGGAAGACGTGGTGGCCGGCCTGGAAGCGGGCGCCAACGATTATCTGACCAAGCCCTTTGCCCGGCAGGAGCTGATCGCCCGGATCAAGACCCAGGTTCAGCTCAAATCCGCCTATATGGCCATGGCGGAAAACGTCCGCTTGAAAAAAGAGGTGTCGCGGCGGCAAAAGACCGAACAGGATCTGCGGCTGATGCAGCAGCGCTTGTCCGGCATGCTGGACACCGTGGAAGACCCCCTGCTGGCGGTCAATGCCAGCCGTGAAATCGGATTCTGCAACCAGGCCCTGGAAACGCTCAGCGGGCTTCCGGCCGGGGCTTTACTGGGCCGCCCCCTGACCGAGCTCTTAGCGGCACCGGACACACCGGCCTGCCGGCGCTTGCTCGACTTTTTATCAACTCCGTTGCTCCCTTTCGGAACAACGAAGTGCTTCGAGGACATCACCGTTTCTTTTTCCGAAAAAAAGCAAACGGTTCTAACGTTGATCGGGTCCCGCTTAGATATCGGAGAAGAAGCCTTTTCCGTGGTGATGCTGAGATTCGGGGCCGATGGGGATGCCCGCAGAAAGAACGCCGCTACCCTGGCGATGCTCCGGGAACTCAGCGAAAACCGTGAAAAAATCCAGGATCTTGAGAATGCCCTCATGGCAGTGGAGACCGGCAGCGCCCACAAACGGTCGGCGGTTCGCGAAGACCTCAAGGCCCTGGACGCCCTCCTGGAGAGAATCGCCGACCGGACGATCGGTACCGGGACCTCCGCAGACAGGCGCGATCTGGCCGTCCGGGTCATGAACCTGGCCCTGGCCTGTTGGATTGAAGCCACCGGTCTGACCAAGGCCGATCTGGCCGAACAGTCCGGAATCTGGCGGGTCTATATGGAAAAAGACGGATATGTCCGCACCCAGACCCTGGACAAGTACCTGAGCGAGGTCACCCTCCCCCGCCGACCCCGCTGGAAGAACATTTACGATACCGCCGATTTTGTACTGTCCACCTGTACCTCGTCGCTTCCTGCCCGCGCCTCCCTTGCGCAGGAACTGGCCCGGCTGCAACAGATGGGGTTATAAGCCGGGCCTGGGGCCGGTAGTCGGGCTGAAACGGCTTCATAAACCCCTGCCGAGCGGCGCCCTACTTCCTTATTTATCATTAGTTCAAATATTTATGTCTATTTTCACGTAAATTCACGTGGTTTTTTATTGCTATACCTTACAAAAAGGAAAATAAAGAGCGAACTGCCTTCGGGATTGATGGTTTGGTTTGCAGGGTGAGTGTTCAAAAAATCAAAGGAGAGACGAAATGAGCCGATATCATCGGTGTTTCAAGTTTAAGGGAACGTTTGACCTGATTCCCCTGCTTCTGGCCGGGATATTATTCCTGGCGTTTCCGCAAACGGCTTTATCGGGTAACGACACAGATGCCGCGGATACGAATACGTCGATCGGTGCCGGTAGTGATTACAACACCCTCACCGGCCAATTCCATGAACTCGGAACTTATTGTAACTCGAACACGGTGGGCGGCTGGATGAACGAATTAGGCAGCGGGGCATGGTCTAACCTCGTCAACGGTTTTGACAATGTAATCCAGGCAGGAGACGAATGGACGGGAGGGGGAGCGGCCGGAAATCTTGTCAGCGGAACGGGCAACACTTTAGATAGTTCTGCTATGGATAATGGGGTTATCGGGCGGCACAATACTGTGACGGGCAACAACAATTTTGTTTCCGGTCTTAACAATAGTGTGACGGGTAATCGCAACTTCGCCGCCATAGGCGCCACGGTCAGCGGGTCCAACAATATCGGCCTGGGTGTCGGTGCCCAATCAACTGGCCTCAACACCGTGGCCATCGGTAACTTCGCCATTGCTTCGGCTGATGGATCGGTGGCCCTGGGCAACGGCGCGGTTGCCGACCAGGTAAACACCTTTTCCCTCGGTTCATCGAGCCTCCAAAGACGCATCACCTATGTGGCGGCGGGCACGGGCACCTATGATGCCGTCAATAAATCGCAGCTCGACGCGGAGGCTTCCGCCCGGGTCTCTGCCGACAATGTCCTTCAGGGAAATATCAATTCCGAAGCCGCGGCCAGGGCTGCCGCTGATACGGCTTTACAAGACAACCTCGACACCGAGGCCGCCGACCGCGCCGCGGCTGACACAGCCTTGCAAAACAACATCGATACGGAAACTGCCGCCAGAATCGCCGCCGACACTGTTCTTCAGGATGGTATTGATACCAACAGCGGACAGATCGCCAACAACCGGATCGACATCAACGCCAATACCGACCGGATCGACACCAATACCGCCTCCATCCATACCCTTGACGGCCGGGTGACCATCAACGAGGATCAGCTCGATCATGTCAACGACGCCATGAGTTGTACTCCGGAAGCTGGCGCCGGAGCTCAGGCCGGAGGAGAAGGAAGCCTGGCCATCGGGTACGGTGCTGTAGCCCGGACCCGCGATACAGCCATCGGTCACAATGCGGTGGTGAGCGAAGACGGCAGCGTGGCGGTGGGGGCGGACAGCGCGGTCGCCTCGGAAAACAGCGTCGCCGTGGGGGCGGATGCCCGTGTGGCCGCCGAGGCCGAGGGCGGCGTCGCGGTCGGTCAGAATGCCAGGGTTTCCCGGGGAGCCGCGGGCAGCGTTGCCATCGGGCAGGACTCGGTTGCCGATGCGGCCAATACCGTTTCCGTCGGCTCGGCGGACAACGAGCGCCGCGTCACCCACGTCGCCGCTGCCGTGGATGATACTGACGCAGTCAACCTGCGCCAGCTTCGCCGGGTGGAAGACAACATACGGTCAGATACAGCGCGCCTCTCCAGCCGGATCGAGGATGTCAACGACCGGTTGGACGTTGTGGGGGCGATGGCGGCCGCTTACGCGCATATTGTTCCCAACTCCAGGTCCAAGGGAAACACGCAGATATCCCTCGGCTTCGGTCATTATGAGGGAGCGTCAGCGCTCGCGGCCGGCGTCTTTCATTATGTCAATGACAATGTCATGATCAACGCCGGGGCGTCGAGCTCGTTTGAGGAGGTCAGCAGCGGAGCGGGGATCACCTTCGGCTGGTAACGAAGCCGGGGGGAGGTAATGCCCAGAATTTTTTCGCACTTTTATTGGTATCTGAATATTTACGTATCCTGTCCCCAGAATTTGCGGTCTGGTCACTATTCCTCAATTTCAATGGCGTCTGCCCCGCACTCCTGTGCGGCCTGGCGCACCACATCCTCATATTTTTCCGGAATAACGTCAAACTGGACCACGGAAAGCAGCTGGTCTTCATCATACTTAAACACCTCCGGGCACAGCTTGTTGCAGTTGCGGTCCCCCATGCATTGGCTGGTCACACGTGCTTTCATAACCCCTCCTTCCCCTTCCCCTCTCGGGATCACCTATTCTGAGTTATCAATCGTTTCTTCGGCGTCGGTTTCTGAGTCATCCGTTGTTTCTTCGGCGTCGGTTATAAAGGAATCAATTTTTTCCCTCAGTTCAGCAGAAATGTCGAGAAATTCGCATCCAAACCCGATATTGTCCATCCATTGCGCATTCACGACCCACCGGATTTCAGATTTAATTTCGCGAATAAATTCCAGCTCAGGATTCCCGACAATCTCCTCGAGGTGCAGAACGTCTCCAGCCTTGAGGTCGTCGGCCGCGCTGGTATCGCTTTTGTGCACCAGCAGCCCCAGTCCCAATTCACACAGGTTCAATACCTTTGACTTGAAACTCAGCTGCCTGTCACCTGAAAATGAGAAAACGGCTCGAATCATTTCATGGGTTGGGAAATAGAGCCGCTTGTATTGCCGTTGTTCAATGCTGTCGGGGCTCATGCTGTCGGAGCTCATGGGGAATCACTTTCCAAGTCAAACGACCAGAGTAAAATTTTCAAGAAAAAAGGATAAAAGATAAGAACGTGCTTTTATGGTCTTTATTTATAGCATGTGCGGCCATGTGTGTCAATCTTATTCTGGGCGCCGGCTGGCAGAACAGCCTGGCAACAACCTCATAACCAGTTTTTTAAATTTATTGCGATTCAAAACGGCAAGCAGTTGACTGAAAAAGCTCCCTTGTCGTACCATTTCTTCTTCTCCTGGTGGTCATGGCGGTTTGAAGTTTTTTTAAACCCGCTTTGAGACACAATTTTTATTTTTTTTTAAAACTGTTATATTGAAAAATCATCATTAATGTTGTTAATAACAATGCAGCATAAGGGGGGAAGAAAATGGTGAAAATCAGTAGATCTCCGGCGGTCCTGTTATTAATAATGATATCGGCCTTGCTGTTCGCCGCTCCGGCCGTTGCCGAGTCCGACAAGGAGGTATCTGTGGACTCTTTTTACACAGAGCCGTCTCCTCTGCCGGCAGGCGTTCATGGAGACCTTATCAGATCCATAAAAGCAAAGGTCGTGATTCCTGAAGCACCTCCGTTTGAATCCTGGCAGATAATGTATCGGTCTTCTGATGCTCTTGGCATGCCCAACGCCGTGACAGGTACCGTCATGCTGCCTGAAGCCTGGGATCGTGGGAACGTGGTTGTTTATTGCCCCGCCACGCAAGGGTTTGGTCAGCATTGCGCTCCTTCTTTTCAGCTCAGGGCAGGCAACTACTGGGAAAACGACAATATTACAGCCATTCTCAAAGCGGGTTACGCCGTGTTGATAAGCGATTATCCCGGATATACCAATGGTGGGTATCCATCATACTGCAACGCGTATAACCAGGGTCATGCCGCGCTGGATATGGTTAAGGCTTCCAGGCAGGTGCCGTACTCCCCATTCAGCCGCAGCGACAAAGTCGTTACCTGGGGATACGACCAGGGCGGGCAGACCGCAGCCTGGGCGGGCCAGCTTCAGCCATCTTATATGCCTGATTTGAATCTGGCCGGTGTGATAGCGGGCGGTGTTGTCGCTGATCTCATACATGTGGGCAAATTCCTCGACGGCGGACCCGGAGCCAATTATTTGCTCTTATTTCTGGCGGGGCTGTATTACCAGTATCCCAATGAAGTGCCGTTGTATGAGCTTGTCAATGAGGGGGGGCGTGAGGCCTTTGAAGGTGCCAGGGATTACTGTATGTTCGATGGATTGAAAATATATATGCATATCGGCACCAAAGATTTAACAAAGGAACACCATACCATAGAAGAGTTAATGACATTGTTACCCAGGGTGTCCGGGATTGTCAAGAACATGAAGCTCGGTAAAAGCCCGATTAACGCTCCGGTTTATTTGTATCACGGATCAGCCGATCCGTTTATTCCCATGGACCAGGCCCTGGATCTGAAAGAGGCGTATTGTGAAATGGGTATGGATGTTGCTTTCCAGGTGTTTCCGAAGGCCGAGCATATTGTCCCGCAGTTTCAGGTAGCACCATACGCGCTAAACTGGATGAAAGACAGATTTAACGGCGCGCCTTTGGATATGACCACCTTGTGCAGCACCGGAGATCGTCCGGTATCTGACGCCCAGAATCCGGAAGATGATTTTGTGATTAAAATGGAAAACTGGCACGTTGACGGGGTGGTTGAGATTGAAAATCTGAACCAAAAAGTCAAACTGCCGGAGACAACCACAATGACTTGTGGGGCCAATGTGTCTTCTTTGAAACTTGAAAACGGCAGTATTGATATGCCGCCATTCAAGGTCAAAGTAAGTGTCGGCCTTCTTCCCATGAAAGTGGACTTCCGGATGGAGCAGCTGGAGCCGTTTACGGGCTTTTTACACTTGGACAGCTTAGGAAACATTACTATAAATGGCGCCGTGAAGAGCCATTTTTATGTGCGAAAAATGGGGGGAGAAGCACGCACCTCCACCCCGGTTGAAATGAAACTTTTTTTTAAAGGTCCTGTGGCTGATTTTGCCTCCGGAAAAATGGTGTTTGAGGGCGAGACAGTAATTCCGGAGATGCAGAGCATGAACGCGCTGGGAGGCGTGACTGCGTCCATTGCTAATAAAAAAATGTCCGGCCCCATGAAATACAGTTTCAGGATATATCCAAGAGAGCCGTATATGTACCTGAATAAATTATAGATACGTTTGGCTCTGAGCCGCAGCAGAGCAGCTATAAAAAAGGGCGGTTTTCTCATGAAAGCCGCCCTTTTTTTATTAACCGCGAGCGGCCTGCAACACAGCAGATGGAGCCAAGGGCTCGGGCCCAAGTCCCGCCACGGCGGGACCGATGGTCGAAAAAATTCATGAAATATTCGGGCTGGAGGTGCCCATATTAATTGCGTACAATTACCCGCAGCCCCACGCCCTTACTCGGAGCGGTCGGATTAAACCTGTCATGGTATGCTGACCGGCATTGTGCCGCTCCGCTGAACCAGCTCCCCCCCCTGATTATGCGGTGGGTGCCGATGGACGGTCCCTTGGGATCTGTAACCGGACCTCCTGTCTGATAACCGCCGGGGAAATTGTTATACCAGTCGGAACACAATTCCCAGACATTGCCCAGCATATCATATAAGCCACAGGCATTCGGTCTTCTCATGGCCACCGGATGTGTTCCGCATCGCTGGCATCGGATTTGGTCTTATTGGCCTCCGGTTCAGTCTTCGCGCCTGTTCTC
>CAYTQK010000138.1:0-8686 GCA_964439745.1 uncultured Desulfobacterales bacterium
GCCGGACATTCAGGCCAAGAGCGACGATGAATTGCGCGCCCAGACCCGGTGGTTCCGGGAAAGATACCAGGCCGGGGAAACCCTGGACGAATTGTTGCCGGAGGCCTTTGCCACCGTCCGGGAGGTGTCCGTCCGTACCCTGGGCATGCGCCACTTTGATGTTCAGCTGATCGGCGGCATCGTCCTGCACCAGGGGCGCATCGCCGAGATGAAAACCGGTGAAGGCAAGACCCTGGCGGCCACCCTGCCGGTTTACCTGAACGCCATTTCCGGCCGCGGTGTGCACGTGATTACCGTCAATGATTACCTGGCCACCCGGGACGCGGAGTGGATGGGAAAAATTTATCAGTTTCTCGGCCTGACCGTGGGCGTGATTACCCATAATATCGACGAGCAGGAGCGGATTGCGGCCTACCAGGCGGACATTACCTACGGCACCAACAACGAGTTCGGGTTTGATTATCTCCGGGATAATATGAAGTTCTACCGGGAGTCCCTGGTGCAGCGGGAGCTGAATTTCGCCATCGTGGACGAGGTGGACAGCATTCTCATTGACGAAGCCCGGACGCCGCTGATTATTTCCGGCCCGGCGGAAAAATCCACCTCTCTCTACTATGAGGCCAACAATGTTATCCCCTCCCTGAAAGCAGAAGAGGATTATACGGTTGACGAGAAAATGCGCAGTTCCACGCTGACCGAAAACGGGGTGGCCAGGGTGGAAAAGATGCTGGGCGTGGAAAATCTTTTCGGCCCGGAAAACATCGAGCTGCTCCATCACGTCAACCAGGCGCTCAAGGCCCACACCCTGTTCAAGCGGGACGTGGATTATATCGTCACCGACGAGCAGGAAGTCGTTATCGTGGATGAGTTTACCGGCCGGCTGATGCCCGGCCGGCGGTTCAGCGAAGGGCTGCACCAGGCGCTGGAAGCCAAGGAAAATGTCAAGATTGAAAACGAGAACCAGACTCTGGCCACGATCACCTTTCAGAACTATTTCCGGATGTACGACAAGCTGGCCGGCATGACCGGCACGGCCGATACGGAAGCGGCGGAATTCCAGAAAATTTACAGCCTGGAGGTAATGGTCATCCCCACCAACGAGCCCATGATCCGCATTGATCATCCGGATGTGATCTACAAGACCAAAAAAGAGAAATACGACGCCGTCATTGAAGAGATCCGGGCGCTGTACGAAAAGGGGCAGCCGGTGCTGGTGGGCACGGTTTCCATCGATGTCTCCGAGCTGCTCAGCAAAAAATTGAAAAAGGCGGGAATCCCCCATTCCGTGCTGAACGCCAAGCGTCATCGCCAGGAGGCGGAGATCGTCTCCCAGGCCGGCCAGAAAGGCGCGGTCACCATCTCCACCAACATGGCCGGCCGGGGCACCGACATCGTTCTCGGAGAAGGCGTGGCCGACGTCGGCGGCCTGCATATTCTGGGTACGGAACGTCACGAGAGCCGCCGCATCGACAATCAGCTGCGGGGCCGTTCGGGACGCCAGGGTGATCCCGGCAGCTCCCGGTTTTACATGGCCCTGGAAGATGATCTGCTGCGGATTTTCGGCGGCGAACGCATGACCGGCATCATGAACACGCTGGGCATGGGCGAGGGAGAGCCCATCGAACACGGCATGATCAGCCGGGCCATTGAGAACGCCCAGAAAAAGGTGGAAGGCCACAATTTTGACATCCGCAAGCGGCTGCTGGAATATGACGACGTCATGAACGATCAGCGGGAGGTTATTTACGAGCAGCGGCGCAAGGCCCTCAACAAGGACGACCTGAAAGACTACATCCTGGGCATGATCGAGGACAAGGCCGCAGAGATTGCCGGTTTGTACGCCGACAACAAGCTTCCGGCCGTGGAATGGGATCTGGAGGGTATCGGCGAGGCGGTGTTCAAGCAGTTCAGCCTGCGCTTATCGCTGGACGAAAACACCCTGGACGGCCTGGACTCCCAGGGGCTGGCCGACCTGATTTACGATAATTGTGTCCAGGCCTATGAAGCCAAGGAGCAGCTGATCGGCAGTGCCGACATGCGCGAGCTGGAGCGGGTTTTTCTGATTCAGACGGTCGACTCCCTGTGGAAGGATCACCTCCTCTCCATGGACCATCTCAAGGAAGGCATCGGCCTGCGGGGGTATGCCCAGCAGGATCCGCTGATTATTTATAAGCGGGAAGCCTTTGCCATGTTTGAGGAGATGATCGGCCGTATCAAGGAGGAGACCCTGGCGATCCTTTTCCGCATCCAAATTGAAAGAAAAGAAAAACTGGATGAGCTGATGCAGCCGGAGGAGCAGAATTTTACCCTTTCCCGCGGGGAAAACGGTGAAGAATCCCGGAAAAAACCGGTCAAGCGCAAGGACGCCAAGATCGGGCGGAACGATCCCTGCCCCTGCGGCAGCGGCAAGAAGTATAAAAAATGCTGCGGCGCTTGATCGGCGCTACGGCCTTGCCGGGGCCGGATTCGCTTGCTTGAAAGCAGCGGGTATGACCGGGAAAAACCAAAGCCGGTACCGCCCGGTACAGCGGCGGCCGATTTTCCCTCTTGATTTTTTCCCCGAAAACGTTTATTCTTAGTATGTAGTCCACGTACAATCTAAACGATGTGCATCGATATTAATCACCGTCATTTGGTTGCCGCCATGGTCATGGCATTCTATCGGAGGAAAGAACAATGACGGGGCGTGATGTCGATATACTGCCGAAAATTATCCAGGAAACCGGGCAAAAGGTAAAACCGCCCGCGTTCTATAAAGTGCTCCTGCACAATGACGACTACACCACCATGGAATTCGTGGTGGAGGTGCTGCGGCGGGTGTTTCGCAAATCCATGGGTGATGCCACCATGATCATGCTTAATGTCCACAAGGCCGGGGTCGGTGTGTGCGGGATCTTTACCCGGGAAATCGCCGAGACAAAGGTGGATCTGGTACACCACCTGGCCCGGGAGCGAGGCTTTCCTTTAAAATGCTCGATGGAAAAGGAATAGATTCATGATCAGCAAGGAACTCAGTGCGACGCTCGGTTTTGCGGTCAGCGAAGCCAAAAAATATCGCCACGAATTCGTCTGCCTGGAACATATCCTCTACGCCATCCTTCATGACAGTTCCGGCGCCGACATTATTCACGGCTGCGGCGGTAACGTGGAAACGCTGAAGACCGCCCTGGAAAATTTTTTCAAGTATAAAATTCAGAGTGTTCCGGAAAGCGACGAGTACGTGCTGCAGCAGACCATCGGTTTTCAACGGGTGATCCAGCGGGCGGTCAACCATGCCCGCTCGGCGGAAAAGGAAAAGGTGGCCGTGGGGGATATCCTGGCCGCCTTGTTCGAGGAAAACGCCTCGCACGCCGTCTATTTCCTGGAAATGGAAGGCATCACCCGGCTGGAGGTGCTCAAGTATATCTCCCATGTCGATGACCCCATGATTCAGCCCGACGAGGCCGAGGAGGCGGAACAGCCCGGCGAGACGGGCAAGCGCCGGCGGAAAGTGGATCCCCTGGAAGCCTTTACCACCGAACTGGTGCAGCGGGCGGCCGATGGCAAGATCGATCCGTTTATCGGTCGGGAAGCGGAAATGCGGCGGACCATCCAGGTTCTCTGCCGCCGCCGGAAGAACAACCCCGTTTTTGTCGGTGATCCGGGCGTGGGCAAGACCGCCATTGCCGAAGGTCTGGCCCAGGCCATCTGCGAAGACCGGGTACCCGACCTGCTGCGTGCTGTCCGGATCTATTCCCTGGACATGGGCGCCTTGCTGGCCGGCACCAAGTTCCGGGGCGATTTTGAACAGCGGTTGAAAAAGGTCATCCTGGCCCTGCAGAAGAAGAAGGACGCCGTTCTTTTCATCGATGAGATTCATACCGTGGTCGGGGCCGGCGCCACCAGCAGCGGTTCCATGGACGCTTCCAATATTCTTAAACCGGCCCTGTCCAACGGCGAACTGCGCTGCATCGGTTCCACCACCTACGAGGAGTACAACAACCATTTTGAAAAAGACCGGGCCATGTCGCGGCGCTTCGAAAAGATCGAAATCACCGAGCCTTCGGACGAGGAGGCCCTCAAAATTCTGCGGGGGCTGAAGACCCGCTACGAAGATCATCACGGTATTGCGTTTACCGATGCCGCTCTGAAGAGCGCCGTGGAACTGTCTTCCCGCTACCTCAACGACCGCTTTCTGCCGGACAAGGCCATTGATGTCATCGATGAAACCGGGGCCGCCATCCGGCTGTCCGGCGGGGCCAACCGGAAGCGGATCAACCCGGCCGACATTGAAAAGATCGTGGCGGCCATGGCCAAGATCCCGGCCCAGCGGGTCACCAAGAACGACAAGGAGAAGCTGGCTGATCTGGAAACCAGCCTGAAACAGGTCGTTTTCGGCCAGGACGAGGCCATCCGGTTTTTGGCCACGTCCATCAAGCGCAGCCGGGCCGGGCTGGCCAAGCCGGACAAGCCCATTGGATCGTTCCTGTTCACCGGCCCCACCGGGGTGGGCAAGACGGAAATCGCGCGGCAGATCGCCGCCACCCTGGGGGTGAGTTTCATCCGGTTTGACATGAGCGAATACATGGAAAAGCATGCCGTGGCCCGGCTGATCGGGGCGCCCCCGGGCTATGTCGGGTTCGAGCAGGCCGGCATGCTGACCGACAGGGTCCGCAAGAACCCTTACAGCGTGCTCCTGCTGGATGAAATCGAAAAGGCCCATATCGACGTTTACAATATTCTGCTGCAGATCATGGATCACGCCACCCTGACCGACAACAACGGCAAGGAGGCGGATTTCCGCAACGTCATCGTTATCATGACTTCCAACGTGGGCTCCCGGGAAATCAGCGCGCCGACCATCGGGTTCAGCGGGGACGCGGAGAACCGGGGCAAAAAGGGCAATAAGGCCGTGGAAAACTTCTTTACCCCGGAATTCCGGAACCGACTCAACGGCATCGTCACCTTTAATTCCCTGTCCACCGAGATCATGGAACAGGTGGTGGACAAGTTCATCCGGGCCCTGGACGAGCAGCTCACCCCGCGGAAGATTTTCCTCTCCATTACCCCGGCCGCCCGGCGCTGGCTGGCGGAAAAGGGGCATGATCCGGTCTACGGGGCCCGGCCCCTGGAACGGCTGATCCAGCGGGAGATCGAGGACGTGCTCTCCGACGAGATCCTCTTCGGCCGCCTGGAAAAAGGCGGGCGGGTGCTGATCGATGCCGCCGAAGACGGCCTTTCTTTTTCCTATGACCAGTAAACAGGCGCCGGGGATGTCCGCGGCAGACTTGTCTTATGACCATTTTCCTGCTGGACGCGTCGGATACTGACTTTCCCTCCCCTCGTCTGGCCGGGTCAGACGGGCTGCTGGCCGTGGGCGGGGATCTGCGGCCGGAAAGACTGTTGCGCGCATACAGCCGCGGCATTTTTCCCTGGTTTTCCGAGGGTGATCCGGTGCTGTGGTGGTCACCCGACCCCCGCCTGGTTCTGTATCCCGGGGAGCTGGTGGTCAGCCGTCGGCTGCGCCGTATTCTTCGTCAACAACTGTTTGCGATTACCATCAACCGGAACTTTGCCGCGGTGATCCGTGCCTGTGCCGCGGCCCGGCGCCAGGGCCAAGCCGGTACCTGGATCACGGACAGCATGGAGGCGGCCTATTGCCGGCTGCATCAACTCGGCTGGGCCCATTCGGTGGAGGCCTGGCAGGGGGAAGAGCTGGCCGGCGGATTATACGGCCTGGTGATCGGACGCTGTTTTTTCGGCGAGTCCATGTTTACGAAAATCAGCAACGCCTCCAAGGCGGCCTTTGTCCACCTGGTCCGACTGCTGACGCGCCAGGGATTTGCCCTGGTAGACTGCCAGGTGACCACCGGCCACTTGAGGCGATTCGGGGCGCGGGAGATTCCCCGGGACCGGTTTTTACAGGAGCTGTCGGCTGCCATGCCGGCTGCGGACGCGGACGGCCGGTGGCGGATGGCGGGGGCGGAAGCAGCCGATACCGAAGCGGGACAGGATGCGCCGAAGCGGTAGTCCGTGCGGACTGCCAAGCCGTTAAACATTGAAACCATCGGTTCGGGCAACCGGATCAAAGACAAGGGGGGTCTATGGCCAAGACAGTGGAAAGAAAGTTTTACCTGGAGGAGTTCAAGGCCATCAGCCGGGCGATTTCCAATTATGAAGACCTGAATCTGCTGTTTACCCATATCGTGGAAGGCCTGTGCCGGACCTTTTCGCTGAAGGGGTGCTGTATCATGCTGTTCGACGAGCGGGAACAACAGCTTTTCCGGGTCAGCAGCTACGGGCTGAGCGATGAATATACCAGCAAGGGCCCCTTGGTGGTGGATAAAGAGTCCTCCTCTTTTTTCAAAAAAGAGCCCGTCTTCATCGAAAATATGAGCGAAAGCCGGCTGATCATTTACCCCGAGGCGGCCCGCCAGGAAGGGGTGGTGTCCATGCTGTCCGTGCCGATCATGTACGGCGAAACCGTGGTCGGCCTGCTGCGGATGTACACGGGTGAACCCCAGTATTTCAATGAAGAGGACGTGGACTCGATTTCCACCCTGTGCCTGCAGCTGGCGGTAGTGCTGGAAAAGAACGGGCTGGAAAACTTCCTGGAGGGCATCAAGGCGGCCATGGGCAGCATCCCGCCGCGGTTGTTAAAAGGGATGTTCTAACACCGCTGCCTGGGAAAACAAGGCAATGTTGCGGCCGGAAAGATCAGACAGGGGAGTGAACCGCTACCGGGCAGGATGCGAAAGTTGATTTTATGAACCCAGAAACCAGGGCCGTCAGCGATACTTCAGATTTTTTTTCCATTGACAAGGGCGATTCCCTGTTTGTCAACAACCGGCAGTATGAAATCACCGGCCATGCCAAGGAGCTGCGGTTCGGTATCGAAGACCCCAAGTTCTGGGTAAAAAGGGCCATTGACGTGGAAACCCGGGCGCGCAAGCTCATCAAGTTGGCCTATTTCGAATCCTTTGACGCCAGCCTGGGCGGGGTCAAAATCAAATGCTTCCGTGATCCGGATAAAGAGGGGGAGATCCTCAAGCTGGTCCGCGGCCGGCCGGAGTTCATGCAGGGGGAAGCCTTTTTCGATGCCAGGGGCAATAATATCCGGGTGCTCGATGTTGTTTCCGGAGACAGCTTTCTGAACTATGTCGGGCAGTTCTACATGAGCTACGAGAAGTATTTCCGCAACGTCCTGCCCGGGATTCTGCAGCACCTGGTCAAGGCCTTTGAGGCCATCCATTTTCTCCATGTTCACGGGTTCAAGCATGGCGATATTCGCAACGACCACATCATTGTGGAAAATAAAACCGGTCATTATGTCTGGATTGATTTTGACTATGATTTTGAAGCCACGGAAAATCCCTTCAGCCTGGACATTTTCGGGATCGGAAACATACTGTCCTACGCCGTGGGCCAGGGGTTTCATAGTTATTACATGATCAAAACGGACCGGGAAAAATACGGGGATCTGGCCGAACAGGTTGAGCCGGAAGATTTCGCCCTGCTGGACCAGCGGCGGTTTTTCAACCTGGCCAAATTGTATCCCATCATTCCCGAAGCGCTGAACAGCATTCTCATGTTTTTCACCACCGGGGCCACCATTTATTATGAAACCGTGGATGAGATCGTGACCGACCTGAAATGGTTTCTGGATAATTTTCCGTATTACCAATAACCGATCAAGGGGGAACGCTTTGGCTATTTCAATCCTGTTTGCCGTTAATGAATCGACCAGTTCCCGGGCGGCGGTGGACTATCTGGCCGCTCTGCCCTTCTGCCCGGAAGATGTTCATATCAAGCTGCTGCACGTTTTTCGCCAGCCTTCTTCCGGCGAGGAGATGATGGGCAAAAAATTCATGGCCGAACAGTCGGAGCGCTACCAGGCGACCCTGGACAAGGCCAAGGACAAGCTGGTCCAGAGCGGTTTTGTGGCGGAAAATATTGAAACGGAACTGGTTGCCGAGCCCTATGCCACCATCAGCGACGGCATTATTGACCAGTACAATAAGGGCAGATATCAGATGGTGGTGATCGGACGCAAAAAACTGTCCAAAGCCGAGGAGTTCGTCCTGGGTGACCCCAGCGTAAAGCTGGTGCGGGTATTGACGGATACCGCCATCGTGGTCATCAAATCCTGATGGCGGTATAAGCGCTGCTACTGCCGCCAGGCGGCCGCCATCAAATCTCTTGGCTGGCGATCATTTCTTCCATCAGGGCGTAGTAGTCGATACCGGCCCGCGCCAGCCCTTCCCGGCCGTACTTCATGTTGGCCTCCAGGATAAAGTATTGTCCCTGGTGCGGAATCAGGTCAAGGCCGACGTCGTTCCAGCCGCATTGGGCGGCCGTGGCCCGGGCCAGAAAAACGGCCTCCTCCGGAACCGGATCCAGGCTGATGGTGCCGCCCACGGCCAGGTTGTTGCGAAAATCGCCGGTTGGCGCGATCCGCCAGTAGGCGTGTACCGCCCGCTGGCCGACGATAATCACCCGGATGCTGCGGTCATTTTCCAGGTACTCCTGGATATACGCCGGATATACCGATTCCGTATAGCGGGCCAGGTCGGTTTCGTTTTTAATCAAAAATACCCCCCGCCCCATGGCCGATCCCCGGGGGACCTTGGCGACAAAAGGGTAGTCAAAATCCCGCCGTATTTTTTCCGTCCGGCGTTTGCCGTAATAGGTTTTGGTCCGGGGATGG
>CAYTQK010000139.1:0-8656 GCA_964439745.1 uncultured Desulfobacterales bacterium
CCGGGCGATAATATCGGTTTGCCGTTTCATGATGCCGCGGAGAAGCGCGGCGGTTTTCTGCAGAAAGGCGTCTCCCGCCTGGTGGCCGTGAGAATCATTGATCTGTTTGAAAAAGTCGATGTCCCCGATGATGAGCGAGATGGGAACGGCGTTGCGGACCGCCTCTTTCCACTGGTACGTAAAAATTTCTTCGAAATAGCGCCGGTTATAGAGTTCGGTCAGGCCGTCGGTACGGCTGGGTTTCTCTATCTCTTCGGATTTGATTTTGAGAAGGTGTTCGTTTTCCAGGGCGTTCCAGTATTCCCGGTTGCCGCGGAAAGAGATAATCGGCAGGTAAAGGGCATATAGCAGGATTAAAAAGGCCAGCAGATAATTGATTTTCATCAGGAACATCAGGGTAACAGCCGGCACCAGCATGAAGGCCACATAAAGCACCGAGACATACCAGGCCGGGAAAAAGGCCACGCTTCCGCCGGCGGTCAGGCCGGCGGTGGCCGTCAGCATAATCATCTGGGACGGGGTTTCTTCCGGATGAACCATGAAATAGGCAAAACCTGTTCCCCACAACAGGGAAGTGGCGTAGACGCTGATAAAAAAGGCCCGAAAGGAAAATTTTTTACTGATCCGGTAAATATTTTGAAAGAGGTAGAACTGGGTCAGGCGGAAGAGTGCCAGGATGGTCATGGCCAGGGCAAAACAGACGGCAAACACCGTGTGCCGCAGGTAGAATTCATTCAGATAAAGCACCAGGCCGGTGATAATGAGATAAAAATACATGCCCGGTGTGGAACGATGTTCCAGGTCTTCGAGAACCCGCCGGGTGATTTTATTTCGCTGAAACTCCATTTTTTCATTATACCGTATTTGAATTTAAAAATAAGGGGTTTTTTCTTGTCAGAAAATACGCGGTCCTGCCGGAGATATCTGTTTTCCCGGGACCGTTCAAGGGGTGGGCTTGGCTTTTGACAGGGCGGGCGGCAATGGGCTATGATAGGAAATAGCGATTGCCGCTGGACGGGTGATCCCGGGATAAGGAGGCCTGCTGTCGCATGTCTGCCGGGCGGCGTTTTTGAGAAAAATCAATAAAAAAGGGGAGTAACATGAGTCTGCGCGCCCAGGATATTATGGTGACAACATTTGACACGGTTTCCGCAAACGCGCCCGCGGGAGAAGCCATTCAGCTGATTTTACACGGCCAGGTCCGGCCGACCGGCCACAAGACCATCAGCCTGATGGTTGTCGATGAGTTTCAGCGATTCGTGGGGATCGTGACCATGTTTGATATCCTTTATCACCTGCGGCCTTCTTTTTTAAATTACGGGGTCAACGGCGAGGAAATCCCCTGGGAAGGGCAGTTGGAGCAGTGCCTCAAAGATCTCCGGGACAAGCGGGTCGATCAGGTGATGAGCGTCAATATCGTCGGCGCATCTCCGGCGGAGCATGTCATGGTTCTGCTGGACCGGATGATCAAGCACAAGTACCGCCGCTTGCCGATTCTGGAAAACCAGCGGCCGGTGGGCATTGCCTACCTTTCGGATATTTATTATCACCTGTTTTCAGGTGGAAAAGACTGAAATCGGGCTGCCCGGTTGACGGGCCGACGAGAGAACGCATAGGCCTCCGGAGTTCCGCCGTGTCCGGACAGGCGATGGTCGATCCCGCGCCGGTTTTTTGGTTATTTTTTTCGTAAACGTTTATTGGCCTTCCTGCCATTTGTGTCCACATGATCATTCACGTTGACATGGACGCCTTTTTCGCCTCGGTGGAGCAGCTGGACCATCCCGGTTGGGCCGGCCAGCCGGTCATTGTCGGCGGCGCCTCCAGCCGGGGCGTGGTTTCGGCCTCCAGCTATGAAGCCAGGAAATACGGCGTGTATTCAGCCATGCCCATGTACCAGGCCCGGCAGAAATGTCCCCGGGGTATCTTTGTCCCCCCGCGCAAGCAGCGCTACCAGGAAGTCTCCCGGCGGGTTATGGCTATCCTGGCATATTTTACCCCGGTCATTGAACCGGTCTCCATTGATGAGGCCTTTATGGATATAACCGGCTGTGAATCCCTGTTCGGCCCGCCGCAGCAAATCGGCCGGAAGATAAAAGACGACATTCGCAAGGGGGTCGGGCTGACCTGCTCGGTGGGGATCGCGCCCGTCAAATTTCTGGCCAAGATCGCCTCGGACATGGACAAGCCCGACGGTCTTGTCTGGATTCCGCCGGAGGAGATGGAGCCGTTTATTGCGACCCTGCCGGTCGGAAAAATTTCCGGGGTGGGCCAAAAGGCCGCCGCCCGGCTGGAAGAGATCGGGATAGCCCATCTCGGGGATATCAAAAAATTGAGCCGGCAGTTTCTGGTGGCCCGTCTGGGCAAATACGGGCACCGGCTGCATGACCTGGCCCACGGCATCGATCAGTCCCAGGTGGTGGTGCAGCGGCCGGTTAAATCCGTCAGCAGTGAGGAGACGCTGGCCAGGGATATTTCGGACAAGGTGCCATTGCAGCGTTACCTGCTCAAACATTCCGAGGAGGTGGGTCGTCAGCTGCGGCAAAGAGGGCGCCGGGCCCGGACGGTGATCCTGAAGGTCAAGCACGCTGATTTTCAGCAGAAGACCCGCCAGACCAAGCTGCCGCGGCCGACCTGTTCTTCGAAAAAAATTTACCAGGCGGCCTCGGCCCTGCTGGCCAGCTATTCCATGTCCAAACCGGTTCGCCTGATCGGGTTGGGCGCCTCGGATCTGGAGGAACCCGGCCGGGCCGCTCAACTGGATCTGTTTTCCGAATTGGATAACGGTTTTGAAAAATGGGAGAAGGTGGACCGGGCCCTGGACGGCATCGCCGAAAAATTCGGCCGCAACGCGGTCACCAAGGCGGGACTGGCCGAAGAAGAGTAAGGGCTGCGGTCCTGCAGCGGTTGTCGGGAGAAGTTGACAGGTGGACAGATTCATCTTATTGTAGCAGGTTGTAGCAGGCGGCAGTGGTTTTTCCAAAAGGAAGAATGACTCTCCCGGTATCCCGGCGGGAGACGATCAACAGGCGGGACAGGATTGTTCCATGGCACTGGAAAACGATATCGTTTTGATTCACCAGGAAAACTCCCCCATGGCCTTCGCCCGGATCGAAGAGATCACGGCCGATCATAAGAAAGACTGGTTCCAGGTGCGGCTGCTGATCCTCAGCGTCCCCCTGCAGGAGGTGACCTGGATTCTTCGCGAGGAGTACATTAACGGCCTCGAATTTATGATGGACGGACGGAAGATGCGGCTGGAAAAGGTGGTGGCGCCTTCCGGCGGCCAGACGGTATCCCCGGCCCAGACGGATGCAACGGAGCCGGAATCCGATCACCCGGGGCCGGGCGCCCGGGTGATCTCATTCCCCGAAAAATCAGAGAAATCATAGCCTCTCCCAGGAAGATACCATGCAGCGAATCGTGCTGTCGGCTTCCCGGCGGACCGACATCCCCGCCTTTTACATGGACTGGTTCATGGCCGGCATCGAGCGGGGCGGGTTTGTCGTGCCCCATCCTTTTACCGGTCAGCGCCGGGAGGTGGCCGCAGGACCCGACCGGGTCCACACCATTGTTTTCTGGTCCAAGAACTTTGCTCCTTTTCTGAACATGGAATGCGGCGAGAAGCTGCTTGACAGGGGATATCACCTGTTTTTCAATTTTACGGTTAACTCGGCTGACCGGCGGCTGGAACCCCGCTTGCCCTCCCTGGCCGAACGGTTGGACCAGCTGGGGGAACTGGCCGCCCGGTTCGGGCCGGAGCGGATCCAGTGGCGGTTCGATCCCATCTGTTTTTATACCACCGGCGACGGCCGCGGACATGACAACCTGGGCGATTTTGAAACCATCGCCGTGGCCGCGGCCAGGGCCGGGGTGTCAACCTGTGTAACCAGTTTCGTGGATTTGTACCGCAAGGTTATCCGGCGTGCCGAAAGCATGCCCGGTTTTTCCTTTACCACTCCGGACCCGGCCCGGCAGACGGCCGTCATCACCGCCATGGAGCAGCATCTGGCCGGCCTGGGCCTGGACCTGGTAACCTGCTGTGAAAAAGAGGTTCTGGCCAATCTGCCGCCGGGCACCGCTGTCCGGGCCGGTGCCTGTATCCCGGGGCGGGATTTTGTCCGCCGCGACGGGGGATCGATCTCCCTGCGCCAAGACAGCGGTCAGCGGGCCGCTGCCGGCTGCGGCTGCACCATATCCAGCGATATCGGCAGTTATCGGGAACAGCCCTGTTTCCACAATTGTCTTTTCTGTTATGCCAACCCCACCGTGGATATCCCGGACAGTGCGGCTGGCCGGCATCGCCGGCGGAGCGGAGCAGGGGATGGACCATGAATATCGGTGACGTTCATCTGGAATCGCCTGCCATTCTGGCGCCGCTGGCCGGCATCACCGATCTGCCCTTCCGGCTCCTGATCAAGTCGTTCGGCTGCGGGCTGGTCTACTCGGAGATGATCAGTGCCAACGGCCTGGTCTATGGATCGTCCAAGACCGAACGTATGCTGGCCAGCGACCCGGCGGAAAAACCGCTGACCATTCAGATTTTCGGCGCCGATCCGGCGATCATGGCCCGGGCCGCCCGGCAGACCGCCGCGGCCGGGGCCGATATCATCGATATCAACTGCGGCTGCGCCGTTAAAAAAGTTATCAAAACCGGGGCCGGGGCCGCTCTCATGGGCGATCTGGACCGGGCCGGGTCCGTCATCGCGGCGGTCCGCCGGGCCATCTCCCTGCCCCTGACCATAAAAATCCGCAGCGGTTGGGACCGGTCCGGCGAGGACGCCCTGCGCCTGGCCGAAATCGCCCAGAAGCACGGGGTGGATGCCCTGGCCCTGCATCCCCGCACCGCCCGCCAGGGATTTACCGGCCAGGCGGACTGGTCGCTGATCACCCGGCTGAAAGCCCAGAGCGATGTGCCGGTGATCGGCAACGGCGATATCGCTGCCGCTGAGGATGCCGTGCGCATGCTGGTTGAAACCCGATGTGACGCCGTCATGATCGGCCGGGCCGCCATCGGCCATCCCTGGATCTTTCAGGAGATCGCCGCGGTCCTGGCCGGCCGGGAGCCCGTCCCGCCGACCCTGGCGGACCGGTTCACGGTCATGCGCCAATACCTGCGGGCGGCCGTGGTCCATAAAGGCGAAGCCCCGGCCTGCCGGATGATGCGCAGCCGCCTGGGCTGGTTTGTCAAGGGCCTGCCCCACAGCGCCGGGTTCCGGGAAGCCCTCAAGCAGATCGCCGACCAGGCCGCGGCCGAGAAGCTGATCGATGAATACCAGGAGTTTTTGGAAACGAGACGGGAAGGCTGAATGATTTCGGGCCGGTCCTGGAGCCGGTTGCCGGCGATGAGGGACCCGCGGCCGCGGTTGCGCGATTGCCCGCATTCTGGTATGGTCCGGCCACGGCGCTGGATAACGGTGCTGGCAATGATGGTCAGCCGCCATCTGTCCAGCACGTAAAGAGGGAGAAAAAACGGATGAAAAGATATTTGTTCTGTTACGGCATATATGGGCTATTGCTGGTCGGCCTGGCCGTAGTGATCGGCCTTCTGCTGGCAGCCGATCCGGGTGTCACCGCCGCCTGGATCCGGGAAAATGGTCCTGTCGAGACGCTGTCGGCCGCCGGCTACGGCCTGGCGCTGGTGCTTTTTGCCGTTCTGCGGCGGGGTGTTAAAAGCTATCCCTGGTTTCTGCTGATGCTACTGGCCATGGGGCTTCGGGAGCTTGATTTTCATGCCCGGTGGACCACCATGACCACCACCAGTACCCGGTTTTATGTCAGTCCCGATGTGCCGCTGCTGGAAAAGATCATCGCCCTGACCGTGCTGGCCGTCTTGTTATACGGGTTTTTTCGCCTGATCCGCTCGCACGGTGCCGGGCTGATGTCCGGACTCCGGGCCGGACGGCCCGTGGAGGTGGGTTTTCTCCTGGGGGTGGCCCTGGCAGTGGTCGCCAAGCTGCTGGACGGCCTTTCCCGGAAAATGGCAGGCCTGGGCATCATCATGTCCGAAGCCAGCATCGACGCGGCCGAATGCGTGGAAGAGGTGCTGGAACTGGGCATTCCCCTGATGTTTATCGTGGCCATTATCATTGCCGCCCGGACACGGTCGGCGGGACACCCGCCTCCGGAGTAACCATGGCCAGGGGCGCCGCTTTTCTGCTGCGGGCCGGGCGGGGATTTTATTCCCGCAGTTCCGGGGGAATTCTGCAGACCGGGATAGGGTCGATCTTATGCCGGGCGGCGCGGTTGAGGCGGCGATAGATGGCCAGTACCTCCTGCTGGCGGGGGGAGAGGGAAGAAGCCCCGGCCGGGGCACAGTCAAAATCCATGGCCCACTCCAGTTCCGCGTAAGTGGCCCCGATCTGGGCCTCGTCGGTGCGGTTGTCCGCCCAGAGACCGTCGGTGGGCGGGGCGTCGAGAATCTCCGGCCGGATTTCCAGGCGCCGGGCCACCTGGTAGACCTCGCTCTTGACCAGGTCGGCGAGGGGGGCCACGTCCACCCCGCCGTCCCCGTACTTGGTGAAAAAGCCCACCCCGAAATCCTCCACCTTGTTGCCGGTGCCGGCCACCAGCAGGCCGTGACAGCCGGCCTGGGCGTACAGGGCCACCATGCGCAGGCGGGAGCGGGTGTTGGCCTGGGTCAGGCCGTCCGCCGCCATGTCCGGCACAGTCCGGACAAAGGCGTCAAAGACCGGGGTCAGGTCGATCCGGACGGCGGTGACATTGGCAAAGCGGTCGGTCAGCCAGTCCACATGGGCCTGGGCCAGGGCGACCTGGTCCGGATCCTGGTGAATGGGCAGGATCAGCGCCCGCACCGGCAGACCGGTCCGGGCGCAGAGGGTGGAGGTAACGGCCGAATCAACACCGCCGGACACCCCCACCGTGTATCCGTGCAGGTTTGATTTTTCACAATAGTCGGTCAACCAGCCGGTGACATGATCAATGACCGCATCGGTTTTCATTATTATTCTCCAATGATTTTAACCAGCACCCGCTTGGGGCGGCGGCCGTCGAATTCACCGTAGAAAATCCGTTCCCAGGTACCGAAATCCAGTCTGCCGTCGGTCACGGCCACGACCACCTCCCGGCCCATGACCTGGCGTTTCATATGGGCATCGGCATTGTCCTCGCCCACGTTGTGACGGTATTTTTCGACCGGTTCATGCGGGGCCAGCCGTTCCAGCCACTCCTCGTAATCCTGGTGCAGGCCGGATTCATCGTCATTGATAAAGACCGAGGCGGTGATGTGCATGGCGTTGACCAGTATCAGGCCTTCCCGGATGCCGCTTTCTGCCAGGCACTCTTCCACCTCCGGTGTAATGTTGATAAAGGCCCGGCGGGTGGGTACATGAAAGGTCAGGGTCTGGCGGTAGCTCTTCATGGTTGGCCTCCCGTGTTTTCAGGCGGAATCCCTTATTCCGCGGTTTGGGGGTTATCCGTAGTAGATCCGGGGCTCCAGCCGCATATACCCGCGGACAGGCCGGTGTCGCCGCCGCCGATGACAACCACGTCGGCGCTTTTTCGGCCGTTCAGCTTCGGGCTGGGCGTGATTGCGTCGGTCAGTGTCTCCAGCCACCAGCTTTTCCGGCGATAATCATTCATGGACAGTCCTCCTGCATATTGCCAATCATATTGCCGGTGGCACGCTACGTCAAGATCCGTCGGCAAATAGGGTGCCGGGAAAAGGATTGACATGGGCGCCAAGGCCTGGTGTATGATACAGTTTTTCCCGGGACCGTCCGCCGGGCCGCAACTTTTCGACAAGGAGCAGGACCATGTCACCGCCAACCGTATCAACCATTATTTTTGATCTGGGCGGCGTGCTGTTCGAACTTTCCGGCGCCCGCCTGGTCTGCGAATGGACCCGGGAACGGCTGACGCCGGCAGAACTGCTGGAAAAATGGCTGGCCTCCCCGGCCGTGCGGGATTTTGAACGGGGCCGCATCGATTTTGCCGTCTTTCGGGCCCGACTCAAGGAGGAGCTGGAGCTGCAGGTCAGCGATGACATTTTTACCGATGCCTTCGCGGCCTGGATTACCGGCGCTTACCCCGGCGCCGGGGAACTGCTGCGGGAACTTTCCACCCGCTACCGGCTGGCCTGCTTTTCCAATACCAATTCCTTTCACTGGGATATCCTGGAACGGGAGTACGACCTTTTGCCCCTGTTCCATCATGTCTTTGCTTCTTTTCGCATGGGACTGGTCAAACCGGACCAGGACGCCTTTGCCCATGTCGTTGCGGCCCTGAAGCGGCCGTCCGGGTCCCTGTTCTTTTTCGATGACAGCCGGTCCAATGTCGAAGCCGCCCGGTCCTGCGGCCTGCAGGCTTTTCGGGTTAAGGGCGTGTCCGGCGTCCGCCGCGTCCTGCGGGAAGAAGGACTCCTGTAAACCGGCCTCACCCTCCTGCCTGTCGGCTTTTCCGCCGCCCTGCCATGGTGATTTTACGGGCCGGAGACGTCGTTTTCGCCCGTTACCTCCAGGCGCAGTTGACGGTTGGCATCGTGGGCCAGGTAGAGGGTCCGGGTGGGAAAGGCGAATTCAATTCCTTCGGCGGAAAAGGCCCGCATGATCCTGAGGTTGACCGTTTCGTTGAATTGACAGAAGGCCCAAAAGACGCTCCCGGAAGTTTCTTGATGTCCAGGACCTTTTTTTCAAGGTTG
>CAYTQK010000140.1:0-8599 GCA_964439745.1 uncultured Desulfobacterales bacterium
ACCAGTTCCCGGGGATTGAAGGGCTTGTGCATGTAATCGTCCGCCCCCAGTTCCAGACCGATGATCCGGTCGGCCTCGTCTCCCCGGGCGGTCAGCATGATCACCGGGACCGGGGAGGCCGCCCGGATCTGTTTGAGGGTCTCAAAGCCGTCCATGACCGGCAGCATGATGTCCAGCACGACCAGGTCAAAGGATTCGTTTCCGGTCAGGGCAGCCACGCCGTCGCCGCCGGTCAGGGCCGGGGTCACGGCCAGGTGGTTGCCCCGGAAATATTCTCCCAGCAGGGACTGGAGTTCCCGGTCGTCGTCGATGAGCAGGATGCGGGTGG
The DNA here is from genome assembly GCA_964439745.1 of uncultured Desulfobacterales bacterium. Taxonomy (GTDB): domain Bacteria; phylum Desulfobacterota; class Desulfobacteria; order Desulfobacterales; family Desulfosudaceae; genus CAYTQK01. Next base: position 329 of record CAYTQK010000140.1, read on the forward strand.
TCATGGTCGGGGTTCCTTGGCCGTCGGCGCGGCGCGCGGAGCCGGGTATTCTTTCTGCGTACAGGGCCTTCATAATCCAACACCGGCCGGAAGTCAAGTTTTTGCGCCCGCTTGCCGGCAGGCGCCGCTTATGCTATGCTGCTGCCAAAAAAAGGGGGGTGCATGAAAATAACACTAAAGCCCGGCCAGCCGGGCATACTGATCTTCAATCTCGTCGCCGTTACCGCTTTTTCCATCCTGTTTGTCTCGCGGCAGAACTACGAGTTTCTGCTGTATATCGGGGTGATCCTCTTTTTTCTGGGGTTGATCCTGCTGACTAATGAAAAGGTTGATTTTCCCAACAGCGTCCTCTGGGGACTGACCGCCTGGGCCCTGCTGCACATGGCCGGCGGCGGCCTCTATCTCGACGGCCAGAAGTTCTACGAGCTCATGCTGGTGCCGCTGGTGGGCGAACCCTATCATATTTTCAAGTATGACCAGTTCGTCCATATCGTCGGTTTTGCCACGGCCACCCTGGTCATGTACCACCTGGCCGTCCCCCTGCTGCGGCCGGAGTTGAAAAAATGGACGGCCCTGTCCATCATCATCGTCATGGCCGGCCTGGGCACAGGCGCCCTTAACGAGATCGTCGAGTTCGCGGCCACGGTACTGATCCCGGAAACCGGGGTGGGCGGTTATGTCAACACCTCCCTGGACCTGGTGGCTGATCTGATCGGCGCCCTCCTGGCCCTGGTGCTGATTCGGCTGCGGGAGCGGAAAACGCGCTGAGGCGAACGCCAGTGGGCTGCGTCTTCTGCCGGGGCGCCGGTGGCGCCCCGGCAGAAGACGGGATCAGGCGCCGAACTGGTCGCGCAGGACCCGCTTGAGAATCTTGCCGGTGGGGGTGCGGGGAATGGCGTCGGTGAACTCGATCTGCCTGGGCACCTTGAAGCGGGCGATGCGCTCGGCCGCCCAGGCGATCAGTTCTTCGGCGGCGAGCTCCTGGCCCTCGGCCAGCACCACGATGGCCTTGACCGCCTCGCCCCATTTTTCGTCGGCCGTGCCGATGACGCCCACGTCGGCCACGGCGGGGTGACCCAGCAGGCAGTCCTCGATTTCGGCCGGGTAGATATTCTCCCCGCCGGAAATGATCATGTCCTTTTTGCGGTCCAGGATGTACAAAAAGCCGTCTTCGTCTTTTTTGGCGATGTCCCCGGAATAGAGCCAGTCGTCCTTGAGGGTGGCGGCGGTGGCCTCGGGATTGTTCCAGTAGCCTTTCATCTGGTGGGTGCAGCGGATGAGCACTTCGCCGACCTCGTTCGGCGGCAGGTCCCGGCCCTCGTCGTCCACCACCCGGATGTCGGTGTGGAACAGGGGCGGGCCGCAGGAACCGGCCTTGTTGATGGCGTTCTCCCCGTCGATGACCGTGGCCGGGCCGGTGCATTCGGTCATGCCGTACAATTGCCGGATCTCCATGCCCTTTTCGGCGAATTCCCGGATCAGGGTGACCGGCACGGGCGCGGCGTAGACCAGGGCCATCTGGATCTGGGACCAGTCAAAGGTCTCAAACTCGGGTACCGAGCGCAGGAACATGAGCACCTGGGGCACCGAGCCGAACCAGGTGATGCCCTCGGTCTTGATCAGCCGGAGAAATTCGCCCGGTTCAAAGGCCTTCTGAAAGATCATCTTCTGGCCGAAATGCACCGCCATGGGCACCGGCGCCAGGGCGCCGATGTGAAACAGGGGCAGGGGCATGAGCAGGATTTCGCCGACTTCGCCGAAGGTGCTTTTCAGGTTGACCGAGTTGCCGTAGTAGCCGTTGTGGGTCAGCTCGGCGCCCTTGGGCCGGCCGGTGGTGCCGGAGGTGTACAGGATGGTCAGGGTGTCGTCGTCCCCGCCGATGTGTTCCGGTTCTTCTTCCGAGGCGGCGCTGATGAGCGGTTCATAGGCCTCGGCCCAGTCCGGCGGGGCGTCCATCAAGGCCAGGAATTTTCCCGGGGGAATGTTCTTGCGGATGGTCCCGGTCACCTCGGCGAACTCCGGGCCGAAAATCATGACCGCGGCCTGGCAGTCGTTGACGATGTATTCGATCTCCGGCCCGGCCAGGCGGTGGTTCAGGGGCACCATGATGGCCCCCATCTTGCCCAGCCCGAAATACAACTCCAGGTATTCCGGCTCGTTCAAGGCCAGCACCGCCACCCGGTCTCCGCGGCCGACCCCCAGGTCCTGCATGGCATGGGCCAGCCGGTTGGCCCGCTGGTTGAGTTCCCGGTAGGTGCGCCGGGTTTCACCCACCACCAGGGCTTCCTTGTTGGGTGAGAGCATGGCGCGCTTGTACAGAAAATAACCGATGTTGATCTTCATGGGACGGCCTCCTTGAAATGGGTTGTGGCCAAAGGGCGGGATACCGGCAGGCAGCAGGTCGCTACGAGCCGTTGCCTGCATTTTTAATTATAGCAGAAGCCGAATTTTTTTCAAGAATCTCCCTGTGACAAAAGGGATGGGACAGTCGATAAAAAAACGGCCGGGATATTTTGTAAGGGACGATTCAGGGGGCTTTGTCCGCGCATTTGCGAACGGCCCGGGCAGGGATCGGGCCAGGCGGTTCATCCCGAAAGTGACAGAGCCAGAGCGTTGCCGGCATCAAGAATAAAAACGCCAGGAGCAGGCATGAAAAGGAGGACGGTTATTGGTCGATATCTTCGCCATATTTAAGGATTTCATCTACCAAAATACCTCCATCTTCAAAATTTCGGGGATGAAAAGGAATGGGCTCAATCCGGTTGTTGATTTTACGGCGCAGCGGGACAATTTTTCGTCTGTCCTGAAAACGATCACCGGTAAACGCGTTTGATATCAAGGCGACATCCACATCACTTTCGTCACTGGCTGCACCCCGCGTCCAGGAACCAAACAGCATGGCACGCTGAATCGGAAATCCGTTCTTCCCCAACACGTCAATGTACCGTTTCACGTCTCTGAGAACAGTTTTTTTTGAAGCCATTGCTTCATCTCCTCAATTTGATTGAGATGCCGGAGAGTAAATGTTTTTGTGCATTTTTTTTGAAAGGAAAATTTTTCATCCGGATATCTTGCCTCAAGATGAAAATCCGTCACTGTTTCCAGAATTTCTGTCTGTTCTTCCGATAAGGTAAGGTCGCATTTCTCAGCCAGGTAAACCAGTCGATGGGTCATCGGCGGTGTATCATCTTTCATTTTTACAAAGAGAGCCTTTAACAGCTTTTCCAGGGTGAGATGGCCGAAAAACAATGCATACGCATTGTCTCCCTTCTCGACGAGATGGCCCGCCACCTGCCAGTCATTGTCTGCGGAATTTATCCAGTAGGTGATCTTGTCAGTTGTATTCATCGACTGAAAACATTGTCGGGTTCTGGGCTTGATTGCTGTAATAAATTATATGGAAGGTCCTGGTGTTTTTCAAGTTAATGTTACTTGACGGGAGGGTCTCAAATTTTTATACGGATAAAATTTTTATTAACACCTCGCCCGCCGCCCGGGCAAAGGGCAGGAAATTTCCCGCCCCCGGTCGATGGGCGCTTCTATCCGCTCCGGGATCGGCCGCAGGGAATTTTGTTATAAGGAGCGGTTCATCATGGCGGCCCTTTTTTAGTTTTATCAGGGCTTGCCAATGTCAGAGAAAGCAGCGAAGTGAAGTGGTTGCGGGACATAACCCAGAATCAGAATGGGCGAGAGAATCGACACCATCATTGCAATAAGATGGAGATCAATATCAGCATTAAAAAAATGTTTATCGCCATGGCCACGGCCAGCAACGGAGATTTCTCCGAACTCGGTACGAAAAAGCCCAGTCCGGAAATGATCAGTCCGCATATACAAAAAGCAAAGCAGGTCAAAACGGCGTAAACAAGGGACATCCCGAACGCAAACGGCGGTCCTTGAATGAATGTCAATATCAAGCCGGCCACCAAAAGTCCCATCAAAGGAGCTCCTATCCCCAGCAGGGCCATGCCGAGCCCTTTTGATTGCTTGAACTGGTCTTCTATCTGTTGGTTCCAATCCGTTCGGTTATCGCCGATTTTGAGATCGTATTTTTCCATCAATTCAGAAATTTTTTTTGAGGGGTAAAAGAATGTAATTAGATCGTCCAGTTCTCTATCACAGGCATTGATTTTTTTGTTGTTTCTATGAGCACAGGCGTCATCGATTTTTTCTTTAATTTTTTCAAACCGCTCGGTCGGAAATCGGGACCTTCTATTTTGAAAGCAAAAATCCCGGACTATAAAATATTTTTTGTTGATGTAATCTTTTTTGTCGCTGGAATTTTCGTCCGTCCCAGACATTTTTCATACCTTTCCTTGTCTTGTATCCCTCAGAACAAGCCCCCCGGTGCTTGTCGTCCCGACCACCAGGCTAAAATACTCTGAGGAACTCTTCTGGTGACGAAAGGGCCTTCTACCGCCTTCCCTCGGCAAACCCCTGCTGAAATTTGGTCACCCGCTTTACAAAGGAGGCGTGTTCTTTCTTGTGACTGGCTGCCTGGGGATAGCCGAACTGGTCAAAGAATTTTTTCTCGCCGCCTCTCCTTGTCCATCTTCATTGGTACTATCCAGATTATAGTGAATCTGTGTACCTAATATATCATTCCAGAGGGGAGGACGTCACGGGCAGGACAAATCGTGGCGGTTCGGAAAATCATGTCAGACAAAGGGGTCGGCCTGGGTATGCATCCTTTCGCCCAACCAATCCGGCTGCCTTCTATATTTCATTTTCGTTCCGGATTTTCACGTACCCGCCCCGGATGGCCTTTTTCTGCTCATGGTTGCGCACTTCAAAGAAGAGATCGGTATGATCCGGATGGGCGGTTCTGCCCGTGCAGCAGACGTGAATAGCGCTGCCGGGCAGGACCATGCCGGAAAACCGGCCGGCGATCTCGGCAATCCGGTCCGGATTCCGGTCAGCTTCATTGTTGACCACTTCCCGGACGGCATAGGCCAGGGTGGCCGTGCCCTGCAGGATAATGCCCGGCAGGCCCACCATTTCGGCAAACTTCGGGGAGGTGTGAAGGGGAAATTCAATCTCGCTGCAGCCGTCGTAGACATAGGAAGCGGTGGGCGCAATGGGAATGTCCGTTGTCCACCGGACTTTTTCTCCGGTCTTGTTTTCCGGGACCCGGGGAAGGTCGCCGGCCTGGCCGCCCTGGCCGCAGCCTACGCCCCGCAGCATGGCGCCGAGGTATTCGGTGAAGACCGGGGCGCCGTTTTCGTCTTGGGCTGCCAGGCGGATAATGGCATGGGTCCCCGCCCGATGGGGCAGCAGGGCCTCTAACGCCCCGGAAATGGTCAGCCGGTCCCCGGGCTTCAGCAGCCGATGAAGCACCAGGTGCTCTGTGTAATGGACCTGGGTCAGCAGAATTTCCGGGGAAAATTCCGGGGAGTCGACAAACGCGTCCAGACGGCTGACAATGGGCCAGGTCACGGCCACCGGAAAGAGGGGATGGGACACCAGGCCCGCTTGGGCCCGGTCGTCAAAATATACGGGGTTGTTGTCCTGGATGGCGGCGGCATAATTGGTGGTCTGCCGCCAGGTGATTTCGGTTTGATAATTGTTCAGCCGCGTGCCCACCAGGCTGGGATCTAATTCCACGATTCTGTCTCCAGTTTTTTGTGGTGCGAACAGGAGAGGCCCTGTCGTCTCCGGATCAAGGCGGGTGATCCGGCCTCCCTTGGCCCCAGGGAACGGGCCGCCGGCACCTTGCAGGCGGAGCCATGGCCTCGGGCCCAAAGGACACCTGAAATATTTTCTACGCGGCAAACAGGCGGTAGGCCGGCAGCAGGTTGCTCAGCACGTGGGCGCGGTGCACCCGGGCGGCCTGGTAGAAGCGGTAGACCGGGAGCTTGTCCAGGTCCTGCGGAATCTTTTCCGGCTCCAGGTCGTCGATGCTGGCCGACCATTTGGGCCCCTTGTATTCGGGGATCCGCGTGCTGCCGCCGAACAGCCGGCTGGCCCGCATGGCCGCTTTCCAGACCCTGCTGCGGTCCTGCTTATCGCCTTCGTGTTCGATGATCTGCTTTACCGGCCCACGGATCTTCTGCCACGGCCTGTCCGCATTGCCCTGGCCGTGGCCGGGCACCTTGTCCAGGTAATCGGCAAACATCTTATACAGGGCCTTGCAGCCGGCCAGAAAGTCCTGGGGATTGTCCCGGATCACCTTTCGGCCGTCTCCGATCACATCCCGGTCGCCCGGGCCAGGGCAAAAACCCCGAAATAATGCATGTCCTTTTGCATATCCCCTCCTGGTTTATGCGTATTCGCATCGATTGGAAAGATTACTTCTGACCGATAACCAATTTCCGGATACGACTCACCCGGGCTCCGGGCATAACCGCCAAAAACTATTCCCAGTTAATTTCGTATGTTGTTTTCGAAGCCCCTTCCCACTGTTTGGCCGCAATGACCACTTGGCCGTTTTTTGCACCGTTGGCCGCAATGACGCTCTCCAGCATGCCTTGTAACTGATGACAGTAGGCGATTGAACCCTCATCGTCTGCATGGTAATCAAGGTGAATCTTGAAATGCCTGGCATCAATTTCCTCGTACTCTAATACCCCGAAATTAAAGAGCGAACGATAGGTGATGACAAACTGCCTTAATCCCTTGGCAGGATCATTTTGTTTCGCTATCGATTGATAAGTTGTTTCTAAAAGATCTTTGGACATTGACTTGCCGTAGACATTGGCCTTTTCAAGCTTGCCCTGGGCCAGTAACTTAACCCGCATATTTCATGAATTTTTTCGACAATCGTTATTTAATTGATAAAGTTCAAATGGTTATCAGGTATTTTTAAGCTATTTTTAAAAGACAAAGTGTAACCGGCTGTTTATTGAATCTCAATCTATTATATATCAAAAAAATTCACCCTTCGGGCCCAAATCGACTCATGAAATATCCGGGCTGACATTATGCCGATGGCACCGAAGCTACCTATTGTTCCTGGATCAAACGGTATACCTCTTGTCATGGCGATAATTTCCTCCCCCCGGAATTTAAACGAACATTCGTTTCATTTTCGTATCGCATCCGGGCAGTGCTGTCAACATTTCAGCCGTGGTGCGGCGGCTGCCTGATTCAGGAGGAGGGCAGAAAGCCGGGAAAAAAATGCCGGGCCGGGTGGGATGTGCAATAACCGGGACTGGCAGTGGTTATTCGGCTGCCAGCTTTGCGGTCAGCAGTTCCCTGGCGATTTTCGGGTTGGCCTGGCCGCCCGAGGCCTGCATGATTTGACCCATGAGAAAGCCCAGGGCCTTTTTCTGGCCGCGGCGGACCTTGGCCGCGGCCTCGGGCTGTTCGGCCAGGACCTTGTCGATGAGGGATTCCAGTTCGGCCGAGTCCGAAACCTGGGCAAAGCCCAGGTCGGCCACGATGGCGGCGGCAGAATCGTCGCGGTCGAACAGGTGGCCCAGCACCTGGCGGGCGGCCTTGGCGTTGATTTCGTCCCGGGACAGAATTTGCAGCAGACCGGCCAGCCGTTCCGGGGTGACCGGCGATTCTTCCAGGGCCTGCTCCCGCTCCCGCACGGCCGGGAGGAGCTGGGTGGTCAGCCAGTGCATGGCCGTGCGCGGGGCGATCCCTTCTGCTATGAGGTCCTCGAAGTAGCCGGCCACTGCGGGATCGGCGCTGAGAAAAGCCGCTTCTTCGCCGGTCAGGCCGTGCTGGTTGACAAAGCGCTCGGCCCGGGTGGCGGGCATCTCCGGCAGGCGGGCCCGCAGCGTCTCGATATACTCGGGTGTCAGTTCGATGACCGGCACGGCGGGATCGGGCACGCAGGGCCCTTCAAACTTGGCGCGCATCATCACCGTGGCCTTCTTGTCCGGGTCCCACAGCCGGGTATGCAGCGCCACCGGCTGGCCCTCCCTGGCGGCGGCGCTTTGCCGTTCGATCTCAAAGGCGATGGCGTCGCCCACGTGGCGGACGGAGTTCATGTTCTTGACTTCCACCTTGGTGTTCATCTGGTCGCTGCCGCGGGGACGAATGGAGATGTTGGCGTCGGCCCGCATGGTGCCGTTTTCCATGCTGCACTCCGAGGAGCCCAGGTACCGCACCTGGGTGCGCAGGGCCTTGAGAAATTCCATGGCATCGTGGGGGGAGCGGAAATCCGGCTCGGTGACGATTTCCACCAGGGGCGCGCCGGCCCGGTTGAAGTCCACCAGGCTGATGGGCCGGCGGCCCTCGGTTTCGTGCACCAGCCGGGCCACGTCTTCCTCCATGTGGATATGGTGGATGCGCAATCGCCGGGTCCGGCCGTTCTCATCG
>CAYTQK010000141.1:0-8594 GCA_964439745.1 uncultured Desulfobacterales bacterium
AATTCAACCGACTTACGTTCCTTTATTTTAGCTGTAAATCCGCGGAAAAGGGTATGAAATACCCACAGGATGTCAAGAAAATCCTGCTTTTCCCCCCAGGTGCCCTGGCCGCTGCTCAGTCCGGCCTGTCTGCTTTTTCGGCCTCCGGCCTGTCCCCTTGTCCGGAATACACGGCCAGATCATCGCGGACGATCCGCTCCGCCAGAGTGGCGAACCATCCGGGGAATTGTTTCATGTAGCGGCTGACACCGATCCGGAAGAAGGCCGGCAGCTGCCTTACCGTCCTGATCAGACTGCCCTGCTGACTGCGCCGCAGCACCCGGAAATAGGCCAGGGGTTCCATGATCAGCGCCGAAATCAGCGCAGTCACGGTCAGAACAAACCGAAACTCCGCGTCCGGACGACCGCCTGCCGCGGCCAGCTTACGTATAAATACCGGCGGCATATAGGCGGACATGCGGATAATGCGGTTGGCGGGGGTGGGCTGATAGCGATGATAATTCTTGTGCAGATACGCCTCGGCCCGCTCCGGATATTGCCGAAGAATCCGTTCCCGCAGGGCCGTGCCCGGATACAGTGTCAGGGAAAACAACTGCAGAAAATAGGGGCGGGGAACCGCTGTCAGCAATCTGATGGTCTGCCGGCGGTCCGCATCGGTTTCCAGCGGGTTGTCGACGATGACATCATAATAGGCCGCGATCTGCAGACGATGAATAAGACGGGCGGCCGCGAAAAACTGGTCGGACGTGGATCGTCGATTATAAATATCCCTTAAAATCCGGTCACTGCCGGACTGCAGCCCCATGGATATCCAGGCCAGGCCGGCCGCCTTCAATTGCCGCAGCCGATGCTGATTGATGAAGGAAGGAATGCAGCGGACGATAAACGGGCGCCGCACCTTTGTCCCATAGGCCGCGCAGAACTCCGCCAGGTATTCATCGGAACAGGCCAGAAAACAATCATCCTGAAAGTTGATGTATTCAATCCCTGGATTCTCCTGCACTTCCCGGGAAAGTTCTGAAATAATGGAAGTTACGCTCCGGCGGCGAATCCGGCCGGCGCCATACAGCCGGGAAAAAAAATCGTTGCAGCAATAGGCGCAGGAAAAAGGGCAGCCGCGGCTGCCCATGACACTGTAAACAATTCCCCGCCAGCGGGCATAGCGTTTGAAGTTGTATTTGTCCAGGGGAACGATCCTTCGCCCCTGCGCGATATGGGCATGGGGGGGTACATGTGCCCCCGCCGGCAATTCATCCAGATTATCGATCAGTGGCGCCGGCGGATTTCTGACGATACCATTTTCCCGGCGGCAGAAGATATTGGCGATTGCGCCGGGGTCCTGCCCCTGCCGGATTGCCGCGGCGATTTTCACAATGGCAGTCTCCCCTTCCCCGACACAGGTATAGTCGGCATATTCCAGGCAGACTTCCGGGACAATGGTGGGATGAATCCCCCCCCAGACAACGGGGATCTGCGGAAACACCCGCTTTAGATGAGCGGTCAGACCGGCGGCCGCGAAAAATTCATGGGACATGAGGCTGATCCCGATGAATCCCGGGGCCAGGTCGGCCACAAAAGCGGTGAGCCTGTTCAGGAGCTCTTTGTCCAGGCCGGTAAAACCGGGCAGAAAGAGCAGGCGGGAGACAAACCCCTGTTCCTGTAGCAGATGGTGAAGCTGCTTTAGGCCGATGGTATCCAGATCGACCTGCAAAGAGACCAGAAGCGCGTCCGTCTTCAGCTGTTTAACCGTCATTCAACATTCTGTTTTCATGATTAATAACAACAAAGATTGTTTTTTCTTCCGATTTTTCTTGACTGCTGATCGCCAATCATTTATATTATGTGCGTATCCAATAATATGCGTACCAGGGATACGACTTTCTTATCAGAATTCACTGCTTCGACTATCGCTTTTTGTTCTGTCGGCATTCGGCATAATTGATCTTATCCAATTGCGAACGACATCGTCAATGCGTATCTGTTCGCAATGGTCAAGGTCCGTCGCATATATGGGTTGGCAGGACCTTTTACCAACCGGTCAGCGAACCGCCGGCCTGTTTCACCTGATATCCGCAGCCGGCGATCCGGAAGACCTTGGAACAAAGGAGGTGGCGCCATGAGTGATATCCCCATCATCAATAACGCCATCCCGGACACACCGCTTGCTGACGAGGACAAGCGTCCGGATCAGACGGAACAGAATACCCTATCGTCGAGCTCGCGCACAATGCCGCTCTGTACCCGCCGGTCCCACCCCCGGATATACCGCAAAGCCCATATCCGGTATTCCCGGCAGCATTCGCGCCATTTTCACGAAGCGGTTATGTACAATGAAAGCGGGGGCGGCATGTATTTTGAGACCAGAACTCGATTGACCCCGGGCACACGGATTTACATCGCCTTTGACGAACAGCTTTCCCTGCAGCTGGATCCGGACAAGCGGGAGGATTTCTTTCCCGCAAAAGTAAAGTGGTGCATCCCCGTCAACCACAGTACCGGTGTTCGCTACGGCGTCGGCGTCCAGTACTACCGGCCGATCCTGCATTGACCATCGGCACCCCCGGCGGCCTTACCGATCCAGCATTACTGCGGCAAGGGTTCCCTCCGGGGAAAATGAAACCAGTGCGCCGGCCCCTGTTTTTCCCATGCTGCAGTTGACGACCAGCGTCCTTCCCAGAAAAGCCGTACCGGCATCCTCATGGATGTGTCCACAGATCACAACCGGCGGCTGGTGTGCCAGAACCAGGCGCCGCACCGCCGCGGACCCGGCGTGAAACCGCCCCGCCACCTTATCCCGGACACCACGCGGCGGCGGATGGGCGACGATAATGGAGACATCCTGAAAGAGCGACAGGTGACGCGCCACAAAGGAGGTTTCGGCGACACAAAGGCGGGAGGCAAAGGGCAGCAGCAGCGTCCCGCTGATGCCGGTCAACCAGTGATTCTGCAGCCGGATCTTTTGCAGGTGAAGCGAGCGTACCTGCTGCAACGGCCAGTCGTTCGCTTCCACGCGGGAGCGATCACTGTTACCGCGCACGGCCAGCACCGGCACCGGCATCTTCCCCAGCCGGGCGGCGGTTTTTGCCTGGGAAAACAAGCCGCCGATATCCCCGGCGGCAATGATGGCATCCGCCTTTGTTGCCAGGGCGTTCTGCCGAACCAGGTCAAGTCGATCCTCGCGGCCATGCAGATCCGCCACCGCGTAAATTTTCATCGGCCATTGATGGGAAATGCGGGGTTTCCGGCAGGCACCACTGGTCGGCGGCGGTGATGAGGCGGGCAGGTCATTCCCCGTTTTCTCCATCGAGGATGGCCAGGGCCTCTTCAATGGTGTTCACGTTCTCGGCATGATAGCCGATTCCCATGGAAGAACGGTCGAACTGCAGATGTCCCCAGCGGTCAAACCGCCGGACCACCCGGACCACTTTGGACATGCCGGCCTCTACCAAAAACTCCTGCACCCCCCGGATAAAGACCTCCAATTCCCTGTCCAGCAGTTCATAATTGCGCATATCCGTCAGGCAGGTAAAGCCTTCGGTCAGCGACTGGCAGGCCTCCCGGATCTCGTCCCCCACCTCGGTGATCTCCTCCGGCCCATCCAGTTTTTCAAACGTCAGATAAAGCCGGTTTTTTTCCGGATCTACTCGTACTTCGTGCATGTTTTATCCCCTCTTTGTTAATACGGGTCACCGCCGCGCCCCCTACTCCCTGAGGCATCGCAACCTGGCCAGCTCTTCGGCATACCCGTATAAGTGCAGCCCCTTGCTTTCCACAATCATTGACCCGTCAGCCACCCCGATCTCTCCGGCCATGTATTCTTTCAGGTTCTGAATCCCGGCCAGGTTGGCCGGCAGCCCTCCCCACAAATCCCAGGAGCGAAAGTACACAAAAAATATCAGTTTGCCGTCTTGAATCCGCGTATCAATGGAACGCAGGCAGGGCGGATCCACCAGGGCCAGGTCCGAGGGATCGGCCACCTGGAGCACCATCTGGTTGTTGCGCGGGCCAAAGGCCTTATAGGTGGCGATTATCCACTCGATCTGGTTGATATAGAGCTGGCCATCCTCTTCAAAAACAATTTTCCCGTCCGGTTCCCGGACATCGATAATCTCCGCCTGGCCGTCCCGCCACCACTCCAGCTTGGGGCCGGAAAGAGGCGCCCGGGTCAGCCTCTCCCCATAGGTGTAAGACTCTCCGGGTTCACGGCGAGAGGTCATCAGGTACTCGATATAGGCCCGGTCATACCCTTCTCCTCCATATACATACGCATCTTCCACCGGGTTGGGAATGCCGCAGGAGGGAGGAATATCCGGCAGGAGAGGACGGGCACCGGGATGGCTGACATAACCGGTAAAATAATCATACTCCAGCCGTGTCTGACCGGCAAAAGACCCCCGGTCAATGGTAAACCGGCCGCCATGGTCGAGAATATCATAGACCGCCTGAAACCATAAATCCGGCAGATCCCTGGCATCAACTCTGTGAATGTGCATCCCGCCTCCCGCAGTTACGCCGGTTCAACCAACCGGGAAAAAGGACAATGCTATTAGTGCAGCACCTTTGTTGTGGTGCCCGGATTGAACAAAAATTCTATATCGAAAACATGGTTCACAGTCAAGACAGATTCCCCACAAATCAAAAAACCTTCGTCCCCGGGCCGGCATATCGCGTCAGGCGGTAAAAATTCTCCCGGTATCTTATAAAACATTTTGATTCTTTTTATATATATTATATAATAAGTCGTTGTTGTTCTGTTACAAGTAAATTGGGGTATGGCCAGTAAAAAGTTCATGATCCGGGTTGGTGTATTCCGGGGAATACAGTATACGAGCAGTCCGCAAGTATGTTTCTGGGGGGGAACACTGCCGGCAAACCGGCCGGATGGCGGCGATAGAACTTATTGCAAAGCCATCAAATGTATTTTTGATTCATTTTCTTTTCGAATCGATACAAACTGCAACCGACGAAAACCATTAAGGGTGAAAAATTAATGAAAACCGATCAAGATACTTTTCAAAAAAACGTGCGGGAAGAAAGCGCGACCGTATCACTGCGGATCGGAGATTGCCTGCTGAAAGAAGGTTTTGTCACCGAGGACGAAATCGCGCGGGCGCTGGACATTCAACAGAAAGAGGAAAAACAGCTCAAATTCTCCAAAGAGTGCGTCATTCCGGATCTGACCGGCCTGTCCAAGAAAGATATGCGTCTGCTCCTGCAGCAGCCGCCCCTGGATACCAATCTCGGGCTGATCTGCCTGCAAAGAGGTCTGCTGGATAAAAAAACACTCTATGATGTTCTGAAAAACAAACCCGATGGTTTGTTGCTGGGCGAAACGCTTATCAAGGAAGGTTACCTGACCGCAGCGAACCTGGAAGACATTCTCCTGGAATATCTGGGCATGGACAAATTCTGCGAGGTGGCCGAAGAGATCGGGCTGCTGACCCCGGATGAATCCCGCAAAGCCCGGTTCACCCGCAAATCTCCCAAAACTTTGGGGCAGATTCTGTGTGACATGGGGGTCATCAATCCCGCGGACCTGGATTATGTCCTGAAAAAATACGGCAAGCAGATCAAATTCGGCGAGATTCTGGTCAAGGAAGGAATTATTGACAATGTCAAGCTGATGAGTGCCCTGCAGGACCAGTTTCACAAGGAAGAGCCGCTGGGCAAGATCCTGCTGGAAAAAAAACTGATTACCTTGGATCAACTCTACCAGGCCCTGTCCGTCCAGCACAATATTCCCTACCAGAAGATCACCCAGCTGGACCTGACAGAGGCCCAGCGCCAGGTACTGACCAATATTGTCAGCCGCAAGTATGCCCAGAAAAATATGGTTCTGCCCATCTCACTGAACGGGAACAAAATCACGGTAGCCGTATCCGACCCGGAACACCTGGCCGCGGCCAATGACATCAAAAACGTCTATTCCCACCTGACGGTCTCCCCCCTCTTCATCAGCCAGGATAATTTTATCCGCCTGTTTGAAGAAATTTATCAGTCCGGAATGAATGACATCCTGCGGGTGGAAGCCGGCAAAGACAAGTCTCCAATCAATATCAATGCCCTGGACATCAACCTGAGCGCCACCGGTATTGACGATACCGAGAGCAGGGATAAGGCGGATTATTACGGTGTCGCCACCCTGGAAGGTCAGGAACTGGTCAATTATATCATCAAGTACGGCATTGCCAACGGCGCCAGTGACATTCACGTGGAGCAGGACCGCAAGCACCCCAAAGTACGGTACCGCATAGACGGCATCCTTCATACGCTGCAGATGAGATGGCTGGACGAAAAGCTGGCCGATCTGATCAATGCCGTTATTTCCCGCATCAAGGTCATTTCCGGCCTGGACATCGCCGAGCGGCGCCTGCCCCAGGACGGCGTCTTCCGGGTCAACTATTTTGATCCCCGGAAAAAGGAGAATGTGGACCTGGATTTCCGGGTGGCCACCTGCCCCGGGATTGTCGGGGAAAACGTCACCATCCGTATTCTCGATCCCCGCAAGGCCAAAGTGGATATCGACAAGCTGGGTCACTCGCCGGACGTGGTGGTGCCCTTCAAGGGATTTCTGAAAAGCGCCGGCGGCATGATCCTGGTGTCCGGCCCCACCGGCAGCGGCAAGACCTCGACCCTGTACAGCGCCCTGCAGTATATTTATGATCCCACCATCAAGATCATTACCGCCGAAGACCCCATTGAGTACAGCTTTCCGGGCATCATGCAGACCCAGATTAATCCCAAGATCAACCTGAACTTCGCCCGGCTGCTCCGTTCTTTTCTGCGCCTGGATCCGGACGCCATCCTGGTGGGGGAAATCCGGGACCAGGAAACCGCCCGGATCAGTTTTGATGCCTCCCAGACCGGCCATCTCATGCTGAGTACGGTCCACACCAACGATTCGGTCAGTGCCATTACCAGGCTGGTGGATCTCGGCATTGATTACAACCAGATCGCTTCCAGCCTCATGTGCGTGGTGGCGCAGCGCCTGCTGCGGAAAAACTGCAACGCCTGCGCGGTGCCGTATACCCCCACCGAAGAGGAGTGGGCCCCGCTTTTCAACAGCCCGCCCGACCATCTCCATTTTTTCCATGGGGAAGGCTGCGCCCAGTGCGGTTACAGCGGCTACCAGGGCCGAACCCTCATTTCGGAACTGTTCATCATTACCCCGGAAATCGCCCGGGCCCTGAACCGGGAGACTTCCACCCGGGAGATCAAAAAAATCGCGGTCAACAAAGGCATGAAGACCATGATCGAGGACGGTTTGTCCAAGATTCACGACACGACCCTGTCGGAACTGATCCGGGTGGTTCCCAATGAGATGCTCAAGGAGTTCCGGGCCAAGGACAAGGCCACCACCTCCCTGAAAGGCGTTTCCGCATGAGCTGGATCGGTAAAATGGTGGGCGGAACCATCGGATTCGCCCTGGGCGGACCCATCGGCGCCATGGCCGGCGCCGTCTTTGGGCACGCCTTTGACGTCAGTGATGATCGCCGCCTGGGCGAGGGAAGCAGACCGGGGGCGCTCCTCTCCTCGGAAGAAGAAGCCCAGATGGCTTTTTTCGTGGCCTGTTTTTCCATGCTGGGCAAACTGGCCATGGCCGACGGCCGCATCTCAGACCATGAAAAGCGAACCGTGGAACGATTCATGGTCAAGGAACTGTCCCTGGCACCGGCCAACCAGCAGATCGCCGCCCGCATCTTCAGCCAGGCCGCCGGTTCCCAAGAAAGCTTTGAAGCCTTTGCCAGCCAGTTTTATCATTACTTCCACACCCGGCCGGAACTCCTGGACCTGATGCTCGATATCCTGCTGCGGGTTTCCTTGGCCGACGGTGTTCTCAGCCAGGAGGAGGAGACCCTGATCCGGCTGGCCGCCCGGACCTTCAACTACAGCGAAGCCGCGTACAACAACCTCAAGGGACGCTACGTCCAGGATACGGAAAAATATTACGCCGTGCTGAACATCAGCAGCAGCGCTTCTGATGAAGAAGTAAAAAAGCAGTACCGCCAGCTGGCGACCCAGTATCATCCCGACAAAATCGCCGCCAAGGGATTGCCGGAGGAGTTCATCACCTTGGCCAATGAAAAATTCCGGGAGATCCAGGACGCCTACGAGCAGATAAAGTCGGAACGGCAAATCCCCTGACCAGGATATTTCATGAATTTCCTCGACAGCTTCGGGCCCTGCTCCTGGCCGGTGACGCCAGGGGCCCGGGTTCAAATCAACTCGTGAAAAATCCGGTCTTCCTCCTGATTATCATTTTTCCGGTTACGATGATGCTGTCAACAGGATGCGGGGCCTGTTTCCCCGCTTTTCCTCAGTTCACCGGCGCCCGGTACTCCCGCGCCACGCTGCGGATGATATTGGCGAAACTGACGTTGCCCAGACACATGAGCCGGATCAGGCGCGTCTCCCTGTCTTTCATGCTCCGGATAATGGCCTTTTCCGAACACCCCTTGTCCAGCAGCGCCCGGATTTCTCCGCGAAGTTCCGACAAATAATCGAGCTTCCGCTGCAGATGACGTTTCCCCTGGCCAAGGCGGGGGTTATGGGCGCACAACAGCCAGTCAAAATCCAGCTGCAGCACGGACCGC
>CAYTQK010000142.1:0-8579 GCA_964439745.1 uncultured Desulfobacterales bacterium
GGGCGGCGGTGGTAGCGAACCGCCACCGGGTGGTTTTTCTTGAAGTGTTTTTTGCGGGCCCGTGCCATTCCCCCGCACAGGACTTCGGCGTAACGTTCCATTTGTTTTGCCGTCAACATGCGGTTGTCTCCTTTTTCGTTTATTTCCATAAAACCATAGCAGATTTGTCCTGGCCGGGGCAAGCTGCACCGGGAATACAGGAAAAGGATTTTGCTTGGACAGACCGCGGCACATGCAGTATGATCAAGTAAGATTCCTGCCCCGAGGGGCGGCAGCGCCATGGTCTTGTTACAAGTCGAGTACTGTTTTATTTATAATATGGACAAGAATGGTTTCCGCAAGATGCAATTTGATTTGCGAAAAGGAGCCGATCATGATGGATGATATGAGAAAATTCAAGGTGTTCATGGGGGCGTTGATCGCCTGTAACATTATTCTGCTGGTACTGGTGATTGTTTTCGCCGGCGGTGGCTCCGGGGATTCGCCCAAAAATCTGGCGAAGCTGGAAGGCCGGCTGGAATCTTTGGCAAACCGGATGGCCAACGTGGAGTCGGACCAGGAAAGGATCGCCGCCCTGATGCAGCAAAGCGAATCCCTGGAAACGATGCCTTCCCTGGCATCGGAATCCGTCCAGGAGCTGGCGTCCCGCCTCCGGGTAGTGGAAAAGACCCTGGAGGACTTCCAGGATCAAGCGGCTGAGCAGAAGGAGCGTGCTGACCAGGCGTCAGCATCGCCCCCGGAAGAAAGCGCCGGCGAAACGCCATCTTCGGCCCCGGCCGAAGACAAAAAGCCGGCGGGGAGCAAGAAACCGGCCGAGCCGGCCCCGGAGACAGCTTCCGGAGAAGCCGTTTCGCCGTCGGCCAATGCGCCGGCCGCTTACTGCACAGTTAAAGAGGGCGATACCCTTTACAGCATCGGCCAGCGGCATAATGTCAAACCGGAAACCCTGCGCCGGCTGAACGACCTGGATTCCAACACCATCCAGGTAGGACAGAAACTCCGGATTCAGTAGAAAAGTACGGATCGGCCGGGGGCGGGGGCGCTCTTTTGACGATCAAGGAGAGCCGGGTCAGGAAGGCGGGGGCTCCCGCAGCCAGGCAGCCAGCCGGTCCAGCCCCTCCCGGATGGTCAAGCGGGGCTGATATCCCAGGTCCCGTTTGGCGGCGCTGATGTCAAACCAGTGGGCCGTGGCCAGTTCTTTGGCTACGAAACGGGTCATGGGCGGTTCGTTTTTTCGGCCTGTCAGCCGGTAGGCGGCCTCCAGCAGTGCCCCAACCAGCCAGACGGCGCCGGCCGGCAGGGAGCGGGTGATGGGGGGCTTGCCGGCGGCCGCCAGGATGCCGTTGATCATGTCCCACATGGCGATGGGTTCGTCCTGGCTGATGAAATAGATATTGCCGGACAGGGAGGGGTCTGCGGCCAGCCGGTCAGCCGCCAGCAGGTGCGCCCGGGCGGCATCGTCGATGTAAATAGTGTCCACCAGCTTGTCCCCCCGGCCGATCCGGACCAGCTTGTCGGCCCGCTCGATCACCCGCGGCACCAGGTGGGGATCGCCCGGCCCCCAGATCAGGTGGGGCCGGAGAATAATCACCCGGACCTGTCCCGCGGCCG
The DNA here is from genome assembly GCA_964439745.1 of uncultured Desulfobacterales bacterium. Taxonomy (GTDB): domain Bacteria; phylum Desulfobacterota; class Desulfobacteria; order Desulfobacterales; family Desulfosudaceae; genus CAYTQK01. The sequence continues at coordinate 1,612 of CAYTQK010000142.1, forward strand.
CGGCCCGGCGGACCATCTGCTCGGCCATGGCCTTGGTGCGGGTATAGGGGGTGGGCAGCCGCCGGGGGTAGGGGCAGGATTCGTCCACGCCCTCCATGTCTTTGCCGTCAAAGACGACGCTGGGCGTGCTGGTGTAAATCAGGATCGGTACGCGGTTGATGCGGCAGGCGTCCAGGACGCTCTGCGTGCCCAGCACGTTGGGCCGGTGGTATTCCGCATAGGCCCCCCATACCCCGGGTTTGGCGGCGGTATGAAACACCACGTCCATGTCCCGGCAGGCCTCGATGACCGGCTCCGGTTGACTGATATCCGCCGGAATCTGGGTAACGCCCAGCGGCGCCAGTTCGGGATAGCGGTTGCGAGCCAGGCTGAAAACCCGGTCCCCGCGTTCTGCCAGCTGTTGGACGATGGCTTTTCCCAGGAACCCCCCGCCGCCGGTAACCAGAACTTTTCTTATTTTTCGCCCGTTTTCCTGGCTGCCCATACAGTTAGTTTTTCCCTGAATATTTTGGAATTGTGCCGGATGTCCACGGGAAAATGGTCGTGAAACAGCACGGTTTCAATTTCCCGGGTGAGCTTGTGGGTCTTGGCCAGGGCCAGCAGTTCTTTATTCAGCTCCTTGCGGTGGACCCCCTTCTTTTTGACCGGTTCGATGCAGATGACCGGTGTCTGACGGCCCGGCGCGCCTACCCCGACCAGGGCGCTGCGGGCCACATCGGGATGGTTGTTGAAAATCGCCTCGCAGGGAACGGTGAAGAGAACCTGGTTGGCGGTAATCACCCGGTGGCTTTTCCGGCCGCAGAACCAGTACCGGTCCTTGTTGTCCATCCAGGCCAGGTCGCCCATGCGGTGCCAGAAGCCGTCTTTATCGGCAATCTTGGCGGCGGTGTTGTCCCGGGGCCGGTTGTAATAGGCGGCCGTGACGTGTTCTCCCTTGACTGCGATTTCCCCGGGCTCGCCCGGGGCAACCAGCAGTTCGTCCGACCACTCCCCGATGGGCGCGTCGGTGATCTTGATCAGTCGCACCTCGACATTGGACAGAACCCGGCCGATGCAGTTGCCGAAGCCTTTTTCGGTCATGGGCCTGGTCTCGGCCAGGATTTCGTCGCTGCCGATGGAGATGACGGGTACGGCCTCGGAAGCGCCGTAGGGGGTGTGGATCTGCGCCGGTGGCTGCAGGGCTTCGGAGAATTGCGCGATGTTGTCGGGATGGACCGGCGCCCCGGCCGAAACCACCCGCCGCAGCGAGGGCAGCTTGATGTTCTGGCGGCGGCAGTGCGAGCCGACCCGGTTGAGCAGAGCCGGGGAGGCGAACATGTTGGTGACCCCGAAATTGCTGATGCCTTCGAGAATGCGTTCCGGGTTGACCCGGGCCGGCTGGGTGGGGTCCATGTCCGGAATGATGGCGGTCATGCCCAGGGCCGGGTCAAACAGGGCAAAGAGGGGGAAGGTGGGCAGGTCGATTTCGTCCGGGGCGATCTGAAAATGGTCCTGGATCTGCCGGATCTGGGCGTCGAAATTGCCGTGGGTATAGATGACTCCCTTGGCCGGGCCGGTGCTGCCGGTGGTAAAGAGGATGGCGGCGGTCTCATCAGGGCCGGTCCTGGTGAGACGGTAGTCCGGCCGGCCGGACCGCCGGATGTCGGCCAGGGTAGGACCGCCCCAGAACCAGCGCCGACCCACGGTGACCCAGCACTTGACGGTTTTGAAGAACGACGGCCGCAGTTTGCGCAGGACGTGGGCCGGGGGTATGCCGATAAACGCCTGGGGCGAGGTTTCGGAAAAGCAGCTCAGCATGCGGTCGATGCCCATGCCCGGATCGACCACCACCGGCACGATGCCGGCCTTGAACAGGGCGAAGACCAGGGAGAAAAAATCGATGCTGGGCCGCACCATCAGGACGGTGCGGGTGCCCCGGCGGAAACCGGCCTTTTCCAGGCCGTCGGCCAGCCGGTCGGAATCGGCGTCCAGCTGGGCAAAGGTCAGGTGGGCGTAAGTCACCCGGCCGGCACTGTCCCGTCCGACCGGCGCCACCACCGCTTTTTTATAGGGCAGGGCCCGGGCCTTTTCCTTCAGGCGGGCGGCGATGTTGACCATTGCCGGATCGACCGGTTCCTGTTCCGCAGTCGTGGGCTGATGGTTCATCAATCCGTCTCTTGCAAAAATTGTTCAATGCGTTCGCCAACGGCCTCGGGTTCATCTTCCAGCAGGTAGTGCCCGGCCGATTCAAATTCCTGGCAGGCGGCCTCGGGGAAGCGGCGCCGCCATTCGGCCAGATAGGAACGGTCAAACACAAAATCATGCTTGCCCCAGCAGATCAGCATGGGCAGGCCGGACAATTTGTGCAGGTTCTCCTCCAGAAAAAGGCCCATGGGGTAGCTGGGATCGGAAGGCTTGATGGCGATGTCCTGCACGAATTTTACCACTGCCACGCGATTATGCCAATTGTTGTAAGGGGCGATCAGGCCGGCCTTGACGGCCGGGTCCAGTTTTTTACGGGGGGCCATGAGCAGGGCCGCCCGGCAGAAGAGGTTGGCCCCCTGCATGGCCGGTACCGCCAGGGGGGTCAGGTAGCGCATCAGCCAGAGCCGCAGGGGCAGGGATTTGCCGGCCGGTTTGAGAAAGGCGGCCGTGTTGGTGATGACCAGGCGCCGGATCCGGTCCCGGTTGCGCAGGGCAAAGGCGCAGCCGATAAAGCCCCCCCAGTCGTGGACGATGAGGGTCAGCGGCCGGTCGATCAAGAGCTGGTCCACCAGGGATTCCAGGTCGGTCACCCGGTTTTCCAGGCGGTAGCCATAGTCCCGGGCCGACGGTTTTTCCGACAGGCCGCAGCCGATATGGTCGGGGCAGATGACGCGGTAGCGATCAGACAGGCGCTGCACCAGGGAGCGGTAGTAAAAAGACCAGGTAGGATTCCCGTGCAGCATCAGGATCGGTTCGCCGGCGCCCTCGTCCAGGTAATGGCAGGCAAAACCGTTGACGGTCAGGTAGTGGGCGTCAAAGGGATACAGGTGCGCGAAGGGCCTCATGTCGACGGAGTGATTCATTACCATTCCACCCCCAGCATGAGACAGTTCAGGCCGCTGCCGATCCCGAGAAAACCAACCAGGTCGCCGGACGCCAGGAATTCCCGTTCATCGGCAATGGCCGCGGTAACGGGCAGGGAGACCGTGCCCATGTTGGCAAAATACTGGTAGGTGGGAAAGTCCTTTTCCGGGGCGATGCCGATGGCTTTCAGGATGGCCTTCTGGTTGGCCTCGCCGACCTGGTGGCAGATGACCTTGTCCGGCTGGTCCGCGCTCAGACCCAGCTCCTTTTTGAAGGCCAGGAAGGTTTCCTGGCCGAGGATGACCCCGTTTTTGAGAACGCCCACGGAATCGGTCTCCATCTTGTAGGGCGCGCTGGCCGGCACCCCGGTGTCCGGTCCCCAGATACAGAGCCGGTGATGCTGCGAGGCGTTGCGGACCACCCCGCCCAGCAGGCGGTGGCGGCGGTAGCCGGGATCAGCAGTATGGCCGCTGCTGAGGACCAGGGCCGACGCCCCGGATCCGCCGGTCAGGACGGCCATGGATTTTTTGAACGACTCCATGTCGCATTCCCGGTTCATGCGCTCAATGGTCAGGTCGACGATCTGTCGGGCCGATTCACAGGAGACTACCAGGCCGGCCTTGATCTGGCCCAGTTCAATGGCATTGGCTACTTCCAGGATGCCGTTCATGACGCCCAGGCAGGCGTTGGAAATGTCATAGATGATGGTTTCCGGGCCCAGGCCGAGACCGTCGGCTACGGAACAGGCCGTGGCCGGCTCCAGGTTGTCCCGGCAGACGCCGCAGTAAACGATCCGGCCGATGTCTTCCGGCGGGACAGCTGCGGCGGCCAGGGCTTTTTTCCCGGCCTTGACGGCGCCGGTGTAGAGTGGTTCGTCCGGATCCCAGAAACGCCGCTCCTCGATGCCGGTCAGGGCCCGCAACTGCCCCGGGCGCAGTTTCAGTTTCCCGTAGATGGGCGCCAGTCGTTCTTCCAGTTCCGCGGAAGTAACAACGTTGGGCGGCAGTTCATAGCCAAGGCTGTCGATCCAGACGTTTTGGTAACGCATCAAAAAAAATCCTATGACCTGATTTTATCGTTGTTCAGGGTGGTCCGCAGGTGATGATCAACGCTATCTTTTCTGCCGCCGGCCTGTCAAGGCCTTTTCCCGGATGCTGTCGCCGGATTCCCGCCGCTGCCGTCCGGACGCGTAGCCCGGATATTTCATGAATTTATTCGACAGAAAATTTGATAAACAGTCAGTTGCAATCTGCATTTTGAAAAAGAGCCGGAAATCATAAATAACTATTGGAAGTTTATTGATAAAACAACCTAAGTCAAAAAAATCATGAAATGTCCGGGTTAGGTTTTGGACAGGCGCTCCAGCAACAGCACCGCCGCGAAACCGACCGCGGCCAGGGTCAGCGCCAGGACGAACTCCCCGCCGAACTCGGGCGGCAGGATGTTGGCTTCCCGCAGGACATGGATTTTGTCCCGGACCAGCGTGGTTTCCAAGACCTCTTTCCAGGGCCAGATTTTGCGCAAAGAACCGGTCATCAGACCGGTCAAAAAGGCCATGGCCAAGTCATGCCAGCGGTCCAGCAGCCATTTCAAGAGCCGGGAAAAGGAGAGGATTCCGGCCAGCGCGCCGGCGGCAAAGACGACCAGGATAGCCAGGTTGTCCAGGATAAGGGGATTTTTGATGGCGCCGGTGATGAATTCATACTTGCCCAGAATCAACAGCAGAAAGGCGCCGCTCAGGCCCGGTAGAATCATGGCGCAGATGGCGATAAAACCGCTGATAAAAATGAACCAGCCGGTTTCCGGGGTGGCAACCGGAATCATGCCCACCATCAGCCAGGCCACCGCGGTGCCGCCCAGAAAAGCAGAGATCGTTTTCGGCCGCTGCCAGGAAGGCACCTTGCGGCCCACCACCAGGATGGAGGCCAGGATCAGCCCGAAAAAGAGACTCCAGACCGGCACCGGATAGTGCTGGAGAAGGTGGTGCATGATCCGGGCGATGCTGATTACGGCCGTGGCAATGCCGGCCAGCAGCACCACCAGAAAACGGACATGGGCCGTGGCCAGGGCGCCTTTGAGGTCCAGTCGCAGCAGGCGCTGCAGAAAACGGTGGTCAAAGGATTTGATGGCCGCCAGCAGGTCTTCGTAGATCCCGGTGATCAGCGCGATGGTGCCGCCGGAAACGCCGGGGACCACGTCGGCGCTGCCCATGCAGAGGCCTTTGCCAAAAAGGAGAAAAGCCGTCCGCGGAGATGCTGGCCCGGGCGTGCTGCCGAAGGCCGCCGTCCAAGTCAGTGCCTTGTTTTTGTTCATGAGAGCCCCTTTTCCCGCTCCGATAGATGAGTTTTGCTGATCAGACCGCTTCCGTTTCTTCCGGGGGCTGGTTGATTTCCCGGATATGCTTGATCCAGGTTTTCAGCACGGCATGGACCAGGGTGGCCAGGGGAATGGCAAAAAAGAGTCCCCACACGCCCCAGAAACCGCCGAAGATGAGCAGGGCCACGATAATGGCCACGGGATGCAGATCGACCACCTCCGAAAGCAGCAGTGGCGCCAGGAGGTTGCCGTCCAGGGCCTGGAGAATAAGATAGGCGATGATGAGCCACAGCAGCGGAGAGGTAAATCCCCATTGAAAGAACCCCACCAGGGCCACCGGGAAAAACATTACCGTGGCGCCGATATACGGTGCCAGCACCGACAGGCCCACGGCCAGGGAGATAAGCATGGCGAATTTCAGACCCAGCCAGGTAAAAACCGCGTAGCTGACGCCCCAGACGATGATAATTTCCCATATTTTTCCCCGGACATAGTTGCCTATCTGCAGGTTGACTTCCTGCCAGACCTCGGTGGCCAGACGCCGGTTGGCTGGTAGAATAGTTTGAAACCATTGTAATATTTTCAATTTGTCTTTGAGGAAAAAAAAGATCAGCAGGGGCACCAGGACGAGATAGACCACGATGGTGATGATGCTGCGGACCGAGGCAATGGAAAGGGACAAAGCAAACTGGCCCAGCCGGGTAACCTCTGATTTTAAAAAGTAAATGATTTCATTGATCTGCGACTGGGATACCAGTTCCGGGTATTGTTCCGGCATGCGCATGAGTTCTTCCTGGCCGTTGGAGATCAGGGCGGGCAGCTCCTGCAGCATTTCCGCTATCTGCTTGGACAGCAGCGGCAGCAGCACAATCAGGATGCCCAGCAGCCCGATCATGAACAGCAGAAAAACCGCTATCAAGGCGATCCTGCGGGAAACTCCCAGCTGCTCCAGAAGCATGATCAACCCTTCCAGCAGATAAGCGATGATGATGGCGGCAAAAACCGGGGCCAGCATGTCGCCCACCGTCACAATCAGCAGAAAGCCGATGATGAGCAGGGTGAACAGGATGATGATCTGGGGATCGGAAAAATATTGCCGATACCACTGCCGCAGTTGTTCGATCATGATTCGTTCGATTTATGGTTGTTCAACCCCGGCAGGTGAACCGCTGCAAAGAGTTGAAAGTCGTGAAAAAGGATTTTTATGAAACATTGCCGGTTTTTGTGATAAGAATGAAAATCCCTTCACCTTTTTAAAAGGACTTGTTTACCTGGCTAAACTGTGTTAATCGCTTTTATAACATGTAATCAAAGCGTGTCAACTTGTTTCAACGGGATAGAATCTTCTCATGACAGGAGATATCACCTTATGCCGGATAAATCATCATTCAAAGACTTGAAGCAGACGGAAAGAGAAACCCGCAAGGGCATCATTCTGGAAGCGGCCATCAAGCTTTTCAATGAAAAAGTACTGCACCGGGTGGGTATGCGGGACATCGCCGCCGAAACGGGTATTTCCGCCGCCACCATCTACCGCTATTTTGATAGCCGGGACGATATCATCGTGGAGGCGCTGGTGCAGGATATCAACGCCCTTGAAAAGC
>CAYTQK010000143.1:0-8569 GCA_964439745.1 uncultured Desulfobacterales bacterium
TACCGTTCGTTCCGCGGCTCCCAGTCCGGGGGAACCACCCACCTGGGATCCGCCTGCGGCCGGCGCAGGGTTTTCAGCGCCAGGCGGATTTGTCCCCTTTCTTCCCCGATGGCCTCCCGCGCATTGGCCAGCAGATGTTCCAGAATCATGCGGATCTGTTCCCTGGTTACCGGTACTTTCAGGGGGCCGGGAGCGATATCCGTGGTAAGCCGGATACGGGCCGGCAGGCTGTCAGCAACCGGGGCAAGATATTGCCGGCAGGATCGAACCAGGTCGCTGCTCTCGGTGGTGCCCGGATTCATGCCCAGGTAGGTCAGCATCAGCCGGCTGACGCCGGCGGCCTGCTGGGCGGCGGTCATGGCTTCGGCCAGCAGGTCCCTGGCAACCGCTGCTGCCGGGAGTTCCGCCGCGGCCAGCTCCAGGTTGCCCATTACCGCCGAAAGATAGTTATTGAAACGGTGGGCCACGGCGCCGGCCATGCGATTGAGGCTTTCCGTTTTGCGGATCTGCATCCGCCGGCGCTCCCGCGACAATCGGTCTTCCTCCTGCTGTCGCCGCCGGGTGATGTCGTGCAGGGTCCCGATAATTCCCATTGGCTGTCCCTGATCATCCCGGAACAGGGCATTGCAGATATACCCCGGAAATTTCCGGCCGTCCCGGTGCTGGTGCTGGATCTCTCCCATATACGAGCCGGTCTGCCGGATATGGCGATTAATGGCCTCCACCTCCGGCATCTGGTCCGGAGAATAAAATATCCGCAAATGGCGGCCGACGAGAAATTCCCGCTCATATCCGAACATCTGTGCAAAAGAAGTGTTTACCGCCATGATATAACCGGCCAGATCGACCACGATCATACCGATGACCGTCTGCTCCACGGCATCAATCAGAATGTGGCGCTGGTCTCTGCCTGGCTTTTTCATTTCCCCCCCTTTTTTCCGGATCATACGTTAAAACGGCCGGGTGGATTATGATGCTTCGGTGCCGTTGACCGGCAGCCGCAGCGTTACCTGCGCCCCGCCCTCTTCCCGGTTCCGGGCGGAAACAGTGCCGCCGTCTTTTTCCACGATCTCCCGGCAGCGAGTCAGCCCGATACCCAGGCCGGATTTCTTATGGGAAAAAAACGGTTCAAAAATCACCTCTACCGTTTCCTCGGTAATGCCCGGACCGTTATCAACAACATCTACCACCACGACATTGGCTTCCTGTCTCGTCTGGATGGATATACGTCCCTTTTGCCCCGGCTGACCGGATCCGGTCCGGTCGCTGCCGGCTTCGCCGCTAATGGCTTCCACGGCATTGGTACAGATATTCAGCAGGCAATGGTTCAATTGATGCGGGGATGTTTCAATGGCGGGAATTTCCGCGGCCAGATCCAGGTCCACTTCAATCCGGTTGCGCTTGAACAGAACGCCCAATTGCTCGACGGTTTTGCGGATCAGGGCATTGACGTCGGCCTGACGCCGTTTGACCAGGGCCGGCCGGTACAAGTCCAGCAGCCCGGTAATGGTGCGGTGGATAGCTTCAAAGGATTCTTTGAGTATATCCAGATTTTCGGCGATTCGTTCATCGCTGCCGTTGTTTTTCTCCAGGTCGTCGAGGGTGATCATGGCCGTCTGCAGCGGCGAGCTGGCCTCATGCACCACGTTGGTCGCCAGGCGGCCGAACACGGCCATTTTTTCCGCCTCCAGCAGCTGATTTTGAAATTGCTTTATATCGCTGATATCCAGCAGCGTGACGACCACGAAATCCGGCTGCCCCTTGTCCGCCAGATTTACCGGTGCCAGCGCCATGTATGCCGGAAAAACACGGCCGTCACGGCGGCAAAGCCGCCACTCCCGCTGACAGGCTTCTCCTTCCCGGCAGGTCTGCTTGAGGACTTTTGTCAGATCCGGCTGATCCGTATCAGCCACCCAGTTGTGCAGAGAGTATCGAAGCAATTCTTCCGGGCGGCAGTCCAGAAAACGTGCGAACGATTGATTGGCATAGGTCAGATTTCCTGAAAAATCGACGATTGCCAGACCGTAGCCGGCATGATCCGCCGCGGCCCGGAAGCGGGCGGCCGCCTTTTCGGCATTGAACTGGCGGGTAACGTCTTCACAGGAGAGGAGGATGTGCTCCACCTCGCCATTGCCGTCCTGGATCGGCAGGACACCCTGGTTCCAGTAGCACGGCGGGTCAGACAGTCTGCTGCTGATCTTTACCGGCCAGGCCTCAAGGAAAACCGGACGACCGGTCTGAAGAACTTCCTCAAAACAGCCCCGACAATCCTCATCCGGGCAAAGCGCAAAGTGACTGAGGCCGTAGAAGGTATCAATCGCTTTGCCGCAGGCCCGGGCATAGGCCTGATTGACAAAAATGTACGTAAAATCCGTATCCAGGCAGGCAATGGGACTGCCGGTAAAAGAAACTACGGTCTCCAGCAAGGCGTTGGTTTTTCGCGGGGTATGCAGGCACTGTCCAATGATTTTTCGAAGATAGCGAAGTTCGTTCTCATCCTGCGTCAACTGCCTGATCCTGTCCGCCCAGCCTGTTTTCACCGATTCACGGTCCATGCCACCTCCACTGTTCACGGCTCACGCGTACCTGATTGGAACCGTTCAAATCAGGGCTCAGTAATCGACTGCCCGTTTGATTCCTTCCTCGTGTTTCAGCAACTGCTGGATCCGGTCCACCAGTATTTCCAGCGCAACGGGTTTGACCAGAAAATCATCGGCCCCGGCCGCATGTGCCTCTTCGCGGTCAGCGGGCGTGTCAAACCCGGTCAATATCAGGATCCGGATATGCGCCGTGGCCGGGTCCTGCTTGATGAAGCGGCAGACTTCAAAACCATCCATGCCCGGCATGATCAGATCCAGAATAATCAGATCCGGCTGGAAGCGGATGGTGCGGACGCCCGCTTCAAAGCCGTCACGGACATTTTCCACCTCTAAGTCAAGGTCCCGCAATGTCCGGGTCAGGACTTTCCGCATGATGGGCTCATCGTCCACCACCAGTACCCGGCGGCCGCCGTGAAGCCGGGGCGACAAGGTTGTCATCCGGTTTTTAATCAGAAAATCATCCAGGTCACGCCGGTGGATCCGGTAATGCCCGCCCGGTGTCACCGAAGCCTTGATCAGCCCGGACTTAACCCAGCGCCACATGGTCATGCGGGTCACCGAGCACAATTGCGCCGCCCTGGGAACCGTCAATACTTCTCTGGTCTGATCCATAATCAACTTCCTCCTCACCTTTCACGATTCCCTCGAATCATGAAAAAATACTTGTTGCTATACAATCCTCTTCGGCGGTATATTCAACGGACCTTGCGTTTCAAATACACCGCATAAGTGTAACATTGGTAACAAATATCAGAAAAAAATTCAACGTGAAAAATTCATGAAAAATAAAAAACCGGCCCGCCTTGACAGGTCGTTCCTTTTCTTAATTTTTGGAATCGCTGTCGGGAGGTACACGGTTACAACGGCTTGCCGGATTATGACAAAAATTCCCGGCATACAAACAGTGAACAGGAAAACAGGCGATGAAGATCACCTTTTACGGCGCGGCCCGGGAGGTCACCGGTTCCATGCACATGCTGGACAGCGGCCGGGACAAAATACTGCTCGACTGCGGGCTGTTTCAGGGAAAACGCAAAGATACCGCCAAAAAGAACCGGCAGGCACCGTTTGATCCGGCCGCCATTGTCAATATTATTCTTTCGCACGCTCACATCGACCATTCCGGCCGGATCCCGCTCATGGTCCGACAGAATTTTGCCGGCCGGGTAATCAGTACCCGGGCCACCCGGGATGTCTGTGAATATCTGCTCATGGATGCCGCCCACATCCAGCAGTCGGACGCGGAATACCTGAACTACAAGGCGGTCCGCCGGGCCCTTCACAATCATGCCGAAAACGGCGGTTCCAGCGGGAAAAAAGCCCTGGATGCCGATGAGACCCGGCGGCTGTTGAAAAACGGCCGCAACAAGCTCAATGCTGACAAGATCAACGCCCTGGCCGCGGAACTGACCGTCCCCCTGACCGAACCGCTCTATACCTCGTCCAACGCGGCCGCTGCCCTGGACCAGTTTGAAGGAGTGCCCTACCGCACGCCGGTTACCGTCGGACACGACCTGACGGTGACCTTTTATGAGGCCGGCCATATTCTCGGGTCCGCCGTCAGCATCATCAAGTACCAGGGGGACAACGGGGAAAAAACCATCTGCTATACCGGCGACCTGGGTCGTTTCGGCAAGGACATCATCCGTGACCCCAACCTCACCTTTCTTCCCGAAGACCGGGACATCGACCTGCTGATCATCGAAAGCACCTATGGCAACCGCAGCCACGGCCCCGTCTCCGACCTGGACGGAAAAATGCAGGCCGTGCTGACCGAGACCCAGGAACGGGGCGGCACCGTGGTCATTCCCTCGTTCGCCTACGGCCGCACCCAGGAACTGCTCTATACCATTCACAAGTTATTCAACAAAAAAGCCGTGCCGCGGGTGCCGGTGTACGTGGACAGCCCCCTGGCCAGCAAGCTGACCCGGGTCTTCAGCGAACACCCGGAAGTCTATGACGGCGAAACCCATGCCGATTTCCTGGAAAAGGGCATCAATCCCTTTGATTTTGATCACCTGCATTTTACCCAGTCAGTGGAAGAGTCCATGCAGCTGATGAAGGACACCCGGCCCCATATCGTCATTTCGGCCTCGGGCATGTGCGAGTTCGGCCGCATTCTGCACCACCTGCGGTACAAGATTCACAATCCCGTCAACACCATTCTCATCGTGGGCTACATGGCCCAGAACACCCTGGGACGGCGCATCCTGGAAGAAGGCCGGCAATACCGGAAATCCGGCCGCCAGGGGGCGCCGCCGGTAATGAGGGTTCTGGGCAAGGAATACCCCCTCAAGGCACAGGTCTCCAAGATCGACGGATTCAGCGCCCATGCCGACAAAGAGGAACTGCTGCGGTTTGTCCGCGAGTCCGACCTGCGCGTCAAAAAAGCGGCCGTGGTCCACGGCGAATCCGACCAGGCCGAGCCCTTTGCCCGGGCCCTGGAAGGCGAAGGCATGGAGACCGTCATTCCGGAGCCCGGTCAGACCCTGGAGGTTTAGGGGGTTACCGGATGAAAATTCTCCTGGTATATCCCTGTTTTCTAGATCCGCGGCAGGACGAAACCGACATCAGCGCCGTCCCCATGGGCCTGTATTACCTGGGCGCCATGCTCATCGCCCACGGCCACCAGGTCCAGCTGCTTAACCTCTATGAACCCGGCACCCCGCCGGAGGCCATCCGCCCCTACCTGGAGAAGCTCCAGCCCGAGGTGGTCGGCTTTTCCATCGTGCACGCCAACCGCTGGGGCGGTATCGACATGGCCGCCACGGTCAAGCAGGCCGCTCCCGGCATCATTACGGTCTTTGGCGGCATCGGGGCCACCTTTCTGTGGCACCACCTGCTGACCCATTTTCCCCAGATCGATTACGTGGTGGTGGGCGAAGGCGAGCGCACCATGACCACCCTGGCCGAACTGCTGCCCGACCCGCCGCCCGAAGCCCTGGCCGGTGTCAGGGGCCTGGCCTTCCGCCGGGGTGAGGAAATCATCCAGACCGGCCCGCCGGAGCCCATCGACAACCTGGATGACCTGCCCAACCCGGCCGAGTATTTCACCTACCCTCATCTGGCCCTGACCCGGGGCTGCCCGGAAAACTGCGCCTTCTGCGGCTCCCCGGACTTCTGGAACCGCCGGGTGCGGTTCCACTCGGCGGACTACTTCGTGCGCCAGCTGCGGTTGCTGTATGAAAAGGGCGTTCACTTCTTTTACGTTTCGGATGATACCCTGACCTTGAAAAAGGATCGCATTATCGCCATCTGCCGGGCCGTCATTGATCAGGAGCTGCCCATCACCTGGGCGGCCATTTCCCGGGTCGACATGGTCGACCCGGAGATTCTCTACTGGATGCGCCGGGCCGGCTGCATCCAGATCAGCTACGGCGTGGAAAGCGGTTCGGAAACCATCCGCCGCAGGCTGAACAAGCGCCTGACCAATGACCGCGTCCGTCGGGCCTTTGCCTGGACCCGCCGGTACGGCATCCTGCCCCGGGCCTATTTTATTTACGGCTCTCCCGGCGAAACCGGGAAGACCATTCAGGCCTCCCTGGCGCTGATGGAAACGATCCGGCCCTTGAGCCTGATCGCCTACCTGCTGACGTTGTTTCCGGGAACCGCCCTGTACCGGGAGTTCCTGGCGGCCACGGGTCAGAATGACGACATCTGGCTGGAACGGATCGAAGATCTGCCCTATTTTGAAACCGATCCCGCCCTGGACAAGGCGGCTGTGCTGGCCTGGGGAAAAACCCTGCGAACCGCTTTTATCGAGCGGCTGCCGGACTTTATTGAGTCTCTTCATCCGGAGGCCTATCCCTCCCTGGCCGCCGGCCAGGCCGATTTTTTCTCCCGACTGGCCCTGACCTTTACCCACGTGGATTATGCCGATACGCCCGGCATCCCGGACAAGGCCGCCCTGGCTGAGAAACTTTATCAAACCGCCCTGGCCTGGCACCCGGACCACCGGGCCTACCTGGGCCTGGGCATGATTTACCAGCAGCGGGGCGATTTGGCTGCCGCCGTCCGGGTGCTGGAAGAAGGACTTGGACATTATCCGGACAGCGAGTCCCTGTATCTCTGCCTGGGTACCACGTATATGAATCAGCAGCGGTTTGCCGCGGCGCGACAGTGTTTTCAGAAATTTCCCCGATCGCCCCAGGCCCGCGCCTACCTGCAGACCTGCCAGCGGCTGGAAGAAAACCCGGACCAGCCTCCCCCGGGTAACGCCTTCCGTAACGATTCATAACGTTACCGGTACATCCGGAATGCTGCCTTCATTGACAGCACCGCCGCCGAAACAGGCGCCGCTGTCTTCTACCGTCCGTTTTTATTTCAGATTGTACTTCTCTTGCTGCTTTACAGTACCGCGGATTTTCCTGTCCCAGCCGAAAACACCGCCGCGAAAACCGGCATGGTTATTGCTCTGTCTACTATGCAAACATCAGATGATGGCAGAATAATCCGTGTTTTTCACAGCCAATTCTGTTATATTTTAAAATTTGGGTATCCGCCAGGAACCAGAAAACCAACGCACCAGCAGCCTGCCGCCGGCCGGAATCCGGCCAAAGGCGCTGCGCAGGCATTTTCGCATGAAAGGATCGGGTGACAACGCATGATTTCCCATATCACCGAAGAAGAACAGGAGCAAGTGGAGCAAATCCGTTCCCGGCTGCCGGACTTTGAAAAAACACGCAGCAACCTTATTCCCATCCTGCAGATGGTCCAGAATGCCCTGGGATATCTGCCCCTTGAGGCTGTCCGGCCGGTGGCCGCATATCTTTCCCTCCCGGCCACGGAAATTTACGGCGTGGCCTCGTTTTACAACCAGTTCCGGTTCAACCCCCCGGGCAAATATCCCATCCGGGTCTGCATGGGCACGGCCTGCCATGTCCGCGGCGGCGACATCATCCTGGAAAATTTCGAACGCAAGCTGGATATCAAGGAAGGAGAAACCACCGCGGACCGGGAGTTCAGCCTGGAACGGGTGGCCTGCGTCGGCTGCTGCGCCCTGGCGCCGGTGGCCCTGGTGGGCGAGAAGGTGCACGGCTACATGTCTCCCAGCAAGATCGAAGGATTTTTTACCCAGATCGAAACCCAGAAAGGGATCGCAGCACGAAAGGCGGAAAAGGATCATGGCTCAGAATAACGACGATACGAACAACGGTTCCGCGTCAGATATCGACCGGCAATATCAGTCGCTCAAGCAACCAGCCGAGGAGAAGTGGAATGCCTTTGTCGCCTCCGGCACCCCGACCATCCATATCGGCATGGCTACCTGCGGCCTGGCCGCCGGTGCCGAAGAAACCAAGAAGGCCTTTGAAGAAAACCTGGAACAGACCGGACTGGAGGCGGTCATCCATCCCATCGGCTGCCACGGACATTGCTATGCCGAACCCCTGGTCATCGTGCATGTCCCGGAATCCGGCTATCCGCCGATCATGTACCAGAATGTCACTGAGGGCAAGGCCCGGATGCTGGTCAGAAACTTCATCGGCGAGCATGATCCCTGTTTTGACCATATTTACGGGGCCACCACCGAAGAGAGCGAAGTTATTCCGGCCTTGAATCTGTTCCCCCGTTTTTATAAAGAAAAACGAATCATCATGGAAAAATGCGGCCAGATCAACCCGGCCGAAATCGACGAGTATCTCGCCCTGGGCGGCTATGCCTCCCTGGCCGCCGCCCTGCAGACCGAACCGGCCGACATTATTCAGACCATCAGCGATTCCGGACTGCGCGGCCGGGGCGGGGCCGGCTTTCCCACCGGGAAAAAATGGGCCATTGCCGCCGAACAGCAGGCCGCTGAAAAAATCGTCATCTGCAACGCTGACGAGGGCGATCCCGGTGCCTACATGGACCGTACCATCCTGGAGAGCAACCCCCACCAGATGCTGGAAGGGCTGGCCATCTGCGCCCGGGCCGTCGGTGCTCACCGCGGCATTATCTATGTCCGGGCCGAATACCCCCTGGCCGTTAAA
>CAYTQK010000144.1:0-8563 GCA_964439745.1 uncultured Desulfobacterales bacterium
ACAAAGGTATCCAGCACCATCTGCATGAACCGGATCCGCTCCGGTGAGTAGGTGATGTAGACATGATGATAGACCAGCGTCGGATCCACCCCGGCCTCGATCATTTCCCCGCAGATTTTCAGGGAAGCCGGGGTGGTGTTGCTGAAGCTGAAGGAAGCCGTGTCGGTAACAATGCCGGTGTAGATCCCGTAGGCGATTTCTTCGGTCACGGCGCAGCCCAGTCTCCGGAGCAGCCGGTAGACGATTTCAGCGGTGGCGCTGGCGTCGCACTCCACCAGCTGGACGCCGCCGAAATATTCATTGCTGCAATGATGATCGATATTGATCAGCGGCAGCTCATCCAGCCGGCCGGCAATCCGGCCGAGCCGCTCGGTTTTGCTGCAATCCAGAACCACCGCCAGGTCATACCGGCTGATGTCGGGAATGGCATTGACCACCATCTCGCTGCCGGCCAGAAACCGGTAGGCCGGCGGAACCCGGTGTTCGTTGTAAAGCGTCACTTTTTTGCCCCGGCTTTCCAGGGCCGCTCCCAGGGCGATGAGGGAGCCGATGGCGTCTCCGTCCGGATGGATATGGGAAGCAAGCAGTATGGTGCGGCTCGCCTCCAGTTGCTGGACAACCTCCGTGTACATGATCAACCCGTTTTTTTATATTTCTTCCAACAGCCGGTCGATCCGTTCGCCGTAATCAATCGATTCGTCATAGCAGAAACGGAGCTTGGGCATGTATTTTATTTCCAGGGATACAGCCAGGGACCGCTTGATGAAACCGGCCGCGCTTTGCAGCCCGGCGCCGGCATCCCGGCGGTTCTTTTCTCCGCCGGGAACGATATAGTATACCCGGGCGTTGCCCAGGTCCGGAGAGACGTCCACACCGGTCACTGTCACTTCCGCGATTCGCGGATCGCGCAGGCCCTGTTGGATAATTTCCGAAACCTGGCGCTGAATTTTTTTGCCGATGCGGTCGGCGCGGGAATAGGATTTCATAGGTTCAGGATTTCCATTTCCGTATGCGTGATCCGGGCCCGGGCAATCTCTTCGGCCAGGTTGAAGACCTTGTCCATTTTGGCGTTGATCACCCGCCGGTCATTGCCCACCATGGCAAGGCAGATCTGCGCCCGCTGGAGACGGTCCTGGTCGGCTGTCTCCGCGATGGAGATGTTAAAGGTATTGCCCAGTCGCGTAACCAATGACCGAACCACGCTTCTTTTTTCCTTCAGGGATCGGCATCCGTCAATCTGGAGAACGATGATTCCCGTTCCAATAACCATGATTATGCCAGTACCGGCTGGATCTCCTCGTAATAGAAGCATTCCAGCACGTCATTGACCTTGAGATCGTTGAAGTTGTCAACGCCGATGCCGCACTCGAACCCGTTCTTCACTTCCCTGGCGTCTTCCTTGAATCGCCGCAGCGAGCCGACCACGCCTTCATAGATGACCACGCCGTCGCGGATTACCCGGACCGGCTGGTTGCGCGTGATGGTGCCTTCCACCACCAGGGAGCCGGCGATGGTTCCCTTTTTGGGAATGACAAACAGTTCCCGGACTTCCGCCCGGCCCAGGATTCTTTCTTCATACTTGGGCGACATCAGACCGGTGACCGCTTCCTTGATATCTTCGAGCAGGTCATAGATGACGTTGTAATACCGGATGTCCACGTGTTCTTCAATGGCCGCGGCCTTGACCTTGGCACCGGCCCGGACATTGAAGCCCAGGATGATGGCGTTGGAGGCCGAGGCCAGGGCGACATCGGATTCGGTAATGGTGCCCGCCCCGGAATGGATGATGTCAATGGAGACCTCCTCGGCCGATATCTTGTCCAGGGCGTCCTCGATGGCCTCGCAGGAACCGTTGACATCGGCCTTGATGATGAGGTTCAAATGGCTGACATCTCCGGCCTGCATCTGTTCAAAGAAGTTCTCCAGGCTGACCTTGGTGGATCGGCTCAGATCCTTGGTGCGCTGTTTCTGGTAGCGGTTTTCACTGACCATGCGGGCGTTCTTTTCGTCCTGGACGGCGATGAACTCGTCCCCCGCGCTGACCAGTCCGGCCAGCCCCAGGATCTCCACCGGGGTGGAAGGACCGGCCGTTTCGATCATGGCGCCGGTATCGTTGAGCATGGCCCGCACCTTGCCGTGATGAATGCCGCAGACCACCGCCGACCCGACCGTCAGGGTGCCTTCCTGGATCAGCACCGTGGCCAACGGCCCCCGGCCAGGATCCACCTTGGATTCAATGACCAGGCCCTTGGCCAGTTTGTCGGGATTGGCTTTCAATTCCAGCATTTCGGACTGCAGGATGATCATGTCCAGCAGATCGTTGATGCCGCTCTGCTGCTTGGCGGAGACATGGACAAAGATGGTATCGCCGCCCCACTCTTCGGAAATCAGGCCCTGCTCGGACAGTTCCCGCTTGACCCGTTCCGGGTCGGCGTTGTCCTTGTCGATCTTATTGACGGCCACCACAATGGGCACCTCGGCCGCCCGGGAATGGTTGATGGCCTCTATCGTCTGGGGCATGACCCCGTCGTCCGCGGCCACCACCAGGACCACGATGTCCGTGGCCTGGGCGCCTCGCGAGCGCATGGCGGTGAAGGCTTCGTGACCCGGGGTGTCCAGAAAGACCACCGCTCCCTTTTTTGTTTCCACCTTGTAGGCGCCGATATGCTGGGTGATGCCCCCGGCTTCGCCGTCTGTGATATGCGATTCGCGAATCACATCCAGCAGGGAGGTCTTGCCATGGTCGACGTGTCCCATGATGGTCACCACCGGCGCCCGCGGTTTCAGGCTTTCCGGGGAATCTTCAGGCGAGGCATTGAGAATTTCCTCTTCCGCCACGGAAGCCCGTTCCACTTCATATTCAAATTCCGAGGCCACCACCGCGGCGGTGTCAAAATCCACCGCCTGGTTGACGGTGGCCATGACCCCCATGCCCATCAATTTTGCAATGATTTCGTTGGCCTTGACGCCCATGCGCTTGGCTAGATCGGCCACGGTGATGGATTCGTCGATTTTGATCCGTCGTTTAATGGCCTTGGGCGTGGTGATCTGCGTCTTCTCACTGCCGGGGGTGCGAACTTTCCCCTTTCCCTTTTTGCGGCCCTTGCCGCGCGGCCGGTCATACAGCGCCGCCCCTTCCACGACCTCCCGCCGCTTGAAGGCGGATTTTTTCTTTTCCAGCCGCTCGGGTGTTTCCTCGGCGCCTTCGGTTTTTTTCCGTTTTTTCCTGGTTTTCCGGGTCGCTTTTTTGTCCGCTTCACTATCGGCCGGGGCTGCCGGTGCGGCGTCGGGTGCCGCTGGTTCGGGCGCCGGTTTTTTCTTCACCGTCGGGGCCACCGGTTTGTTCGGGAACTTGATGATCCGGGCCGCTTCGACCTTTTTGGCTCTGCCCTTTTTCTTTTTGGCAGCCGGAGCGGTTTCGGCGGTTTCCGCCGGCGTAGCCGACTCGGACGGCTCTTCTTCGACCGGCTCTTCTTCGACCGGCTCTTTTTCCGCCGCTTCGGCTGCCTCGCCGGCTGCTTCGGTCTCTTCGACGGCTTCCGTTATTTCGGTCGTTGCCGGCTTCTCCGGCTCTTCGGTCAACGGTTCGGCCGCTTCGGCCGCAATCGGTTCCGTTGCCGGCGGGGTCTCTTCTGCTTCGGCCGCCGGTTCGGCCGCTTCGGTTTCGCTTTTTTCCGGAACAGCTTCCGCCGGGGTTTCCTTCGGTTTGGCTTTCTGCCGGCGTTTCCGGATAATGGTGGATCCGACCCGTTTTTGCTCGACCACGTCCTTCTGCGCGCTCTGCGCCCCGAAGAGCCCCTGCCTGACCTTGTCGGCTGTGTCTTCCTCCAGCGAACTCATATGACTTTTGGCTTCCAGACCCATATCCTTGAGTTTTTCCAGAAGAACCTTGTTGGTCATATTAAGCGCTCTGGCAAGTTCATATATCCTGATTTTTGCCATCCAGCCTCCTTAGCCCGAAGCCAAAAATAAAAGCGTTATCATTAATCATAGTATACATGCAACCCCTTCCGAAAAGCGCCTCGGCCGGTTGCCGTTGGATCACTCGGTTGGTTCTGCGTCATCTGCTTCTGCTTCCGCCTTTGCCTCGGTGATGTCCGGCTGGCCCGCTTCACCGGCCGGGGGAGCCGGCGAGGCGACGTTCTTTTCAACGGCGTCTTCTGCGGCGTTGCCTTCTGCGGCGGTCTCCTCTGCGGCGGTGGCTTCCGCGGCGGTTTCCGCTTCAACGGCAGCCGCCACCGCACCAGCTCCGGCGATCAATTCCGCGGCCGTTTCTTCGTCCACGCCTTCGACTTCGATGAGATCGTCGATTTCTGCCTTGCCGATTTCCGCTGCGGAATAGAAGCCCATTTTACAAAGGGCGTTGGCCAGATATTCGTCCACCCCCGGGAGGCGCAGCAGGGATCCATACCCCTGCTCCATCATTTTATTATAAACAGATTCACTGACAACATCAAGCTGCCACCCCGACAGCCGGGAAGCCAGCTTGACATTCTGACCCCGTCGGCCGATGGCCAGAGAATGCGACTCATCCGAAACGATCACCTCCATGGTGGCGTTTTCCACATCCATGATGACCCGGGAAATTTCGGCCGGGGACAGGGCGTTGCAGACGAATTTGGCCGGATCAATATTCCAGGGAACAATGTCGATTTTTTCGCCCCGCAGTTCCTTGACCACGTTCTGAATGCGGTTGCCCCGGATACCAACGCAGGCACCGACCGGATCAATGTCGATATCGTTGGAGACGACCGCGATCTTGGTCCGGCCGCCGGGTTCCCGGGCAATTGCCTGGATTGTGATAATTCCTTCGCTGATTTCCGGCACTTCGGTTTTAAACAGGTTGACCACAAAATCCGGATGCGCCCGGGAAAGAATGATCTGGGGGCCGGATGACTCTTCCCGGACCTTCATGATGTTGGCCCGCAGGCGGTCGCCCCGCCGGAAATGTTCTCCCGGAATCTGCTCCCGGGTCGTTAACACCGCCTCAGCCTCACCGATGTTGACAATGACGTTGCCGCGATCAATGCGCTGCACGATGCCGTTGATGATCTCTCCTTCCTTGTCGATGAAGTTTTTGTAGACCATGCTGCGTTCGGCATCATGCATCTTTTGTATAATCACCTGCTTGGCAGACTGCGCCGCGATCCGGCCGAAGGTGTCGGTATCCATTTTCATGCCCAGGCTGTCGCCGATATCACATTCCGGATCCAGCTGCCGGCCTTGTTCCAGGCTGATCTCAAGATCGGGGTTGACCACTTCCTCCACCACCTCTTTGAATTGAAATACTTCGATTTCACCGGTGGCTTCATCATAGATGGTTTCAATATCCGTCGCGGCCCCGAATTTTTTTCTGGCAGCGGATTTAAGAGCTTCTTCCAGAGCCTTGATCAGCACTTCCCGGTCAATGCCCTTGTCCCGGCTGACCTGATCAACCACACGTTTTATGTCCTGAATCACCATTGGTCGACTCCATCGTCGTTAACAAGTTGTGCTTTGGCAATCACCGCGTAGGGAACCTCGAACCGCTGGCGGTCCACTTCGATTGCGACCCGGTCCTCGCTCATGCCCAGCAGCACCCCCTTAAATCGTTTGCGGCCTTCCACCAGCCGGCTGGTCTTGATGATCGCTGTTTTGCCGGCGAATCGTTCAAAATCCCGCACCCTGCCGAGCAAGCGGTCGATTCCCGCGGACGAAACTTCCAGCGTATAGGCGTCGTCATCTTCCAGGTAAACATCCAGCAGATCGCTTGCCTGGCGGCTGACGCGGGTGCAGTCGTTGATGCCCACCCCGCCGTCGCTGTCCAGGTACAGCCGCAGCACCCGTCCCTTGTTCTCCCGCTGAAACTCGATATAGACCAGTTCCAGCCCCATGCTTTCACAGATGGGGGTGACCAGCCGCCGTACCCGGGTGATCAGGCCGCCGTCATCATCCAGGAAGCGATGTTCACCGGATGCGTCGCTGTTTTCTGCCGCCGGGTTGCCGGTATGTTGTCCTTCCCCCCGCTTCATGATTCAACCGCCATTAAAAAAAACAAAAAACGGGCAGTTGCCCGTTTCCAGATCATTCCACTTCTATATTTAAGAATCCGCCGGCCGCTTCCCTCTTTCGGTCTGACCGGGCAAGGGTTCAGCCGCAACCAACTGCTTTCGGGTTTAGCTGCATGGAGCGGGCAACGAGACTCGAACTCGCGACACCAAGCTTGGGAAGCTTGTACTCTACCAACTGAGCTATGCCCGCTCGGAATACAGATACATTATGATAAAAAAAAACAATATGTCAAGACCATTATTGGTAAAAAATGAAAACAGTGTTTTTCTTCCGGTTTTTTTAAGGCTCCCCGGTCGGCAGACCGGCGGTGCCTGCTGCCGGGGCGAACAAGGAAGGAGATTTATGATCGTGGGGGCCAATGGCGACCAGCATCCGGAAAGCGGGGCCGGCCTTACTCCCGGATCCAGCCCTTTTTAATGAAAACCGCCCGGGCTTCGCCGGCGACATAAAGCGATCCGGCGATGCAGAGGACCTCTTTTGGCGGCAGGTCGGCCAGGGCCAGGTCAATGGCCGCTTCCACGCTCCGGGTTACCGCCACCGTGTCGGTCAGCTGCCGGGCGGCGGCGGCCAGCGTGTCCGGTGGAACGGCCCGGCCGGTTTCCGCCCGGGTAACAATGATTCTGCGGCAAAAGGGGGCCAGGGTCTGCAAAATGGCCGCATAGGCCTTGTCATCGAGAATACCGATAATAAGGGTGAGGGGCGTGTCGTCCAGGTGAAGACGCAGGTATTGGGCCAGGCTGGTGGCGGCCATGAGGTTATGGGCGCCATCGATCAGGACCAGGGGGTTCCGGGAAATGGTCTCCAGCCGGGCCGGCCAGCGGGTGGCGGCCAGACCCCGGCGGATGGCTTCTTCCGGTATTTTCCAGCCCCTCTGGGTGAGTACTTCACAGGCGGCCAGGGCCAGGCTGGCGTTGACCTGCTGGTGGCGGCCGGCCAGGCTGGTCTGCAGATCCCGGTAAACAGCCGCAAGGCCGTAATAGGTAAACCGGTCGGAAGCACTGTTGCGGCGGGTTTTGAAATGGGGACCCCGGATATACAGGGGCGCGCGGTTCGCTTTGGTGGCGGCGGCAATGACCTGTCGGGCCGATTTCTGGGAGACGCCGGTTACCAGGGGAATGCCCGGTTTGATAATGCCGGCCTTTTCCCTGGCAATGGCCGCCAGGGTGCTGCCCAGGTATAGCTGGTGCTCCAGGGAGATGTTGCTGATAAGGCACAGTTCGGGGGAAATGACGTTGGTGGCGTCATACCGGCCGCCCATGCCGGTTTCGATGACGGCCAGATCCACCTGCTGCCGGGCGAATTCATGAAAGGCCATGGCGGTGGTGTATTCAAAAAAAGTGGGCTGGCGCCCGTTGCCGTGCCGTCCCCGGACCGCTTCATAGGCCGTGACAACCGCCTCGTCGCTGACGGGCTGTTCATTAATGGTGATGCGTTCGTTGAACCGGATCAGGTGCGGCGAGGTATATCGGCCCACCCGGTAGCCGGCCGCGTGGAAAATGGCCGACAGCATGGCGGCAATGGATCCCTTGCCGTTTGTCCCGGCCAGGTGAATACTCCGGAAACGGTTCTGCGGCTGTCCCAGGCCGGCCAAAATCGCGGCAATGGTCTCAAGCTCCAGCTGGATGCCGAAGCGCCGGAGGCCGTACATTTCAGTCAGGCACTGATCATATCGGGGGGACTGGCTCATGCGTGTGGTGATACCGCCTATATATACTATATATATTGGTGGCTGCGCAGACAGGGCAGGGTCGGAGCCGTAATTTTTCCCCGGGCGGGGCATGCCCCCGGGCGGCCCGGTGCCGCCGGAAGGAAACGGCCGTTATTCAGCTTAAAAAACCCGGTCGCCTGTCTACGCGACCGGGTTTTTCATTCTTCTGGTCGTGATAATAGCCTGGCGAAAATCCAGCTTACCGGAAGCGGCGTCTTTTGGCCTCGGCGATACGCTGCCGGCGGAGTGATTCCCGCTGCTTACGCCGTCTGAATTCGCTCGGCTTTTCATAGGTTTTGCGCAGCCGCAGCCGTTTGAAAAGACCGTCATTCTGAATTTTTTTCTTCAATACGCGCATGGCCTTTTCAAGATCATTATCAATCACGCGGACTTCAATTTCTTTCAAGTTGCCTCACCCTTTCTTTGCCCTCCGAGGCGTCCCGCCACCCGTTGGCGGGCGCCCGCAAGGTTATTTTTCATATTCCATAAATATTTAAGGTAACGCAGGAATATTGCCAAATGCAAGTCTTTTTTGGGAATTCCATCCGCCCTGGCATTATGATTGCCCGGGAAATATTCGGCTTATAACTTGGACACCAGCTCTTCGGCGACCGTTTTTACGTCCGGTTCCCCGTCGAGGGTGATGTATTTCATCTGGTCGTTGCCTTCGGCCCTGTCCCGGAAATAATAGGCGGCGGCCAGGGTGCCGTTTTCCGCGTCATAATAAATGTCGTGCCGCTTATCAATGGCCGCCTCGTCCTGGTCGTCATCCCGGGTTTTCAGTTCGCCGCCGCATACCCGGCA
>CAYTQK010000145.1:0-8520 GCA_964439745.1 uncultured Desulfobacterales bacterium
CCAACATGCTGCAGCACAGCAATCTCTGGCAGGATCCGTTGGGCGCCCTCTGCGAGAAGGCCGCCACCATCCGCGTGGGGGATGTTGATTATCAGCCCCTGGCCGATCAGTCCGTCACCGTGGACACCCCCCTGACCCAGGCCATTCATTTTCTGATCGTGTGCCAGCGCGAGTGCCTGCTGGTAAAAGACACCAGGGCGGGCGCGTATGTGGGTGTACTCCACCGCCGGGCCGTGCTCCAGGAGGTGCTCCAGCGCATTCAGGCCTGCGGAATCTGATGATATCGGCGGATGAAGGGCGCCTCACTCAGGAATGATCGATTTTATCCGGCCGCTTCCACCCGGCAGGGCACATGCCGGTGCAAAGGGGTGCCCACCAGGGCATCGCGGTGGGTGTTTTTCGTCAGGCGGTTGACATTGAGCCCGTAAACCTGGCCGTCGTAAATCAGGCCGAAACCGTGGGGAATCAGCACCATACCCGGCCGGACCTGGTCGCTTACTTCCAGTTCACCGGTCTCGCTGCCCGCGGCGGTGGTTACCCGTACCTGCTGCCCGTCGGCCAATTCCAGCCGTTCGGCGTCTTCCGGGCTGATGGCCACGGTGCAGTCCCGTTTGTCCCGGTTCCACTCCGGGTTGCGCATGAGGGTGTTGATGTTGTATTTCATGTGCCGCCCGGCATTTAAAAACAGCGGAAATTCCGCCGGCAGGCGCAGATCGGCCGCTTCCGTGTCGGCGTTCAGCCGGCGCGCCTCTTTTTCCAGTTCAGGAATATACGCCTCGATTTTACCCGAAGAAGTCCGCAGCACGCCCATGGGGTTGTCCGGGTCGACCTGGCCCACCCACAAGCCCTGGGGGTTGTCCAGCACGGCCTGAAACAGTCGGTCGCCCAGGTCGGGTCCGGGGTCAAATCCCGCCCGGACGGCGTTTTTGTAAAAAGTACCGGGCGCGGTCATCATCATGCCCCAGAGGGCGGCCAGGTGGGTGCTCTGCCACTGCCGGCCCAGGGTCTTGGCCAGGACAAAGGGCATGACCCCCAGCGCGGCCGGTTCGCTGCCGGCCCACTCCATCAGCCGGGCACCGAAGGCCAGGCGCTCGCCGTCTGCGGCCGCCACCAGATCCGCCGGAATCTGTGGAATCAGTCCCAGCTTGTCGGCAATCCGCGTGAAGATTTCGGCCAGTTCCAGGCATTGGCCGGGCGGCGAAAGAATGGGGCGCCGCAGCTGCAGGTAGACTTCCGGGTAGGACAGGGGGAAAAAGGTGGTGTCGTAGCATTCGTAGAAAGAACAGGCCGGCAGGACATAGTCGGCCAGCCGGGCGGTTTCGCTGAGGACGATCTCGTTGACCACCAGCAGGTCCAGCTTTTCAAAAGCGGTTTCATAGGCGGTGGTATCGGGATAGGAGCGCAGGGGGTTGCAGGCGCTGACCCAGACCGCCCGGATCCGGTCGGGATGATCGGTCAGGATCTCCTCGGGCAGGACCGCCGGGGGAAAGGCCCCGGCCGCGGCCGGGGGCATGCCGGTGGCCACGGTGTGCCAGGTCTTTTTGTCCCGTTCGTCGGCGTGAAAACCCATGGGCATGACCATGCCGGGCACGATATTGCCGCCGGGCACCAGCAGGCGGCCGCAGACCAGCTGCAAGATCATCAGCAGGTAGGAGTTGAGGGTGGAATGCCGCCCCATGAACAGCCCCAGGTCCGGGTGCACCCCCCATTGCCGCCGGGCCAGTAGGCGGCACAGGTCATGCACCTGGTCATAGGCCAGCTCACAGACGGCCAGGGCGGCCCGGGCGTCGAAGTTTTCAAACCAGGGACGGATGGTTTCCCAGCCGGTTACGTGCTGTTCCAGGTAGTCCTTTTTTTCCCAGCCTTCGGCCAGGATGATGGCGATCATGGCTTTGATCAGCAGGGCGTCGGTGCCCGGCCGCAGCGGCAGGTGCAGGTTGGCCATGCGAGCGGTTTCGCTGCGCCGGGGATCGACGGCAACCAGCAGCTTGTCCGGGTCTTTGGCCAGATCGGTCAAGAGGAGAGGCGCCCGGGGCACCTGGTGGCTGACCATGCCGTTCCAGCCCCAGGCGAGGAGCAGGTCGCAGTGGTGCTCGTCCGGGCCGGTGACGTTGTACTGCCGGCCCAGCATGCGGCCGAAGACCCACCAGTGGCCGGCAAACTCCTGGCCGGCCGAGGAGTAAAAGTTCTGCGAACCCAGGGCCCGCAGCAGGGTCAGGCCGAAGGCCGCCTCCAGGTGGCCGCCCTGGGCGCTGGCGCCCATGTAGGCGATGCTGCGGGGACCGTGGTTGTCCACGGTGGCCCGCAGTTTTCCCGCGATTTCCGCAACCGCCTGGTCCCAGGAAACGGGTGCAAATTCACCGTCCACCTTTTTCAAGGGAGTGGTGATGCGGTCGGCCGGGTATTGGTGGTAGGGAACTTTCAGCCCCTTGCGGCAGGCATAGCCCCGGCTGCGGGGGTTGTCCTTGTCCGGCCGCACCTTGACCAGGCGGCCGTTTTCAATCTGCGCCTCCAGCCCACAGTTCTGGGCGCACAACACGCATCCGGTTTTTATCCAGTCCGTCGTCATGGGCTGCCTCCGGTAATTCAGGTTATTTTACACCTTGGCGCGAAAAAAGCAAAGCGCCTTTTGTCGGTCTGTAATCGGCACCACAATTATCCGGATGGCAGGGCGCGTTCCGCTCCTGCATTGACAATCAGCCAATAAAATGGGATCATTATATAACTTATTGTCAGCCAGATCCCATCTTTATCATCAATATTCCCCGGGGAGTATGGACAATGACCCGCAAGAAGGCTGCCGCCGGCGCCAACGAAATTGCGCCCCCCTCCGCTGTCTCGGAAAATGGTTCTTGCGCTCTTGACAGTCAAGCGCAGCGTCCGGCGATTCTGGTGGCGGACGGCCAGGCCGCCCGCCGCCGGCCGGTGGAAGAGATGCTGCGCCAGGCCGGCTACACCGTGCGCTCGGCCGCTTCGATCCCAGGGGTACTGCGGCAACTGGGCAGCCGGCCTGATCTGATACTGTTGAGCGGTCGTCTGCCGGGAACAGATCCTCGGAACGCCCTGGGCCACATCCGGTCGGTCGCGGCCGTTATTCCCGTCATCGTTTTTCTGCCGCCAAAAGAGCGGAACCAGGGGCCACTACTCCTGGCGGCGGGCGCCGAAGCCTGCCTGGTCCGGCCCTGCCGGCAAGATATCCTGCTGCCCCTGGTCCAGTGCTGCCTGGAAAAAGGACAAGGGACTTTGTTCCTGCCCGGCTATAGTCTGGAAAAGGATCACCGCAGCCAGGAAGAAATTCGCCGGCGGGAAGTCTATTTTCACCAGCTCATCCAAAATTCCATGGACATTATCGCGGCTACCGATGCCGAGGGCATTATCCGGTATCACAGCCCATCGGTGGAACGGATTCTGGGGTTTTCGCCGGGCGAACGGATCGGCCAGACGACCTTTGAATTGCTCCATCCCGAGGATCATGACCGGGCCCTGGCCAGGTTCCAGGAATGCCTGGCCCGTCCCGGCGAAAGAATCACCGACGAAGATATCCGTCTGCGGGATAAAGCCGGTAACTGGCACCATTTCGAGGTCACCGCCCGCAACCTGCTGGAGGATCCGGCGGTGGCCGGTATCATTGTCAATGCCAAGGATGTCACCGCCTACCGGCGGATGGAGCAAACCTTGCAGGAGCGGGGCCGGACCCTGGCCGAACGGGTCAAGGAACTGGATTGTCTCTATCGCATCTCCCGATTGATGCAGCGGCCCGCCATCGCCCTGGAGGAGATCCTGCAGGATACGGTCCAGATTATTACTCAATCCTGGCAGGAACCGGCCCGTACTTGCTGCCGCATTGTACTTTTTGACCAGACCTATGAAAGCCCCGGCTTTTTGACAAGTCCCTGGCGGCAGACGGCCGATATTATAGTCAACGGAGAGTGCCGGGGCATGGTGGAAATCTTTTATCACCGCCCCGCCGGTGATGGTCCCGACCGTTCAGGATCATCCCCCTTACTGGAAGAAGAGGAAAAGCTGCTCACTGCCGTGGCCGAACGCCTGGGACGGGTGGCCGAAAGAATCATCGCCCAGGACGAACGCCGGCACGATCTTTTGCGGGTGGAATCCCTGCGGGCCTTAAACAAACTGGTCGGGGCGCCGGTGTCGCGGATCGCCGATTTTACCCTGGAGGCCATTGTCCGGGACACGAACTGCGGCTTCGGGTTTATCGGTTTTCTCAACCCCGATGAGACGGCCATGACCATTTACGCCTGGTCCCAGGCGGCCATGGAGCAGTGCCAAGTGCGGGGGCAGCTCCTGCATTTTCCCATTGCCCAAGCCGGTCTCTGGGGCGAAGCGGTGCGGCAACGCCGGCCCTGCTTTATGGACGACTATAACCTGGATCATCCGGCCAAGCGGGGAACCCCGGACGGGCACGCCCCCATTGTCAACTTTATGGGGGTGCCGGTGTTCGAAGGCGAAACAATTATGGCCGTGGCCGGGCTGGCCAACCGGCAGGGCGGTTTCCGGGAGATCGACGCCAAGCATGTGAGCGTTCTGCTGGAAGACATGTGGCAGCTTTTGCAGCGAAAAGAAGCCGAAGACGCGCTGCGGGAAAGCGAAGCCCACTATCGCACTCTGTTTGAACGCACGGTCAGTCCGATTTTCCTGATCAACCGCCGGGGGGGTTATGTGGACGCCAACCAGGCCGGGCTGGATTTTCTGGAAATCAGCCGGAATGAACTGGCGAAAAAAAACGTCCAGGATTTTCTGGTGCCGGGTAAAGAAGCGGTCATGGAAGAACACCGGCCGCTGTGGGATACCGGGGGCATCATTGAAACCGAGTATTTTGTCAACGGCCGGGTCAAGGTGCTGGACCTGTCCATCACCCCCTCGGTTCGCCGGGGACAGCCGGTATTGTTCGGCATCGGTAATGACATTACCGAGCGCCGGCGCTTCCAGGAGCGTCAGCAGGAACTGACCGCCATGATCGAGCAGTCGGCCGATGCCATGATCCGCACGGACACGGATTTCCGGATCACCTATGTCAATGCCGCTGCCGAACGACTCTTTGGTTGGTCTTTGGACGAACTGCGGGGGCACACCCCGGATATGCTCAATGCCGAGCCGAAAAGTGGGGATGTGCAGGTCGAGATGTACGCGCAGGTCTCGGCCGGTCAAACTTACTTTGGCGAAGTCGTGAACCGCCGCAAAGAGGGCAGCCTTATTTATTGTCAAGTAAAGTTTTCCCCTTTGCTGAACAAAGACGGGGAAATATATGGGTACTTGGGCTGTCAGCGGGACATCACCCGTCAGAAGCGGGCCGAAGCCGAGCTGGAAAAGGCCCACAAGCTGGAGTCCATCGGTCTGCTGGCCGGAGGTATTGCCCACGATTTCAATAATATTCTGACCATCCTCTGGGGCAATATCCAGATGGCCAGGATGAACCAGGAACCGGGTGATCCCAAGGGCAACTACCTGGCCGAAGCGGAAAAATCCTGCCAACGGGCCCGGGACCTGGTCAAGCAGTTGTCCACCTTTGCCAAGGGCGACGCCCCGGTCAAAGAGACCACCCCCCTGCTTGATCTGATTCCGGAGATTACCCGGTTTGTCTTGCGGGGGTCCAATGTCAAGCCGGAATTTTCCATTCCCGAGGATCTGCCCGCGGCCGATGCCGACCGGTCCCAGATCAGCCAGGTCATTGAAAACATCGTCATCAACGCCGACCAGGCCATGCCCGACGGTGGCCGGCTGAAGATCGCGGCCGAGACGGTGGCCTATCCGGCCAATGGCGGTGATCCTGAGCTGATGCTGGCCCCGGGACAATACCTGCGAGTATCCATTACCGACCAGGGACCGGGCATTCCCGCAGAAGATCAGCTCCGCGTGTTTGATCCCTACTGGACCACCAAGCCCAAGGGCACCGGCCTGGGGCTGGCCACCTGTTATTCCATCATGAAAAAACATAACGGCCACGTTGCTCTGGTATCGGCGCCGGGTCGGGGAACCACCTTTTTTCTGTATCTGCCGGTGGCCCGGCAGCAGGTCGTCCGGAAAGCCCGTTCCCAGACCGTGGATACCGGCCAGAGGGGACGGATTCTGATCATGGATGATGATGCCGGTGTCCGGGAGGTGACCGGCGAAATGCTCCGCCACCTGGGCTATACCGTGGATGATGCCGCCGGGGGAGAAGAAGCCGTGACCATGTATCGGCAGGCCTTGGCCTCCGGTACCTCCTATGACGCCGTCATCCTGGATCTGACCGTGCCCGGCGGTATGGGCGGGGTGGACACCATCAACGCCTTGAGAGACCTCGATGCCGGGGTCAAGGCCTTGGTGAGCAGCGGCTATTCCGAGGAATCCGTCATTGCCCAATACGAAAGCTATGGATTTCAGGGGGTGGTGCCCAAGCCGGTGGACTTGAAAACCCTCAGCCGGGAACTGAAGCGAGTCCTTGGTTGACGCGGGCGGGCGGTGGCCTCCATATCTGCCACCACCAGGTCTGGATGGTCAAGGCCGCTTCGACTCCGCGGCCAGGGCGTCGCCAGCCGCCGCAAAATCCTTTTCCGGCAGCAGTTAGGTAATACATGTCAGCGTCATCGGGCCCGGCGCACCGCGGATCTCAGGAGCCGGGCACCAGGGTCACGGTCCGGCCGTATTGTTGTTCGACGTTCTGGCGGCGAAAGGGAAAGGGCTGGTATCGGCCGTCGCGCCAGGCCTGGATGCCGTCCTCGTAATGGGGACTGGCGGGATTGTCCGACTGACCGGAACTGTTGATGCCGATCAGGGGCTCGGCGCTGCCGAAGTCGGCGATGATCCGCATGGCCGGGATGAGCCAGGTATCAAAATCGTTGCCCGGATGATAGGCCGCCACGTTCAGGGTGGTGTGATCGCCCGGCGCCGGATAGGGTCCCCGATCAAGATAACCGGACAGCAGTTTCATGCCGGTGCGGTCAAAGAAGCCCATGTACGGCGCCAGCAGGGAAGCGTCGGTTGTCCAGGTGTACTGGTGGAGGCGCCCCCATTGCCATTGGCCGGGGTCCGGGCCGAGCCTGTCTTCCAGGAGTTTTACCGCGGCCAGGACGCTGCGGGCCAGGATTTCGGCCCGCGATTCATCGGCTGCCGTGGTGACATCATCCCAGAAAGGACTCTGCCGGCCCCGCTCGGTCAGATGATCGTGCAGGGCGGAGTAGGACATGAGAAACATTTCCGTCAGCGATTCCCAGGCCCCGGTATCCGTGCCGCCGCACTCGTCTGCGAACAGCTCCCGGGACAGGCTGAAGAGAAAAGCCCCGCAAAAGGCCGCGCCGGCTGAATCCGCGCGCATGTCACCGTCAAAGTCGGCCAGCAGGCGCAGGCCTTTGTCCGCCTTGTCCCGTTCGGCGTCGTTTTCCCAGAACCGGGCCATTTTTTCGGCGGCGGGATCATGCAAAAGCACCTGCTGGATGGTGGCTGCAAACGGGGAATAGGTGTCCAGCTGCATGGCCCTGGCATCTTCCGCGGAATATTCATCAGCAGCCTCGATCATCTGATTTATGCGAAGGGCTCGATCCGGGTAGTACCAGGAAGAAGAAAGGGTATGGGGAAAATCCGGCGGCACGGTGCGGTGGTTGGCCGTACCGATATAGCCCTGTTCGGGATTCTTCACCGACGGGTGGTGGGCGGGATCGAGAAACCCCTGCCAGTCATACTCACCGGTCCAGCCCGGCGAGGGGCACAAGCCCCGTCCCTTTTTTCGCAGGGGAAAGCGGCCGGTGACCTGCCAGGCGATGTCGTTCTCATCCGCCATGACCAGGTTGAGGGGAATAATGCTGGTCTCGCCGCCGGTACTGGCCAGAATGTCATCCACCGATCGGGCGGTCATGGTCTGGAAAAAGGCGTCCATGGTCTGGTCCGGTTCAAAAGCCGCCCAGCTGACGGCGATGCCCAGCTTCGAATCGATGGCATGCGGCATCAGCAGGTGCCGGGGCGGCACCGTCAGGATATTATTCAGCAGCGGTCCATGTATGGTTTCATAGATGGTCATGGTCTGCTCTTTTTCCCCCTTGATGCGGAAAGTCTCCTGGCGGGTGGTGGTTTGGCGCCACTCGCCCTGGTACAGGTAGTAGAGTCCGTCTTTTTTCTGCCGGAGCTGTTCCAGAAAGAGGTCCTGGTTGTCGGCCATGACCATGGTCATGCCCACGGCGATATGGCGGTTATACCCGGCAATGATGCCGGGCACCCCGGCCAGGGCCACCCCGGCCCCTTCCAGGCCGCCGCCGCGTACCTTGATCAGGTGCCAGTCGGAGGGCATGGCCAGGGGCGGGGGGGTGGCGGCGTTGGCGAGGACCGAGCAGTGGACCGGGGGTAGGTCCGCGCCAGCTGCACGCAGGCGGGGCTTGAGCACGCAAGCGGGATGGTCCTCACGCGCCAGGAGCGGGACCTTGCCGGGCTCGCGCTGTGGGCCGTCGGGCATGGGCCGGCCCGCAGAAATGCGCGCATGCGCATTGGCGAACCAGGCCTGGACCTCGGTGTCGGTTGGCAGTCGGGACT
>CAYTQK010000146.1:0-8467 GCA_964439745.1 uncultured Desulfobacterales bacterium
AACCGCTGCCAGCAGGGCGATAAATGGGGAAGGCCTCTGGAGCAAAGCAAGGGTCTGACGGGCCAGCAGGTATACCAAAAAGGCCGTGAAGATATGAATGATCAGATTGATGAGATGATAGCCGAATACATCATACTGATGAAAATAATAATTCCACGCAAAGGTAAAATTGGCAAAAGGACGGAAAGAGGATCGACTTTTGAGAACATCGGCTAAATCAGACCAGGACAAATCTGTCAGTTGGATATGGGGATTCTTCGTGATATTATCCTTATCATCAAAGACAAAGGGAGCGTCCAGGGAGTGATAATAAATCAGTGTAGCTGTGAGACTGAGAAGAAGCAGGGTGCAGATTGTTATCCGGGCAGATTGAGATACAATTTTCATGGCAGTCGGATGGAACGTTCGGCCTGTTGAAGAACGGCTGCGAAAAAATTGCCGGTCTGGTTCATTTCTTATCCTTTTTCCGTAATTTTTTTATAATAATCGGTATCCCTGATATTTTCAAGGTCTTTATCGGATTCCAGATGCCCCCAGTGATCATAGCCGTTATGGATCGCCCTTTTCAGGGAGGATACTGCCGGGTCGACTTTATTCATCCGGGCGTAAAGACAGGTCAGATTGTAGTATATGCTGGCGTTGTCGGGCATGTGGACAGAAAGGTATTCCAGGTAACCGGCAGCTGCTGCCAGGTGTCCGGTTTCGGCATGGAGCATTCCCAAAGAAAGAAGCAGTGCGGGATTGCCCGGGCAGCGCTGCAAGGCTTCTTCCAGCGTCTGGATGGCTTGGGGCGTATCGCCGGAGAGCCGCCGGGCTTTGGCCAGGTTGATGCTGGCGGAGACTAGGGCCGGTACCCTGGACAGCGCTTTCTGGTAATGGCTGATGGCTGCTTCATATTGTTTTTCTTGCAGCAGCAAATCCGCCAGGGCGTGATGCGATTGAGGATCATGCGGGGATATTTTCAAGGATCGCTGATAAAATTGCCGTGCCTCGTCCATATCTCCGGCCTGGAAATAGCAGCGGCCGAGATAATACCAGCTTTCGGGGCAGGCGGGATCCAGTTGACATACGGTTGTAAAGTAATCTTTGGCCCGCTGGTAGTCCCCTTTTTCCAGTTTGATCATGCCCAGGTGCATATTGGCTTTATACGAGTCGGGCTCTTTTGCCAGGACCCGCACAAAGCATTGTTCAGCCGCTTTAATCTGGCCCTGTTCATACAGAAGATAACCCAGCATGTTGTGTGTGGCTGTATCACCGGGGGCGCTGGCCAGTGCCCGGCGGCAATGATCCAAAGCCTTTTCCTTGTCATTGATGCGCCAATAGGCCAGGGCGAGATTCCGGCGTGGTTTTGTCAGGTCCGGAGCGATCTGCAGCGCCTTTGAAAGTACAGAGATGGCTTCATGATTGCGATTCTCATGGAGTAAGGCAAACCCCAGATTGCTGTAAGGGGCAGCGATATGCGGGGCCTTGGCCGTGTTGTCCCGCCAGAGATTGGCCCGGTTCCGCCAGACGATGTTGCGCTGGATGGTCCAGGCACTCCAGCAACCGATGGAAACCAAAACCAAAACCAGGCCGGCTGCCTGCCATGATTTTCGGGGAGTTTTCCGGATAGCCCCGGCAAACAATCCTGCCACCGCAATGCAGGGAAAGACGGAGGGCAGGTAAAGGCGGTGTTCGTAAACCATGGCCAGTCCGATGAAGGAGGATTCGATGGCCAGTGTTCCCAGGAACCACAACAGAGAAAAACTCAGCAGCCGGTATTTACGGACCATATAAATAGCCGCCATCAGCAGAACGGCCAGGGCGATCAGGGCGATCAGAGCGGCCGCCGGCTGGCCGAATCCCCTGGCCAAGGGAAAATCATAAATCAGGTGGAGCCGATCGGGATGGGGATAGACAATCAGGGACACGTAATAAATCACCACGGCCGGCTGCGTCAGCAGCCGCTGGGGCAGGGTGAAGGCCGCTTTGTCATAGGTGGCTTGAATGGTATCAATAATGTGACCATCGCAATAAAGCAGTGCCGCCAAAAGAAACAGGACAATGGCCACGTCGGCCCACTTGATGTATTTTTTCAAAGGAATTTTGCATTGCTGTTGCAGGAAAAACCACTCATAAAAATAGATGGCCAGGGGCAGGGTGGCGGCAACAGGCTTGGAAGCCAGGGCCAGCAGCCCGGATACGACGCAGCCCATAAAGAAGAGCGGTGCTTTGGCTTGCTGCCGCGGGGCAGGTGAACGTTGATAGCGGCGGGCCTGGATATACGAAACCAATGATATCAGGTAGAAGAGGGTAGCCAGGGCGGCCATGCGCTGGACGATATAGGTGACGGCCTGCACCTGGATCGGGTTGACCAGCCAGAGTAGAGCGGCCAGCAGCGGGGTCCAGGTGTACTCCAGCCGGTTCAGACGAAGGGTCTGCCGTGCCAGCAGCAGAACAAAAAAAGCCGTCAGCGCGTGAATCATCATATTTGTCAGATGGTAGCCGGTCACCTGGTAGCGATGAAAATAGTAATTGGCGGCAAAAGATGCCATGGCCGCGGGCCGGTGGGAAGAGGGACCGCAAAAGATGTCTGCCAAACGGTCCGCCGAAATGTCAATCAGGCGGATATGGGAATTTTCCGGAATATTGGGCAGATCATCAAGGACAAACGGCGCCTTCAAAGAGGAGAAATAGAGCAGAAAGACCAGTGCGCCGATGGCGGCTGGAAAGAGCCCCCATGTTGCTGCCTGGAGAACGACGTGGTTTGACAAACCGCGGTTCCTGCGCATAGTGCATCCGGCAGATGGCAACAGGTTGACGGCGGCATCGCTTCATCGCTGCTCGGAGGTGACCGCGGCGGCGCCGTCGAAAGCATACCTGATTATCAAAAATGATTTTTCGTTTGGTACTTCCCCTGAAACTCATGTTACTTTCCCTTTGGCCGGGTTTCAATATTTTTTTGTGAATCCCCTGTTTCCCTTTCGAGAAGATTGAAAATTGCGCCGATGATCGCGAAGATCAGCATCTGGAAAAAAAATAACACCCCCATCAACAACCCCTGCTCCGCAGAGGCGCCATAGAAGGGGAAAAGATAGGCATAGGCGCCTTCCCGGACACCCAGGCCGGCGAATGAAATGGGCAGGACCTGCAGAAACAGCACCAGGGAGCCCATCCAGGCGGCTTCCAGCAGGGTAAAGGGCAGCCCCAGGGAGCAAAAGAGAAAATAAATCCGGATCAGGAAAAACAGCTGCCAGCCGATGGTCAGCAGTAGCAGGCAGGCCAGCAGCCCGGGGGAGCGGTCTTTTAATTCCAGATCCGCCAAAAAAAAATTTACCCGGCTGTCCGTACGAAGCCTGGTGATCCCGGCTATCAGCCGGCGGACCTGGTGCTGAAACGGCGGCCACAGCAGATATCCCAGCCCGCTCAGCAGGATCGCGGCCAGGCCCAAGGCCGGCGGCAGCAGCCGGGTCCGCAGCGAAACGACCGGAGCCGGCAGGGGGATCAGGAAAAGGGGGACTACACTGAAACAGGTCAGCACCAGCAGAAAAAGAATCCGTTCATAAACCGTGGCGGCCAGAAAAAATGGTTTGCCGCTGCGATTCCTGGTGATCTTGTACCAGCGGACCGCCTCCGGGCCCAGGGCTGTAGGTAGAAACAGGGCATAAAACCGGCTGATAAACTGGATGGCCAGTAAACGCCGGAACGGTTGGGACAAGGTGGTTTTGCGAATCAGCAGACGATATTTTCCGGACATGAAAAGAGCGCCGGCCAGCGCGAAAAGCGTGGAAAGCAGATACCATCCGACATGGATGCGGGTAAAAGCGGTTCGGATAAGCGGCCAGTCCACCTGGAAAGCTAAATAGGCCAGCAGCAGGCAGGACAATAATATACGAATCAGGTGCCTTACCATGGATTTTTTTGCAGGTAGCCGGTTTTTTCAAGCAGCGGCGTCAATATCGGCTTGATGGTTTCGATCTGGACCTCGGTAAACTCGTCTTTCCATTTTTCCACATTGTCGGTAATCAGTTCGGGTATTTTTTCAAAAAAACCTTCCTGCGGGCGGTACCCCAGAAAGTCAATAATTGATGAGATGACAGCAACCGGATCGGACAGCAGATCTTCATAGCGGACTTCGATCTTGTTTTTTTCCGGAATCTGGGCCCAGTGGGCTTGCACGGCTTCCACCGTTTTGACCCATTGCATGGCGTTGAATTCCAGGGCGGTGTGGGATTGCAGATAGTCCTGCCAGCCTTCAAAACGGGGCCCCCAGCCTGCCTGGCCTTTCCAGCGGGATTTATTTAAATATCGATACGGGTTCAGGGAAAAGGATTTTGTCAGTTCATGGGTGACCGCCATGAATTTGTACCGCCAGAAAGGCTGCCGGTCAAGCATGGCTTTGGCAGTATGATAGAGCGAGACGAAATCTTTGTTCTCCACCATTTGTTTTCTTTTCTCCCATTCCTTGTGAATGGAGAGGGTGACGTCCCGGCCGTCCCGAAGGATATGGATCCAGCGGGCTTCCGGAAAAATCTGCTGGATCAGCGGGATGTTGAAGGAGTGGGTGGGCAGTTTGTCCAGGACCAGGTGCTTGTCGCATCTTCTGGCAAAGGTGGCAAATTCCCGCTGGATGACAGTAGCCGCTCGCGGCGTCAGGTCCCGACGGTCCCAGACATCGTTGTCATCAACACGGAAAAAATGTTCCCACAGGAAATAGGGTTCGTAAAATTCGGTAATTTTTTCGTGGCAGTTGAGGATATTTTCCAGAATGGTGGTCCCGGAACGCGGCGAGCCGATCAGAAAAACAGCTTTTTCCCGGACCACTGTCTGCCAGTTGCTTTGTATCCGATACAATTGCAGGTTGAGATTAAAGACCCAGAGCAAAAGGACGAAGGCGGCCACCAGCAGCACGAAAATCATGCGGTTTTCCATCTCCAGCCAGGCAATGACCAGGTCCAGCCAGGCGGGATACAGGCTGAACAAACCAATACCCGACCAGAGGATGACCCAGATGAGGGCCATCCGCAGGGAAAGCAGGCGCTGCCTGACCATGTAAAGTAAATAGAGGATAACGCCGCCGGAAAAAACGGTCAGAAACAAGGAAAGAGGCGTCAGTTTCATGGTGGGTGGTTTCTTCCGGATCGTTATGATTACTGGTTCTGGGCGGTCGAATCAAATTTTTTTATTAGGTGATGATAATACCCGGTGTCGCGGATGTTTTCAAGATCCGGATCGGTTTTGATCCGGTCTGTCTTGTCATACCCCAGGCGTATCGCTTTTTTCAGGCTGTTCACGGCTTTTTCCCTGTTCCCGGCCCGGGCCTGCATACAGGCCAGGTTGTAAAACACCACCGGGGTTTTCGGCACAATCCCGGCCATTTTTTTTAAGACAGCGGCTGCATCCGCATAGCGCTGATGACGGGCATAGAGGTTGGCCAGGCGGTTCAGGCAATTCAGGCAATGCGGGTGTCTATCCAGCGCTGCCTGGTATTCTGATAGCGCCGCCGCCGTCATGCCGGCTTCTTCATAGGTTTTGCCCAGCTGGAGCAGGATGGCCGGATTGTCCGGCTGCTGATGCCGCCGCTTTTCCAGCTGCTTGATTTTTTGTCCGTACTGGTCCTGGAACCAGCGGATGCGGCGCATGTTGTTGTACGCCTCAAGATAATACGGATCCAGGTCCAGCGCTTTTTTCTCAGCTGCTACCCCTTGGTCGGGTTTACCCAGGCGCAGCAGGGCAATGCCCATATTGGCATATGCTTTTTTGTAAGCCGGATCAATTTCCAGGGTGCGGCGGAAATAATTGATCGCCTTATCCGCGTATCCCTGCCGCATCAGCGCGATGCCCAGGTTATTGTGAGCCTCGGCCGAAAGCGGATTCAAAGTTATGGCTTGCCGGAAGGCCTCGGTGGCTTTCGGCAATCGTTTTAGATCATACAAAGCCAGCCCCAGATTGTACCAGGCATCATAATAATCAGCTTCCAGCGAAATGGCTTGTTGAAAATTCGGCAAAGCAGCTGCCGGCTCGCCCTGATCCCGCAGCATCATGCCCAGGTTGTTGTACGCGGTTTCCAAATAAGGATCATTCCGGATGGCCTGTTGAAAGGCTTCCAGCGCCTTGTTCGGTTGCTCCCGTTCTCGGCAGGCCATGCCCAGGTTATTGTGTGCCTGGCCGTTTTGCGGCGCCTTGGCGGTGTTGTCGCGCCACAGGGACAGCTCGTCCGACCAGGTGACGTTGCGCTGGTATGTCCAGAGGGCGCTGGTGATGATCATGGCGCTGATCGTGAGAATGGCGATCGGCGGTGGTTTTATATACTGCCGCAGCACCCAGGTCAGCGCGATTATCGGAAAAACAGAAGGCAGGTAAGTGCGGTGTTCAAAAATGATCGCCAGGCCGAGGAAAGAAGATTCAATGAACAAGGTGGCCAGAAACCAGAGAAGGGCAAATGACAATAGTTTTTGCCGACGAATACTGGTGACCATAAAAACAAGCATGGCAACGAGGGTGGTAATGGCCAGCAAAGTGGTTGTCGGAGAAATCAGGCCGGTTGACAGGGGAAAGTCATATACCAGCATCAGCCGGTCGGGATGCGGGAAAAGGAGCAAGGAGAGGTAATAGATAATGACACGGGGTTCGGTCAGCAGCCGCTGGCCCATGGTAAATGTCTGGGTTGCGTACAGGGAAGTCAGCTTTTCAGCGGGATTGACATCCATGTAAACAAGTCCCACTCCAAGGATGATCAAAAAAACCACGGCCAGCCGCCAGCTCTGTTTTTTCAGCCAGGATTTGTCCAGGTCCTGGAAAAAGTACCATTCATAGGCCAGAATCATAACCGGCAGGGTGGCGGCGGTTTCCTTGGAGGCCAGCCCCAGGATCGCGGCCAGGAGGCAAACAATCAAAAGACTTGCTGTTTTTGTTGGACCGGCAGCATGGTGCATTTTTGTTCTTCTGGCCTGTACATAACAGACCAGCGCCAGCAGATAGAAGAAAGCCGCCAGGGCATTCATCCGCTGCACAGTGTATGTGACCGACTGGACATGAACCGGAATCACCAGCCAGGCAAGAGCCGCCAGTAAGGGGAAGATGGCGGCTTCGGAACGACCGGGCGGCAGCAGGCGTATCGTCTGCTGCGCCAGGATAAAAACGAGCAGGGCGGTTGCCAGATGAAGGAGGAGATTGACCAGATGATACCCGTAGGGGCTGTCTTCTCCGGCATAGTAGTTCAGGGCCAGGGTTAGATTGGCAAAGGGACGGTTGGATGAATAACTGTCGAAAATCGGGCGGATTTCGGCAAAGGTAAAGGCCTTCATCCGAATATGCGGATTTTCACTAATTTGGGTGACATCATCGAACACAAACGGAGCAGCCATTGAGTCGGCATAAATAATCCAGCCGATGAGGCCAATCAGAAGCATCGCCGCCAGAAGAGCAGGCCATGATCTTTTCCTGTTGTCTGGAGGAGGCATTGTTAAAAATTTATTTCCCTTTTCCCGCAAATTCCGATTACCGCCCGCAAATATCCGATCTGCCATTTGTAGCTGGTGCAGTCTCTACCGAGTCGCAAATGATGATAGCCCAGTCCGAAGAGGTTCCGCAAGTTTTTCGTTCATGGAGCCTGGTTGTGATCCCGGCGCAGGCGTTCCAGGCTGGCCCGGGTGCGGAGCGTCCGCGGATGATCAGGCCCCAGATGGGTTTCCAGGATCGGCAGCGCTTTTTCAAAAAATGATAACGCCTGGCTGTGCTCCCCCTGGCCGGCATAGGCCATGCCCAGGTTGTTGTAGATTTCAGCGGTTTCGGGATGGACCGGCCCCAGTTCAGCCAGCCGGCCGGGCAGGGCTTTGCGGAAAAAGAAGATGGACTTGTCATAATCCCCGGCCCGGCCGCAAAGAACTCCCAGGTTGTTGAAGACAGCGGCGGTGCGCAGATCGTGCCGCCCGAATTGCCGCTGGTAAATGGCCAGGGCCCGGTGATAGGCGGCCGCCGCTTTTTCCAGGTAACCGCCCTGGTCATAGGCCACGCCCAGGTTGCTGTAAGTTTTGGCGGTTTCCGGGTGGTTTGGACCGAGCGTCTCCTGCTTGATGGCCAGGGCTTTTTGATACTGGTGAATGGCTTTGTTCAGGTGACCGCGGTTGGAATAGGCCAGGGCCAGGTTGTGGCGGGGGCAGGGCAGGTGGGGGGATTTGCGGACCGTGTCCTGCCACAGGGCCCGATCGCTGCCCCAGTGATGGATGGGGTGCCAAGTTCAGGAACGCCCTGCAAATATTAGTGAAACAAGGCCGGAGAGGGGCGGCCGAGTCGGCTGACCGGCGGCCGGCGGGGGCCGACCTGCCGCGAGCACTGGCGTGCCGCGCGGGCTCCACGGCGATCCGCGAAGGCGCGCGTCTGCCGATGTTCTTCAGCGGCCTCGCTGCCCGCTCAAGCGGCTCGCCCGAGGCCGACGCGACGATGCTCGCGCGCACGCTGATAGCCTGCGCGTACCAGGGAGCCACCG
>CAYTQK010000147.1:0-8415 GCA_964439745.1 uncultured Desulfobacterales bacterium
ATCTTCAGCTTTGAAGACGGCTGGGGCAGCGATACCATTGAAAACGGCGGCGGCAGCAATACCCTTGATTTTTCGGCCGTAACCGCCGACCTGACCTTTACCTTCGGCAGCGATAATACCGTTTCGGTGACCGACGGGGAAAACGAGCTGAAACCTGCCGAAGGTATAAATAATATTATTGCCGGTTCCGGCGACAACCGCTTTGTGTTTGAAAGAGACGCCGCTTTTGCCGGCACTGTTGACGCTTCCGCCGGCGCCCATAACACCCTGGATTTTTCCCGGGTGGTTCCGGAAATTGATCCCGCCAGTGAAGAGACGCCGGACCGGACCGGCCTGGATTTGTCGGTGACCGTGCATAGCGGCGGGACGGTTTCGGCCGGCGCCGATGGCTCCACCATTGTCGCCGGCCTGGGCCACCTTGATGAGATCATCGGTGGTTCCGGCGACAATCAGTTTGTTTTTGAGAACGGCGCTGTTTTTGCCGGCCAGATCAACGGCGGCGAGGGCGGCAGCAATACCCTGGACTACGCCGCTTATGACAGCAGTGTCACCGTTGACCTGGACGCCGACACGGCTACCGGCACTGCCGGTATCAGCAATTTTTCCAATATCATCGGCGGTTCCGGCAACGATGTTCTCACCGGCGATGAATATGCCAACGACATCGACGGCGGCGCCGGCCATGACATCATTGACGGCGGTATTGGCGAAGATACCCTGACCGGCGGCAGCGAGGACGATACCTTCCGGTTTGCCGATGACTGGGGTGCCGATACAATAACTGATGGGGATATGGGCGACAACACCCTGGATTTTTCGCAAGTTACCGCCGACCTGGAGGTGACTTTTGCCGCCGACGGCACCATTTTGGTGGATGACTATACCAGCCGGCTGGAAACCAGCGCGAATGTCTCGGCCATCACCACCGGTGCCGGGGACGACATCTTTGTCTTCGAGAACGGCGCCGCCTATGACGGCCTTATCAGCGGCGGCAGCGATCCCGCCGAGACCAATACCCTGGATTTTTCCGCCTACCAGACACCGGTCCGGATTGATCTTGGCGCCGGCACGGTGGACATGGGCGGCTTTGTCAATGACGCCGGCGACATGGAAGGCCTGAGCGCGGATATGCCCCTGGCCTATCTCAACGACGGCGCCGGCGTGGGCCGGGCGTCCGTCTCCGAAGATACCCTCCTGGCTGATCTGCATGACGGGGCCGGGGTCGGGGAAGCGGCGGTTGTGACCGCCGAGACCCTTTTGTCCGACCTGAACGACGGGACCGGCGTGGACATGGTCGCCGGCAATGACCTGCTGATCCGCCTGTCCACGGATGAAGATATTGAGATCGATCTTGGTACTTGTACCACCCTGGGCGACGTACTTGAGGCAATTAATAACGCCGACTCCCGGCTCGAGGCGGTCATCAACGAATCTCAAAACGGCATTAACATCAGTGATTCAGCCGGCGGTGACGGCGACCTGACAGTATTCGCGCTGAACGATTCTGCTGCCGCCGCGGACCTGGGCATCGCGGGCGTCGGCATTGAAGGCCAACTGGCCGGAACCGCCCTGGTTCACGATCTGCGCCTCACCCTGACCGACGGCACCACCGCGGATGTCTCCCTGGCCGGGGCCGAGACCCTGGCCGACGTGATGACAGCCATTTACAAGGCCGGCCAAGGGCAGTTGAACGCCGCCATCAACCCGGCCGGCAACGGCCTGGATATCTATGACACCGCCGACGGCGAGGGTGACCTGACCATGGCCGCGCTCAACGGCTCTCCCCTGGCCGCGGACCTGGGCCTCGCCGGCACCGGCAGCGGGAATCTGCTGGCCGGATCGGTTCTGGTTAATGATCTGCAGATTACCCTGAGCGACGGTACCGCTGTTACTGTCGCCCTGGGCGGGGCCGCCACCGTGGGCGCGGCCTTGGACGCCATCCACGCCGCCGATGCCCGGCTTGATGCGGTCATCAACCTGGCCGGCAACAGCCTTGACATCAGCGATGCGGCCGGCGGTGCCGGAAATCTGACCATCGCCGACCTGGGCGATTCCACGGCGGCAACCGACCTGGGCATTGCCGGCACCGGTGCCGGTGCGGCTGTCGCGGGTATGGAGATTGCCGCTGCGGTGGTCACGGCCACCTTTACCGGCATGATCGACGCCACCGGCGGGTCCGGGGCCGACCTGCTCATCGGCGACAATCAGAACAATACCCTCATCGGCGGAGACGGGGCGGATACTTTCCGTTTTGCCAACGGCTGGGGGGAAGATATCGTGGTTGACTACGGTGAGGAAGGGGAGGACGTCCTCGACCTTTCCGCTGTCACCGCTAACCTGAGTACCACCTTTCATGATGACGGCACGGTCTCGGTCACCGACGGCACCAACACACTGGACAAGGCCGACATCATCGAGGGTCTTATCACCGGCGCGGGCGAGGATGCCTTTACTTTTGAAGACGGGGCCGATTTTGCCGGGTTTATCGACGGCGGCAGCGGCGGCACCAATATGCTGGACTATTCGGCCTATGACACTGCCGTGACCGTGGACCTGGCCGCAGGCACGGCCACCGGCACCACGGGTGTGGAAAACATTGACAACCTTACCGGCGGGGCCGGGGATGACACCCTGACCGGAGACGACCAGGCCAACACCATCATCGGCGGCGACGGCAACGACATTATCACCGGCGGCGGCGGGGCTGACACGCTTATCGGCGGAACCGGGGACGATACCTATGTCATGACCGCCGACGGCACCGACACCATCACGGAACTTGCCGGCGAAGGTATCGACACCCTGGATTACTCGGCTTATACCAGCAGTGTTGCCGTCGACCTGACCGCGGGCACGGCCACGGGCACCGCGGGCGTGAGCCATATCGAACGGGTCATCACCGGCAGCGCCGGGGACACCCTGACCGGCACGGACGGGGATGACACCTTTGTTTTTCTGGATGACTGGGGCGCCGACGCGGTATCGGATCCTTCGGCGGCCGACAGCGACACCCTGGATTTTTCGGCGGTGACCCAGCCATTGACGGTTACCTTCAACGGTGACGGCACCGTTTCGGTGACCGACGGCACCAACTCCCTGACCAATATCGCCAACATCGAAAACCTGGTCGGCGGCAGCGGTGATGACACCTTTGTCTTTCAGGATGACTGGGGCCATTACACCATTGTTTCGGCCGGGGAAATCGACAACGATATCCTGGATTTTTCGGCGGTGACCCGGCCTCTGACCTTTACCATTCATAATGACGGCACCGTTTCGGTGACCGACGAC
The DNA here is from genome assembly GCA_964439745.1 of uncultured Desulfobacterales bacterium. Classification (GTDB taxonomy): domain Bacteria; phylum Desulfobacterota; class Desulfobacteria; order Desulfobacterales; family Desulfosudaceae; genus CAYTQK01. Next base: position 3,292 of record CAYTQK010000147.1, read on the forward strand.
ACCAATACCCTGGGCGCTTCTGCCGGCATTGACAATATTATCGGCGGATCAGGTACCAACACCTTTGTCTTTGAAGACCAGGGCTATCTGGACGCCTATATCGACGGCGGAGCCGGTACGGCCATCCTGGATTATTCCAACTATACCACCGCTGTTGCCGTTGACCTGTCCCGGATGGACGAGGAGGTGACCCGGATCGTGGAGGACGAGGAGGTGACCACGGTTCTGCCGGGCGAGGCCTCCGGGGTCAAGGGCATAAACAACATCGACGAGGTTATCGGCGGGAATTCGGCCGGTGACACCCTGACGGGTTTTGAAGACGACAATACCTGGGAGGTGAACGGCGCCAATTCCGGCACTGTCACCGGCGCCACTTCCGGGCGCACCGTAACTTTTGACGGTTTTGAGAACCTGGCCGGCCAGGCCGATTATGACGACACTTTCAGCGTGCAATCCACGGGATCGGTGACCGGTTCCCTGATCGGTCAGGCCTATGGTCCTTCTACCGGCACCGATACTGTCCGGATCGAAAACGGCAGCTACACCGCTGTTACCCTGGCCGCGGCCGGCCAGGATTCCGGCTGGATCGAGCGGGACGAGGACCTGCTGCGCTATATCGGCATCAACCAGGTGATTGATCTGTCCGCGGCCGATAACAAGACCGTGGACAATGCCGCCGACCGCACCGCCCGGGTATACCTGGCCGGCGATCCCTACGAAGTGGACCAGGACTGGATCCTGTCCGTGGACGGAAACGATTATACCCACACCGTGGCCGATGAGAACGAACGGCTGGCCGATGTCCTGACCCACTGGGTCAGCCTGCTCCAGTTGGCCGGTTACACGGCCATTGTCCGGGACAACACCATCCAGGTGACGAATCAGGCCGGAACCACCCCGGACGTCACCACCACCCGGGCTGATGACACCTCCACCCTGCCCGACGGCATTACCGCCCTGGTGGAAGCGCCCATTGCCAGCGACGCCGACATCCGGCTGGACCAGGACGGCGGCAATCTGACTGTGACCAGCGCAAGCGGTTCTTTTGCCGATTTGGAAATGGTTGCGCCCACCGCTGCCCTGGATCTGGCCGCCGGTGCCGGTGATGATCATATCACCGTGGGCGCCGGGTTTGACACCAGCGCCGAGGTAACCATTGACGGCCAGGCCGGCAGCGACCGCATTGTCTACGAAGTTCAGGGAATTGCCGGCACCACCCAGGACATCACCCGGGGCGCCGACAGTATCAACCTGGATGGCACCACGGTTTTTTCCTATGCCAACACCGAACAGGCCGGAGATATTACAGTCTTTGGCACGGACAGCGCCGATGCCATCGAGATTGCCGCCGGTGGAACCGGGACGACTTATGTGGTCAGCAGCGACACCTTTGCTGACATTACCTTTGACAACCCCGGTGCCGGCGGCCGGATTGCCCTTGACAGCATGGCCGGCGACGATACTGTCACCGTCAGCGCCGCCAGCTTTGACGCGGCCGTGACCCTGGCCGGCGGCGAGGGCGCGGATGTCCTTGACCTGGGCACCGGCACCTACAGCACCCTGGCCATTGCCGCGGATTTTGAAACGGTCAACGCCACCAGCGCCACGGTCACGGATTTTGTCTTTGACGCCCGTCCGTCCATCGCCAACCGCGTCACGGTTTCCCGGGTAGGCGGTGACATTCAGATCGTGGATGAGACCGACATCGGCACCACTACCACCACCATCAGCGACCCCACCGGTTCGCTGACCATCAATACCGGGTATAACGCGCCGGGAACAGAAGAGTATATTCATGTTGAGGCCCTGACCCTGGACGCCGACCTGGTCCTGGACGCCGGCAGCCTCAACAGCAATGAAGACGGCGGCGACAGTGTCGTCATTGAGGGCGACCTGACGCTGGCCGGCCATACCCTGGACATCCAGGCCGACACCGTCACCATCAACAGCGGGGTAACCGTGTCCACCAGCAACACCGGCGGGCAGGCCGGCGACATCAGCCTTCAGGGCCATGACATTACTCTGGAAACCGATGCCGCCCTGCTGGCCGACGGCGCCACCAGGGGCGACATCGACATCCTGGCGGCGGACTATACCGCCCTGTTCACTCCGCTGGTGGACGTGGAAGTCACCAAGGTCAGTTTTACCATGAAGGACGGGGCCGAGATCACGGGCGGGGACGTGGAAATTCTTGCCGCGGCCGACGCCAGCCAGACCTTTGACAGCAACCGGGACGGGTTTACCGGGGACGCCCTGTCACTCTTGAATTCGGCCCTGGGCACCATCGAAAGCCTGGCCTCCCTGATGATCAAGGTCAGCTACGTGGAGGCCCGGGCTACCATCGATATCCAGGCCGGGTCGGCCATTACCGCGGAAAATTTTATCGCTGACGCCAGCAGCTACGCTACTGCTTCCGCCATACCCACCAAGGCTTGGGGGCTGGGCGGGGCGGCCGGGGTGGCCATCACCCAGGCCGATATCAGCATCGCCGGCACCATTACCGTGACCGGGGACGTTACCATCCATGCCCTGGCCGATCATACCATGAGCGTGGTGGCCTCGCCCAAGGCGGTCAAGGGGGTCGCCGCGGCCGTGGCCATTTCAGTGATTGATTCGGACTCCACGGTGCACGTCACCGAGGATGCCGTGCTGAACATCGGCGGCAATCTTTCCCTGCGGGCCGAGACCGTGGACCGCAACCGCACCACCGCCCTGTCCACCGCCGGCAAGGACGGCGCCGTGGGCATTGCCGTGGCTGTCACCGTGGAAGAGGGCAGCACCAATGCCTGGCTGGACGGCAAGGCCGTCATCGGCGGGAACGTCCTGGTATCGGCGGATATGTACCAGGAGAACGTCAGCATCAAGAAGCTGTTTTTCCTGCCCTCGACCACCATCGGTACCACCGCCCAGGCCGGGGTGGGCACCAATTCCAAGGGCGATATCCTGGATGACACCAAGGCCTCGGCCCAGTCGGCCATGATCGACAAAGTCATGTCGCCCATCCAGGGCAAACTCGATAAGGTTACCGCCTGGTTCAAGAAAAAACTGAACATCAGCGATGATCCTTACAAGGAGCCGCCCTTTGACGTGGCCGGCGCCATTGCCTTTGTCTATGACAGCAACCAGGCCTCCTCCCGGATCGGCGGCGGCGATGACGCGACTTTCGCGGGAATGGTCGATGCCGGTGGCTCCGTGCTGGTGCTGAGCACCGTGGCCAGCTGTCCCTATATCACCGCCGGCTCCTCGGCCGCGAACAACCCTGATACCAAGTCTTCCGAGGGCAAGGCCGACAGCAAGTTTTCCGGCGCGGCCGCCGTTTCCATCGGCCTTTATGAAAACAACGCCGAGGCCGTCATCAATACCGGCGCCGTGGTCGACGCTGTGGAGGACATCCGGGTCTATGCCGCGGATTTGAACGATTATGAATTTGTCTGGGGACGAAATCTTTACGATGTCTGGAACCAGGAAGCCGACTATACCACCGAGGATGCCGGGACCGCCGCGGATCCCATTCATATCACGGAAGGGGACCTGGTCGAGGTGCGGGCCAACCATACCGGCGACGGTGAGGAAGGCACCTGGTACAAATATCTCGGAGCTGCGGATCTGTGGATTGAGGATGACGCCTTGGCCGGCATGGACTTTTCCGATGAAGATCTGTGGGAGGCGGTCAACCCCTTGCAGCATAAGGGTATGGAGTTTGTCACCCTGCTGACCACCTACCTGGGCGGAGATTTCGGCATGGGCGAATGGCTGGGCAACTCCTGGACCCAGGCCACTGCTTCCGGTAAAGAACTGGCCGTAGCCGGGGCGGTTTCCTACGTGGAACTGAACGGCGGGGCTGAAGCGGTCATTAAAAGCGGGGCCATGATCAACCAGAACGGCGCCGGCGACCAGGACGTGGTCGTCCAGGCGGCGAGCCGTAATGAAGCCGTTCACCTGGGCGGTAATATCCAGCTGCCGGGGATCTCCTCGGAACCGGAAAAAGGTAAAATCCTGCCCAAGCTGTCGGCCCAGTACAAGCCCAAGGATCTGCTGGGGTCTTCTGCCGAAGACGGCCAGGGCGCCGTCGGCGCCACCGTCATGATCGCCAATTATGATACCAGCACCACCGCCCGGATCGAGGAGGGGGTGGCCCTGTACGCCGACAGCCTGCTGGTGGACGCGGACAGTAAGACCATGAACGTGGCTGTGGGCGCCTCGGGCGGGCAGGCCGGCAATTTCGCCTTTAACGGCGTGGTCATCGTCAATGTCATTGACAACGAAACCATCGCCCGGATCGATTCCGGGGCGGATATCGAAGTGGGCAGCGGCCTGGTCTTTGACCCGGCCGATAACCCGGAAGTAAACGGTTCCCTGATCGTGGACGCCCGGGACAACACCATGCTGGTGGACGTGGCCGGCGGCGTGGCCGTCTCGGAAAAAGTCGGCATCGGCGCCTCGGTCAGCGTCAATATTGTCAACCGTGACACCCAGGCCGTGATCGGCGATCTGCACGATGCCGAGGCGGCCGACCAGACGGCCGCGGCTGACCGTGGGTTTGTGACCGCGGACGGTGATGTCCTGGTGAACGCGGCCAACAGCGGTTTTGTGGGCGGATTTTCCGTGGCCGGGGCGGTGGCCAAAAGTTCCCAGAAAACACCGGATACCGGAGGCGGCGGAAGCGGCTCCAACCCTGGCACCGGCGGCACCCAGGGTTCCGACGGCACGGTCACCGGCAACCAGGATCTGGCCTCCTGGCAGGACAAGTGGCGGTCGGTCCTGGGCGAGGGCAAAGACAAGGGCAAACTTTCCGGCGATGTCGCCGGCGACACCTCCCAATCCACCGACCAGACTTCCCAGTCCAAGTCGGGCTTTGCCGTTTCCGGCGCGGTGGTGGTCGACGTGGTCGAGGACAATGCCCGGGCCTATATTTTCAACGCGGGTGATATCGATATTACCGGCGGCGCGCTGGACGTCTCCGCTGATAACGCCACCAACCTGGGCTCTTTTGCCGGGGCCGTGGCTTTTGCCAAGGGCAGCGGCACCGGTTCCGGTACCGCCGTGGGCGGGGCCTTTGGCGTCAATGTGCTGTCCGGCGCCACGGAAGCTTATATTGACGGGGCCGGCAACCTCACGGCCGGC
>CAYTQK010000148.1:0-8385 GCA_964439745.1 uncultured Desulfobacterales bacterium
AAGATAAAAAACGGACGCAGCCCGGTAGTCCAACTTGTTTTCTCCTATGAAAGTTCCGTCCGGCTTTTTGATAAATCGCCCGGCAGGGTGCCAGTTGAAGGGAAGTCTTTCTTTAATGATTGCAAGGGGGGATGATGTCAATGGACAGGGAAAAGGAGCTGATGCTCAAGGCGGTCGATTCGTCCCAGAGAAAGTTTTTTATTATTGATCCGGATTATATCATACTGGCGGCCAATCGCTACACCAAGCAACTGGCCGGGGGGAACGAAATCAAGGGCAAATATTGTTACGAGGTGTTTTGTAAACGGGAAGCCCCTTGTGCAGACTGTACCGCCCGGCAGGTCAAGGAAACCTGTCAGCCCGCCCTGGCCAGTGTCAAACGGGGCAGTTTCGAGGTGGCCGGCGATGGCGCCTGCTTTTATTCTTACCCCATTTTTGCGGGCAATGAAATCGAGGCCTTGGTAACCCTTGATTTTGATATTTACGCCGTGGGTGAGATGCTGGAAAGGATTGAACGGTCCAACGCCTTTCTGCATAACCTGATTCTGAGCTCGGTGGACGGCGTCATCGCGGCGGACATGACCGGCCGGATCATTGTTTTTAACGAGGCTGCCTCGGAAATAACCGGATACGGAATGGAAGAGGCCTTTCAAAACCTGGATATCCGGGATGTCTATCCCGGAGACGGCGCCCGCGAGGTGATGCGCCGCCTGCGCAGCGACGATTACGGCGGCAGGGGAAAGTTGAAGTCCTACGAGGTGACCATGCTGCGCAGGGATGGCGGTACCATACCCATTCGGCTCAACGCTTCGGTGGTTTACGAAGGGGAAAAGGAGATCGCTTCCATTGGTTTTTTTCATGACATGACCGAAGAATTGCAGATGAAGGCCAACCTGGAAAAAGCCCAGACCCAGCTGCTGCAAGCGGAAAAAATGTCTTCGCTGGGGAAGCTGGCGGCCGGGGTGGCCCATCAGCTGAACAATCCGCTGGGCGGGATTACCCTCTACGCCAAGCTGCTGCTGGAGGATTACGACCTGGGAGAGGATGCCGTCGAGGACGTCAACCGTATCCTCCGGGACGCCCAGCGGGGCAGTGAAACCGTCAAGGAGCTGCTGGAGTTTGCCCGCCAGACAAAGCAGAAAAAGACCTCCGTGGACATCAACCAGGCCGTTTCCCGGACCCTTTTTCTGCTGGAGAACCAGACCCTGTTTCATGATATCGAAATTGACAAAAATTTTTCCGAACATCCCATTTTTGTGGCGGCCGATATGCAGCAGATGAACCATGTCTTCATGAACATTATTCTCAACGCCGCCCAGGCCATGGAAAGCAAGGGACGGCTGGGCATTGAGACCGCCCTGCGGCCCGGCGGAGAGCGCATGATCATCAGGATTACCGACACGGGGCCGGGAATACCTGCTGAGGTCCTGGCGCATATCTTCGAGCCCTTTTATACTACCAAGGAGGAAGGCAAGGGCACAGGCCTCGGGCTGAGCCTGGTCTACAGCATTATTGACGAACATGGCGGCACTATTTCTGCGGATAACAAGCCGGAAGGGGGGGCTGTTTTCACGATAGAACTGCCCGTTGAAACGGAAAAAGGAGACGAGGAAAGTGAAAGCTAAACACCCCATCAAGATTCTGGTGGTTGATGATGAGCAGGACATCCGGGAGGGATGCGTCCGGGTTCTGCGGCGAGTCGAGAACTGTGAGGTAAAGGCCGCGCCCAATGGGAAAGAAGGACTGGCCATGATCGAAGAAGAAGCCTTTGCCATCGTGCTGCTGGACCTGAAGATGCCGGGCATCGACGGTATGGACGTTCTGCGCGAGATCCAGGCCAGGGAAGAAGATATCCTGGTGATCATAATCACCGGCTTTGCCACCGTGGAAACGGCCATTGAAGCCATGAAACAGGGGGCCTACGATTTCATCCCCAAGCCGTTTGATCCCACCCAGCTGCGCATGGTGGTGGAACGGGCCCTGGACAAGATCCGGCTGGAAGCGGAACGACGCCAGCTGGCCGAGGAGCGCCAGAAGACCCTGGCCGATCTGGATACCGAGAAAAGCCGCATCAGCGCCATCGTGGAGTCGCTGCCCAATGGCATGGTGGTGACTGACCAGTCCGGACGGGTGGTTTTGCTCAATCCCGCCTTCGCCGAGATCGCCGGTCTGGGAAGGGGCATCTCGGCCGGCCAGGACATTGCCGATTATATCGATGATGCGGGCTTTTGCGAGATGGTCCGGGCGCTCTCCGCGGGCGAGGGCGGGAGCGTCAACGAAGTGTCTACGTATGAAATGGAGGCCGCCGGCGGCAAATACCTGATGGCCCGGGGGCGCTCGGTGTACAGTGAAGCCGGCGACTGCATCGGTGCCGTGGTGACCCTGGGCGACATTACCTCCATCAAGATGCTGGATCAGCTCAAATCCGAGTTCGTGGCCAAGGTCTCCCACGAACTGCGGTCCCCCTTGTCTACCATTCACGAACAACTCAGCGTGGTCTTGAAAGACATGGCCGGCGGTGACGCCGAAGCCCATGATGAACAATACCTGATTTCCCGGGCCAAGGAGAAGACCAGCGGCCTGATTTCACTGATCGGCGATCTGCTGGATTTGTCCCGGATTGAATCCGGCGGTACCGGGCACAATATCCAGTCGGTCAAGCTGGACGAACTGCTCTCCAGTATTGTCGACTTTCTCGGTTCCCGGGCCAAAGCCAAGCAGCAGAACCTTTCCCTGGAACTGGCCGCCTCCGATTTTCCGGAAATTACCGCCGATCCCCTGGCCCTGGAGAGCATCTTCGGCAACCTGGTCACCAATGCCATTAACTATACCGGCGAGGGCGGCCAGATCCGGGTGGAGATGGCGCCGACGGACGACGGTCTGGAGGTCAAGGTGGCGGATAACGGCTTTGGCATTGAGGCGCGGCACCAGGAGAAGATTTTTGAAAAGTTCTACCGGGTCAAGGATGAGAAGACCCGCTTTGTCACCGGTACCGGCCTGGGGCTGCCGATTGTCAAGGGCCTGGTGGAGCAGATGAATGGAACCATTACGCTGGAGAGTGCGCCGGGGGAGGGATCGATCTTTACGGTGACACTGCCGGTAAAAGAATAGCGGTTATCCCGGTCCCGGAGACCGGGATAACCGGTTTGAGCCTTATCGCAGCAGGCTTTTGACGCTTTCACAGATATCTTCGGCCGAGGCGGGTTTGGGCAGATAGTCGTCCGCCTCCATGGACATCCCGTCAAAATGGGAGTAGCGGGTGGAACTGACGTGATCGGCCACGGCCGTCAGCAGTACCACCGGAATATCGGCGTATTTTTCATTGGATTTCAGTTCGGAGCAGACCTCGTAACCGTCTTTTTCCGGCATCATCACATCCAGGACAATGGCGTCCGGCGGGTTGGCGGTCACTTTTTCTATGGCTTCCACGCCATTATAGGCGACTTCCACGGCAAAACCCTCATCTTCCAGGTATTTTTTTACAACCGTTACCAGATCCGGCTCGTCGTCAACCACCAGCACTCTTTTTTCAGCCATGATTCAATCCCTCTCTTCCGTTGTTTCTTGGTTGCAGATAGGAACCGTTTCCAAAATGAAAAACGGCAACCCCCGTATAATTAATCTATCGCAGGCCGGGGCAAAAGGCCAGCCCTTTTGGCGATTTCCGTCACTTTTTCTTCCCATTCAATGGCCATGATATGGAATCCGCTGACCCCTTCCACTTCCTTGAGCCGCTGGATGGTCTCCACGCAGATGGTCAGGCCTTCCTCGGCCTGCTTTTCCTTGGGCGTATCGGATAATCGCTTGACCACCTCGTCCGGCACGTCCATTCCGGGCACCCGGTTTTTCATGAACTTGGCCATGCCGGCCGATTTCATGGGGGTCACCCCGGCCAGGATGAAGACCTTTTCATGGAGCCCCCGGTCCCGGACGCCTTTCATCCATTTTTCAAATTTATCCAGGTTGTAGATGCACTGGGTCTGGATGAACTCCACCCCGGCGGCCGCTTTTTTGGCCAGCCGCGGTACCCGGATTTCAAAGGGGTCGGCAAAGGGGTTGGCGGCCGCGCCGACAAACATGGCCGGCGGGCGGGTGATCTCGTCGCCGCCCAGGAATTTTCCCTCGTCGCGCATCTGCCGCACCAGCTGGATCAGCTGCATGGAATCCAGGTCATGCACGTTCTGCCCGCTGGGACAGTCTCCGAAGCTCTGGTGGTCGCCGGACAGGCAGAGAATATTGTGAATGTCAAAGGAGGCCGCCCCCAGGATGTCGCTCTGCAGGGCAATGCGGTTGCGGTCGCGGGTGACCATCTGCAGCACCGGTTCCAGGCCCATCTGTTTCAGACGGATACAGGCGGCCAGGCTGCACAGGCGGGTGACCGAGGTCTGGTTGTCGGTAATGTTGATGGCATCCACGCAATCCCGCAGCAGTTCGCCTTTTTTGGTGATGCCCTCGGGGTCGCTTCCCCGGGGCGGGCCGCATTCCGAGGTTACGGCCAACTGGCCGGAGGTCAGAATTTTCTCAAGTCGGCTTGGCGTTTTCGGGCTCATTCGGCAACATCCTCCTTGTTCACTTTTCTGGGTCCGCCGGCTCTGTCCGTGGACCAGTCCTTGATGGCAAACAGGTTCTCATAGTCGGCCATGCGGTCCAGCGCCTTGAGGCGGTCGATGATCAACTGCCAGGCGCAGTCGATTTCCTTGCTGATTTCACATTTCCCCTGGGTAGATCCGCCGCAGGGGCCGTTCAGCAGCCGTTTGGCGCACCGGGACACCGGGCAGATGCCGGCGGTGTAGGCCAGCACGCATTGGCCGCAGGCCTGGCAGCGTTCTCCCCATACCCCGCGTTCCTCGGCGGCACCGAGAAAGCAGGTGTTGACACCGGGGTAGACCGGTGTGCTGAGGTATTTTTCGGCGGTAAACTGGACACCGACGCCGCAGGCCAAAGAAACGATGGCGTCATAGTTATCCACCCGGTCGCGGATTTCTTCCAGGTATTCATGATCGCACTGACGCTCCAGGGTGACTTCGTCGATGGTCACTTCCCTGCCTTCCTTGCCAAAGTACATGCGCAAAGTGGAGGCCAGGATTTCAACCTCCTTTTTTCCGCCTGCTTCACAGACGGTGACACATTCATTGCACCCCAGCACCAGAATGCGGTCATGGCTCTCGAGATACCCGATAATTTCCTGCACGGGTTTGGGTTCGGCGACAATCATGTGGCTATCCTCGTTTTATTTAGGGTGATTGCCGGCGGTCAGGCCGCCTGACGCTTTGTTTTTTTCGGCTTGACCGGGCTGGGGCCAAGGGCGGCAATCCGGTCAAACATTTCCTGGGCATACTGGGCGAAAAGCGGGCCTTCGCCGGAGGAAAGATTATACATCTGGGCGCGCTCCCCCTCAATACCGATGGATTCCAGAATCCGCTGCGCCCGTTCCACCCGCCGCCGGGCCTTGAGATTGCCGCTGATAAAATGGCAATCCCCTTCCAGGCAGCCGACCAGGCACACTCCGTCGGCCCCTTTTTCAAAGGCCCGCAGGATATGGATAAGATCCACCTTGCCGGTGCAGGGAACCCGGATGATTTTGATACTGGTCGAGTACTGCAGTCGCATGGAACCTGCCAGGTCCGCGGCGGAATACCCTCAGTAATTGCAGCAAAAAGCGATGATGACCGGTTCGAAATTGTCTGCCATCAGTTCACCTCCTCCAACAGGGCGTCAATTTTACTGGTGATCTGAATATCTTCATACCAATTGAGTTCAATGGCCTTGGCCGGGCATTCGGCGGCGCAGACGCCGCACCCCTGGCACAGGGCGGGGTCGATTTCACTGACCCCCTCTTCGTTGATCCGGGGCACATGGTAAGCGCAGGAGCGGACACAGACCAGGCAGGCGGCGCATTTTTCCGGATCCACCGTGGCCACCACGGCCGAAAGTGTCAGGATCGAGCGGGAGAGCAGGGTGGCCGCCCGGGAAGCGGCCGCCTGGGCCTGAGAAATGGCCTCCGGAATGAGGCGCGGACTGTGCGCGGTCCCGCAGACATAGACGCCTTCGGTGGACATTTCTACCGGCCGCAGCTTGACATGGGCTTCCAGCATATAGCCTTCGGCGTTGCGGTCGAGCTTCATGATCTGTCCGAGTTCCTCGGTATCGGCCGGCCGCATGGCGGCGCTCAGGACCAGCAGGTCGGGGTTGACCCGCAGCTGGCGGCCCAGCACGTGATCGGTAAAGGTGACGGCCAGTCCGTCGTCAGCCTTTTCCACCAGCGGCGGTTCTTCGGCGGCGTAGCGAAAGAACAGCACCCCCTTTGCCCGGGCTTCGGCATAATAGTCTTCCAGAAAGCCGTAGGTCCGCATGTCGCGGTAGAGGATAAACACCTCGGCCGCCGGGTTCTGTTTTTTGATGGTCAGGGCGTTCTTCACGGCCGCTTGGCAGCAGTAGCGGGAGCAGTTGGGGTGCTCAGCGTTGCGGGAACCGACGCACTGGATCATGACCACCTGCTCCAGTTCGCCGGCTCCTTCGGCTTCCAGCCGCCGGGCCAGTTCCGTCTGGGTGATCACGGCCTCATGCTGACCGTAGCAGTATTCGGTGGGTTCGTATTCGGTGGCACCGGTGGCCAGAATGACCACGCCGTGTGCTATTTTTCGTTCATACATGGCCGGGCCCACCAGCACCTCGGTCTCGAAATTTCCTTTGAAGCCGGAAAAATTGACAATCAGGGCGTTGGTCAGCACCTCGATGTTGGGATGACTGGTAACCCGCTGGACCAGGCTGTCCAGGTAGCCGCCGATGTCCTCGCCTTCAATGGTGCGGGTGAGCTGGCGGCACATCCCGCCCAGGGCGTCTTCTTTTTCCAGGAGAATGGTTTCAAATCCCTGCTCGGCCAGGCCCAGGGCGGCGTTCATGCCGGCCACGCCGCCGCCCACCACCAATCCGATTTTGGTAACGGGAATCTGCTTGTCGTGCAGGGGATGCAGAGTGGCGGCCCGGGCCACGGCCATGCGGACCAGGTCAATGGCCTTGACCGTAGCCTGTTCCGGGGTGTTGTAGTGACTCCAGGAGTCCTGGTTGCGGATATTGGCCATTTCAAAGAGATACTTGTTCAGGCCGCAGGCTTCCAGGGTCTCCATGAAAATGGGTTCGTGGGTTTTCGGCGTACAGGAGGCCACCACCACCCGGTTGAGGTTGTTCTCCCGGATGATTTCCTTCATGGTGTCCTGCACGTCCTGGGAACAGGTAAACAGGTTGGTATCACAATAGGCCACATGGGGAAGCCCCTTGGCGCTGTCCACCACCCGGGGAACATCCACCACCCCGGCGATGTTGATGCCGCATTTGCAGACGAACACGCCGATGCGGGGATCTTCGCCGGCCACCTCCATTTCGTCCGGAATGGCGGCCGTACGGGTACAGGTGTCCCGCGCCGGGGCCAATCCCATGGCCGCCCGGCAGGCGGCCGCGCTGGCCTGGGTAACGGATTCCGGGATGTCCTTGGGACCCTGGAAGGCGCCGCAGACGTAAATACCCGGCCGGGACGTTTCCACCGGCGTAAAGGGACCGGTCTCGGCGAATCGGTGGCGGTTGAGCTGAATCCCCAGCCGCCGGGCCATGTCAATGGTGGCTTCGGCCGGCTGCAGGCCCACCGACAGCACCACCATGTCGAATTCTTCTTCGCACATTTCGCCGGCGTCATTGGCGTAGCGCAGTCTCAGGTCGCCGCTGTCCGCCAGGGGCAGGACGGTGTGGACGCGGGCCTTTTCAAAGCGGATGCCCATGTCCCTGGCCCGCTGATAATAGGCTTCATAGTCCTTGCCGAAGGTGCGCATGTCCATGTTGAAGATGGCGCAGTCCAGTTCATCATGGGAGTGCTCCTTGGCGATCATGGCATCCTTGACGGCATACATGCAGCAGACCGAGGAGCAGTAGGCGTTGTCGCAGCGGTTCATGTCCCGGGAACCGACGCACTGCAGCCAGGCGATGCGGGCCGGCAGTTTCAGGTCCAGGGGGCGCTGGAGATGGCCCTGGTAGGGGCCGGTGGCGCTGAGGATGCGCTCGAATTCCAGGCTGGTGAGCACGTTGGGAGATTGGCCGTAACCATAGAAATCAAGACCGGCCGGATCAAAGGGGACGGTTCCGGCGGCCAGGATGACGGCCCCGGCTTCCAGTTCGGTGGTTCGAACGGTGTCGCTGTAAGTAATGGCTTCGGCGATACAGATTTTTTCACACAGGCCGCAGCCGATGCACAATTCCGGGTCGATGGCATAGGACAGGGGCACCGACTGGGCGTACTTGATATAGGTGGCCGAACGATTGCCCAGGCTGCAATTGAACTCGTCCGGCCCCTTGACCGGGCAGACCCGGCTGCATTCACCGCAGCCGGTGCATTTG
>CAYTQK010000149.1:0-8331 GCA_964439745.1 uncultured Desulfobacterales bacterium
CCTGGGGCGAGAATCGAACTCGCACGAGGACAAGCCTCAAGGGATTTTAAGTCCATTGTGTCTACCAATTCCACCACCCAGGCACAAGGACGAGGCTCTTTTCCGGAAAAGCGGCCGTCCGGAAACGATACCTGTCATGACCGGTTCATAACAGGACAGGGACAAGGAACGCAATTAGAAAAATTCTATATCGAAAGGAGGCGCCAAAAGCAAGCTCTTTTCTGCTCACTCCTGCTGGCTTCATTCTGCCGGGCTGAGGACGCGGGTATTGAGTTTGCTTGCACCAATGGTCCATTACTGATATGAAAAAAGTTAAAATAAGGACTGCTTCAAGACAACCTACCTTACGGCATGAACGTTGAGAAAAAATTATGGCTCAGACATATGAATCGTACCAATCAACAGTGATCAAGGGCGTGCGGGCCCTGGTGGACAAGGGCCTGCTCCTGCAGGAAACCGGGGGGAATGTCTCGGTCCGTCTTCCCGCATCCGAGGGCATGGCCATCACCCCTTCCCAGACTCCCTACCAGGACATGACCCCGGCCGATATCTGCCTGCTGGACGCGGACTTGAACCCATTGGCAGAAAACGGCCGCAAGCCGTCCATCGAAGCCATGATGCATCTCCAGGTCTACCGGCAAAGACCGGACGCGGGAGCGGTGGCCCATACCCACCAGCGCTTTGCCAGCGTGTTCGCCCTTCTCAACCGGCCCATCCCGGCGTTATTCGACGAAGTTTCCCTGTTCATCGGCAACCGGGTGGAGGTGGTGCCTTATGGTTTTTCCGGCAGCCAGGCCCTGATCGACAACCTGGTGCCGCTGCTGGGCAACCGGGCCAACTGCTATATCCTGCCGAATCCCGGCGCCCTGGGCCTGGGGCCGGACATGGACAAGGCCGTGCGCAACGCCGCCCTGCTGGAAAAAGCCGCCGAGATTTATTGCCGGGCCCTGGCCACCGGCCTGCCCGTATCCGAACTGCCCGCCGACATCCAGACCTTTCTGGGGGCCCTGCTGGCCGAAGAACAGAACAAGGCCGGCCAGTAATCCGGAAAGCAGAAGCTTGATCACAATGGTCAAGGGTCCCCAACCCGGGCTAAAAACTTTTATCCGTCAGCCAGCAGCTTTGAAATGGCTCCAGGCGAATATCCCCGTCGCCCACGGTCTGCCCGGAAATCAGGTCAAATGTCAGAAAAGCCGTTCCCTCCGGCCGCGGCACGGCAACCGCCTGGCCGGTCACATTGGTCAAAGCCAGAATGGTCTGGCGGTCACTCTTTCGTAGAACGCCGAAAACCGCTGCCGGACAATCGGCCACAGCGAACCCGGCCTGCGGGTGAAAGGCCGGCTGACCCCGCCGGAGGCGTAAAAGAGCGGCATATCCGGTAAAAATACGCCGCCGCAGGGAATCGGGCAGCGACAGCTCCTGCTCTACTTCAGTAAGATCAAGCGGCCGGCGGTTGATGGTCCGCGCCCGGCCGGTCTGCCGGACACCTTCGGTCCAGTTGCCCGAACCCAGCAGGCTGTGGATATAGACACCGGGCACCCCGGGGAAAACCAGCTGGATGGCCTGGGAGGCCAGAAAAGCGGCCGCGCGGCCGGCATCGTCCGCGGCCACGCCGCCGACGGCGTCGACATAGGTAATATTCAGTTCATACGGTGTTTCCGAACCATCGGGATTTTTTTTGCAGGAAACGTCTCCACCGTGCTGCCGGGTCCACGTCACCAGCCGGTCGATCTCGGCGGCAGGCAGGATCCCCTCCAGGGGACGCACCCCGATACCGTCATGGGAGGCGGTGAAATTGAAAAAGGTGGTATGCGGCGACGGCGCGGCTACCCCCTCGGCCGCCCAACCGGCCAGGGTCGTGGCATCCCCCTGGATAAAGGTATGCAGCAGCAGCGGCGGCAGGGTGAAATTATAGACCATCTGGGCCTCGTCCCGGCCGTCTCCGAAATAACTGATATTCTCGACATGGGGAACGTTGGTTTCGGTGATGATAATCGTATCCGGGGCGACAACGTCCAGCACGGCCCGGAACAGCCGCACCATGTCGTGCGTCTGCAGGCAGTGGATACAGGCGGTCTCGGTCTCTTTCCAGAGGTAGGCAATGGCGTCCAGCCGGATCAGGGCGGCCCCCTGGCGGACGTAAAATAGCAGCACATCCACCATCTTTTCCAGGACATCCAGGCTCTTGTAATTCAAATCAACCTGGTCCGCGGAAAATGTGGTCCAGACGTAAACGGTCCGGCCGTCGGTCTTGACAAAGGGTGTCAGCAGGGGGGTAGTCCGGGGCCGCATCACGTGATCCAGCGCCAGTTCCGGATCGACTTCCAGGGCCAGGTCGGCATAGCCCGGCTCATCCCTCAGATACCGGTCGAACCAGTCGCTTTCGGCGGAGATATGATTGACCACCAGGTCAAACATCAGCGCAAAATCCCGGCCCAGGCGGCGAACATCCTCCCAGCTGCCCAGTGCAGGATTGACAGCCGTAAAATCCATCACGGAAAAACCGTCATCCGAGGAGTACGGAAAAAAGGGAAGAACATGAACGGCGGAAAAGAGATCCCGCAGATATCGGGCGGCAAAATCCGCCAATGCTGCCAGCGGGACCTGGCCGGACCGGTTGAGGGAATTGCCGTAGGTAATCAGCACGGCATCTTCCTGGGTAAAAAACGAGGGCCGCCGGCTCTGCTGAACCGGGAACGCCGCCAGCAGCGGCCGGATGCGCTCCAGTGCTTCCGCCCCGCGCACAGGACCGTAAATCCGCTCCAGAATTGTCTGAATCCGCGTAAGATGTTGATCATCCGGCATACAGGGTTTCTCCTCCGGGCGCGGCGTGGCCTTCGCCGTGGCCGCCGCACCGGTTGGCGCATATTTGCGGTTGATTTTACACCAGTTTTTGCATAAGGTAAACGTCAATAATCATATTCACCGGAACTGTGCAGAATGGGCGGAGTAATCACACAAGGAGCGGCAGCATGAAAGAAAGAGAACACTGGAAAAACCGGTCGATCTTTATCATGGCGGCGGTGGGATCGGCCATCGGACTGGGGAACATGTGGCGCTTTCCTTACATCGCCGCCCAGAACGGCGGCGGAGCCTTTTTGATCCCCTTTTTCATCGCCTTGATCACCGCCGGCATTCCCCTGATGATCATCGAATACGGGCTGGGCATCCGCGCCCAGGGCTCGGCCCATATCGCCCTGGGAAAAATCAGCAAACCCCTGCGGTTCGTGGGCTGGTTCGCCATTCTCAGCGCCCTGTTCATCAATATCTATTATTGCATGGTCCTGGGCTGGACCTGGAACTTCCTCTTTGACATCTCCAGCATCTCCCAGTGGGGCGCCGACATCGCCACCAGCCGGGACCACTTTTTCAACGAAGTGCTGCACCTGTCGGACGGCCCCTGGCAGTTCGAGACCCTGCACTGGCACCTTCTGCTGGGACTGCTGATCACCTGGGTGATCATCTGGGCCATCATCCGCAGCGGGCTGTCCAGCATCGGCAAAATCCTGCTGTTCACGGTCCCCTTTCCCGTTATCCTGGTCCTGCTGCTGCTGGTGCGGGGGGTCACCCTGGAAGGCAGCGCCGTCGGCCTGAACTATTATCTCGCCCCGGACTGGGGGCAGCTGGCCAATCCCCAGGTCTGGCTGGCGGCCTACGGCCAGATCTTCTTTTCCCTCTCCCTGGGCTTCGGCACCATGATCGCCTACTCCTCGTTCATGCCGAAAGACACCGAACTGCCCAATTCCGCGGCCATCACCTCTTTTTCCAACTGCTGTTTCAGCTTTCTGGCCGGCCTGGCCGTATTCAGCGTGCTGGGCTACTTTGCCGTGGCCACCAACACCCCCATGGCGGAAGTGGCCGCTGCCAGCGGACCGGGCCTGGCCTTTGTGGTCTATCCGGCCGCCCTGGCCAAGCTGCCGGTCTGGGTGACTTTCTTCGGATTTCTCTTCTTTATCGTGCTGCTGCTGCTGGGAGTTGATTCGGCCTTCAGCCTCCTGGAAACCGTCAGCGCCGCCCTGGCCGACAAGTTCGATTTTTCCCGGCCGGTGGCCACCACCATCACCGCCTTGTTCAGCTTCCTGGCCGGTCTGCCCCTGGCCACCAGCGCCGGCCTGTACTGGCTGGACATCATCGACCATTTTCTCATGGCCTATGTCATCACCCTGGTGGCCATTTTAGAATGCATTGCCGTGGGCTGGATCTTCGGCGCCCGCCGATTCGCCCAGGAGGTCAACCGCACCGCGGAAATAAAAATTGGCCTGATCTTCTCAATCCTGATTAAATTTCTCACCCCACTGGTCCTGGGCGTAATCATTGTCATGTCGTTTATCAGGGAACTCCGCCATCCGTATGAGGGGTATCCCCTGACCGCCATTATTTTCATCGGGATCGGCGTAATCGTGTTGATTGCCGTAGGTGCCGGGGTGCTTTCCACAACGAAGACCGCCAATGACAAAGCCTATGAGATTGTCTGACCCCTGTATTTGAGACCAAGGAGAATTGCCATCATGGAATATACCGCCATCATCATGCTGATTGCCGGTTTTGCCCTGCTTTACGGCGGCCTGGCCTGGTGCATCGGCATTGCCTGGTACCACAGCCGCCAGCTGGACAAGCAGGCCAACGGCAGGTAATCCATCAACGCCAAGCCGCTCTAAAGGAGGTACCCGCATGTCACTCTACCTGGTCCGGCACGGACACAATTTGCCCAAGGATGAAGATCCCGACCAGGGACTTTCCGACACGGGCAAGGCCGACACCCGGCGGATCGCCGAAGTCGCCAGGGGATACCAGATCCCGGTCTCGGTCATTCAGCACAGCACCAAGAAACGGGCGCGGCAGACCGCCGAGATTCTCACTTCGGTCCTGCGCCCGGGGCGGGGTGTCGAAGAAGTCGAGGGTTTAAAACCACTTGATGACATCGTCCCCGTGGCCAAGACCCTTTCACCGGACGACAACCGCATGCTGGTGGGCCACCTGCCCTTTCTCAGCCGCCTGACCGCCTGGCTGATCACCGGTGATGCCGACATTCCGGTGATTGTTTTTCAAAACAGCGGCATCGTCTGCCTGGACAAGATCGATGCCGGCGGCTGGACCATTCAATGGGCGCTGATGCCGTATATTTCCTGAAAAACGGCCGGACGAAACTTTTTATGACCTATCGTGTTACCCCCTTTTCCGATTCGGTTCGGCGCATCGCGCTGACACCGCCCCTCGAGGGATTTGACGAGTTTATCTGCGCCTGGGTGATGACCGGGGCAAAAACTTTCCTGGTGGATCCCGGCCCGGCGGTGACGATCAAGCCCCTGCTGGCCGCCCTGGCTGAGATCGGCCTGAATCGGCTGGATGCCATCCTGCTGACCCACATCCATATTGATCATGCCGGCGGCATCGGCGAAGTGGCGGCCGCCTTTCCCGAGGCTCCCATTGTCTGTCACGAGGCGGCTATGCCCCACCTGGTGGACCCGGAAAAGCTGTGGCAGGGCACCCTCAAGACCCTGGGCGAGACCGCCCGGGCCTACGGTCCCATTTCGCCGGTACCGCGGAACCGGCTTATCGCAGCCGAACAATGGTCCGAGGACAGCGTGCGGGCCATTCTGACCCCGGGACACGCCGTCCACCATGTCAGCTACCTGGCCGCCGACGGAACCCTCTTTGCCGGCGAAGCCGGCGGGGTCAACATCGATTTCGGAACGGGGCGAACCTACCTGCGTCCGGCCACACCGCCCCGCTTTGACCTGGAGATCTCCGCGGCCAGCATCGACCGGCTGCTGGCGGAAAATCCCGCCACCATCTGTTACGGCCACACCGCCTGCCGGTCAAATGCCGTAAAATGGCTGCAAACCCACAAGGGGCAGTTATATGCCTGGGAGAAAATCATCGCGGAAGAGCTCCGGAAAGAAGCGGACGAGACGGTGGTAGGTCGTTGCGCCGACCGGCTCCTGGCCGAAGACCCGCTGCTGTCAGGACTGGCTGATGCGCCGGCCACCGTTCACTGGCGGGAACGATTTTTTATGAAAAACAGCATCCGGGGCTTTATCGGGTATATCGCGGAATCATCGTAAGTCAGACAAATCCGGCCCAAAAAGGAGGCTTATCCAAAAAAATCAAGGGATATTTTTCCGGTTTGAATTTTCTTCTCAATGAAATAATTTTCCCCAACGTATCGTCCCTTCATTCTATTGGATTCTCTTCCCGGAGTTTACGTGCCTCTTCCAGGGTAGCGCGAAAGCGATCCTTAAACCCAGCAAACAGATTCTTGTCAAAATCAAACACCGGCTGTCTGTTTTGGATAATGCGCCAGCCGGGCGCAAGCAATTCTACTGCCAAATCAAATTTGTTCAGAGACAAGGCCAGCTCAGCTGTACTCAGCCGCAAACCCAAGTCAAAAGCCCTTTCAGGCTGCTTAAGCGCTTTACGAAAGGCCTCCAAAGCCGACTCCGGCTGATGGTTTCGGAGTAATGTTTGTCCGTATAAAATCAGGGCTAACGAATGGCAACCTGTTTTCTTGTTCAGTTGTTTGGCCAGGGACAGGGCTTTTTCCCCTTTACCGGCGTTCACCAATTCAGTTATCTGATTTTTCCACATATAATAGTCTGTCGATTCCGCAATAGAAAATTGCGCACTGACTGATGCTGCCGTCCCGAGCGAAGTGTCCTTTCCCTTGTTCAATGAATGCAGACTTTGTTTCTTGGTTACATCATGCATCAGAGCATAGTTCAGGGGTGCCCGTCCCATTGCCTGCGTCAACAGGTGAAATGTTCTTCGATTGTTGGCTGCCATAACTGCTATTTTCTGGTTCAGCGTGATACCCAATCTCTGTTCACATTGTTGTCGGGATGGAATTCCTTCTGACGCACCCGGGTCTATCGCCCTGGCCAGAAAGGCAGTAACAACAGCCGCAATTTCATAACTTCCACGAGAGGTAAAATGAACAATATCAGTGAAAAACGTTTCATCTGCCATATATCCCAAGGTACTTTCACTTGTAAGATGATCCGCAGTATCGATGAAAAAAATATCATCTTGTGGAGATTCGGCCGCAAGATCCCACAAGACACTGTTAAACAAGCTTAACTGGTTTGCAATGCCGGTGGATCGCAAAAGAGCTTGCTCATACCTGGCCTTTGCCTGCTGGGGATGACCCAGGGCATACCAGCAAAAGGATTGATGCGCCAAGGGAGCGGCAAATTGCGGCAGAATTCGAGAAAATCGTTCGTACGAATGGATGGCATCCTGATAGGCCCCGTCTGTTTGGTGGGCATACGCCTTTTCTAACAATGGCAACTGTCCCAGAATATCGGCCATAGTAGTCTGATTGGCAAAGGGAGCAGCCGTGCAGGGATTTTTTTCATTGTGACTATATTCACATAAAACCAGGGGAATGTCTTGAGACCGGCAAAGGGTGGCGAGTTTGGTCATATTATGGCGATAAGCGGCCGCAAGCGTTTTTTGTACTGGCAGGGAAAAATCTTGAAACGAATGAAAATTCTTAATTTTTTCTTTAACGAATCCTTCCTGAACAGTCTGAAAGTATCGCCCGATGCTATTGACAGTCAATTGATAAAGCTTCAGCTGTTTAAAGGAATGGATTATTCTTTCCAAAATAATAACAAATTTAGGCGGCAGGGGGCTGACCTGCATCGCCACGCCCCTGCCCAACTCATTGGCAGCTCCATAATAAACTACAAAATCCGGCTGCAATATCATGGCATCTGCTAACAGCTCTACCATGGCATTGGAATTCAGAGAAGGAAAAGCCAGGGTGATAACCTCCACATGATGATCCGGAAAGATTATTTCCAGCATGGCTTCCATATAGCGGGCCATCCCGAAATCAGGCACATGATATGCCCCATAAGCCGCCGATCCCCCCAGCACCACCACCCGGATATTATTGGCTGGTTTGTCAACGGGTATATTTAAAAAGGCTTCCTTGCTGGAAGTGACTACGCTGAGACCGGTATAAGACAGCAAGGCCGGGGGATTCAGAACAGCTTTTGGACCTTCCGGGGTATGCTTTCGGATTATAAAGGAGGGATTATAACCATAATCAAAAAGACGCAGACCCAGTTCCAGAAGGATGATCAAGGCAGCCAACAGCAGAACAGGAACAAAAACTTTAAAAATTTTTTTCATCCCTTTGATACCGTCCACAGGAATTCGTATGCGGGAAGAACTCCTGCTGTCATTTTGGCAAAAAGCGCTGAGGGAGCACTCCTGAACCCGGAATTAGCAGAAATCACGCCTTAAAGAACGCCCACAACTTCTTTTTGCACCCAGCCGATTTTATCGTCGCCAAAACGGATGCGGAAAAAATCGTTGCGCTGT
>CAYTQK010000150.1:0-8261 GCA_964439745.1 uncultured Desulfobacterales bacterium
GGGGCATGCGACAGCGGATCGAACGGGCCGTGGCCCGGGGCCATCGGCGATTCGGGCTGAATGCGCCCTGGCAGACGGCCCTGTTTCCGGCCGGGAAAAACCTGCAATGGTGGGCCGGGCCGTTCTGCAATGCCGCCAATCCCCTGGCGGTAAAAGCCCTGGCAGCGATGGGCTTTTCCGGGGTGATCGTCAGCCCGGAGCTGCCCGCCGCTGACCTGCTGATCTTGCCGTCTTCCTGCCCGCTGCCCCTGGGATTGGTGGTGTCCGGCTTCTGGCCGCTCTGCCTGGCCCGGACCAAGCCGGCCGATTTTCCGGAAGATCAGTTGTTTACCAGCCCCCGGGGGGAAGGGGCCTGGGTCTCCCGGCGGGATTCCTGCTGGTGGGTCTTTCCCAACTGGCCGCTGGATATCACCGCTCGGCAGAACCGCCTGGTCGCCAGCGGTTACCGGCTGCTGGTTCAACTGGCAGAGCCGCTGCCGGAGCGGATCACCGTTAAAAAGCGTCCCGGTTTGTGGAACTGGGAGGCCGGACTGACCTGATTCCTCAGCCAGTCCGGGCTGGGACGAAGCAGCTTGGGAATATTTGAATAATATTTGATATTTTTTGCCGGGATAATGAATTTCATGAAATTTTATTGACAAAGCAAAGATTTAATCGTATCTATATCAAACAGTTGGCTCCCGACGCCAAACCGGCTACCGAAATCCGGGGAGGATTTGCAGAATCGGCCGGCCCGGCAGACAATCGCCTGAAATTTTATTTCAAATAATATAAATATCTTACGGGAAATAATTGATCCGCAACGTTGGCCTAAAGGGGTGATGGTATGACTTTGACGAAAAGCAGCATTATCGACCTGGTGCAGGAAGAAACGGGATTGCCTAGAAAACGATGTGATGAACTGGTGGAAGATTTGCTGGAGCTGATCAAAAGCACCCTGGAAAAAGGGGAGGATTTAATGATCAGCGGTTTCGGAAAATTCTGCGTCAAGCACAAAAGCGAACGCAAGGGCAGAAACCCGGCCACCGGCCAGGATCTTATGCTGAGCAGCCGCAACGTTGTCACCTTTAAATGTTCCCAGAGTCTCAGGGAAAAAATAAATAACGGGTAAGCAGAGCAGGAGTGACGGGGGCGTGGCCGGGAGAAGTGACGTCCCCGTTTTGTTTGTTGACGGATTGTGCCGTCGATTTTTATCCGGTTACTTTTTTGCGTTGCCATCATATTCGCACGGGGTGAAACGGACGGACATGAGATATAAGAAAAGCAGCATCACCGACGCCGCAAGGGGGCGGGGGCAGGCCGGGTTCACGCTGATTGAATTGATGGTGGTGCTGGTGATCCTGGGGATCCTGGCGGTGACCATCGCTCCGCAGATTCTGGACCGGCCGTCCGAGGCCAGGCGGCTGAAAGCCAAGATGACCATTGAAACCCTGGGAGCGGCCCTGGATTTATACAAACTGGACATGGGGCGTTATCCCACCACTTCCCAGGGGCTGGAGGCCCTTGTCTCCAAGCCCGAATCCGGCAATGTTTCCGATAACTGGCGGGAAGGGGGGTATCTGAAACAGAAAACCATTCCCAAAGATCCCTGGGGAAATGAGTTCATCTACCTGTCTCCCGGCGTTCATGGCGAGTATGATATTGTCTCATACGGCGCCGACGGTGTCGCCGGCGGGGAAGGGAACAATGCCGATATCAAGAGCTGGGAGTTGGAGTAAATTCCGATCTTTTTCCCCCGGGAGCAGGACCTTCTCCGACCGGTCTGAGACCGGCTTTACCCTGATTGAAGTTCTGGTTGTTCTCTCGTTGCTTGCCATAATGATGTTTTTTGCCTTTCCCCGCTTGTCAGCATTCATCCATCTCAACACCAGGGATGAGGCTGCCCGGTGGATTATCGCCGCCAACATGCAGCTGAAGAACCGGGCCCTCAGTCACCAACAGCCGCATGTGCTGCGGGTGGACATAAGCCACAACCGGATGCTGGCCCTGGTCCGGAGCCAGGAGGAAGAATCAGGCAGCGATGCATCGGGCGACCAGGAAGCGGAGCTGGAAGACCTCAGCCGGTTTGCGCCGCAGGATGATCTGGCCATTACCGGGGTGGCCTTTTCACCGGCAGAAACCATCGCCACCGGCACCGCTGACATCGTATTTCACGAACAGGGCTATTCTGATCAGGCGGTCATTTACATGACCGCTGGAGATCGTTTATTTTCTTTTTATATCGCCCCGTTTCTTTCCCGGGTGGCCGTCTATGACGGCCATGTAGATTTTGCGGCCGCCGCGGGGAGGGCGTAGGATTCATGCTGCCGAAGCGATCCAGACAAGATGCGGGATTCACGCTGATTGAAATTCTGGTCGCCCTGGCGCTCCTGGCCATTGTTTTTACCGCTGTTTTCCGCCTGTTTTCGCAGACCATCACCATGGATGCCACCACCCGTTTTTACACCACCGCGCCGCTGCTGGCCCAGAAAATCATGACGGAAACCGTCACCCTGCCCACTGCCCGGCGATATGATAACACCGGTGAATTCGAGAATTATCCCGGGTACCGCTGGCAGACCACCGTCACCGAGACGGCCCCGGGCCTGTTTGATTCCTCGGTGGGCGATCTGCAGCGCGTGGAAGTCACGGTGACCTGGTCCGCTAACAACCAGCATTTCACCCTGCGGCGCTATGTGCTGCCTGAACAACCCTGATCATAAACAGGAAATTTTATGGCTGCGGACATCTGCCAGGACAAAAAATTACCGGGTCGGACCAAGCCCGCCGGCAGGAGGGGGGAGCTGGGCAGGATCCGGCCGCGGCCCGGGAAGGGGCCGGCCGGCTTTACCCTGCTGGAAATCCTGGTAGCCATGACCCTGTTCGCGGTGGTGGTGACCATTTTGTTCGGCTCCTTTTCATTTTTATTTTCCAGGAGTTCTTTTGTCCGGGAAGGCATCACCATTTATGAACAGGCCCGCACCTGCCTGGATCGCCTCGCCTGCGATCTGCGTTCCATATATGTCTCCCTGCCGCCGGCGTATGAACCGCCGGATTTTGACGACGACCCCGATCCGTATCGGCTGGTGGCCGCCTCCTCTTTCGGAGAGGAGCGGAGCCTGCGGTTCGTTTCTTTTGCCCACCTGCCGCTGGGCGGGGGGCTGCCGGCGCTGGCCGGTAATATGGTCTATTATCTGCAAAAGACCGAAGACCGCGGCCTGGTCCTGCGGCGCCGGGACACGGTCCGGATGGCCGGGCCGGATGAAGATCCTTTTGACATCAGGGATATCGAGGGCCATGATCCGGTGGTCTGCGAACAGGTGCGCTCTCTGACCTTCCGGTTTTTTGACGATCAGGGCAATTCGCACGATTACTGGGATTCGGAGTCCGAGTCGTTTGATTATGCCACTCCCCGGGCGGTGGAGGTAATTCTCGTGGTGGGTGCCGGGGAAATGGAGTATCGCTTTGAAACCATGGTGGAACTGCCGGTGTACCGGCAGCCCTGGGAGGAGGTGGGATAAGATGAAACCCGGGCTGCGGCAGAACCGGGGTCTGGCCATTATCATGACCCTGATGATTATCACCCTGGTGGTGGCCGTGGTTGTGGAGATCAATGACCGGGTCCGGGCGGGCGGTCATTCGGCCATGCTGTTCCGGGATCGGTTGATCCTGTCCCAGATGGCCATGTCCGGCATCAACATCGGCCGGGCTGTGCTGGCGGATGACCGGCAGAATTCGGAAACCGATTCTTTACAGGAAGAGTGGGCCGACCCCGCCGCCCTGGAAGATATCGCGGCCCAGTTTCCCTTTGAGCAGGGCCGGGTGGAGCTGCAGATCACGGATTTGCGCAGCCGTATCCAGGTCAATGCCCTGGTGGACTATCCGGACGGTAAAAATTTTAATGAAAACCAGAAGATGCTGTGGTACCGTTTTCTCCGGCTGCTGAATACCTACGAGGAGATTGATTTCGAGATTGAACCCATGGTGGTGATCAATGCCGTCAAGGACTGGCTGGATACCAATGACGACGAGGCCGTAACCGGTCTGGAAGGAGCGGAATCCGATTATTATCAACGTCTGGTACCGCCATACCGCTGCCGCAACGGCCCGGTGATCGACATTCATGAACTGGCCCTGGTCAAGGGAATCGCGCCGGAAATTTTCATGGACCCGGAAAGCGGCCTGGGCATCGCCAGCAGTGTCACCCCCTTTGGCATGACCGCGGCAGAACAGAAAGAGGGGTTCACCTTTGACGGGCGGATCAATATCAATACCGCCCCGTTCTTCGTGATCTCCGCCCTGCTGCCGCTGGAAGACGCCCACCTGGCAGAGGAGATTGTGGCCTACCGATCGGAGACCTCTGATAACAATTTTGTGCATGATCTTTCCGAAGTGAACTGGTATAAGAATGTACCCGGCTGCAGCGAATTGTCGATCATCCCGGATCTGATTACGATTTCCAGCGATTTTTTTGAGATCAGAGCCACGGCCGTGATGGGCAAGACCAGCCTGACGCGGACGGCCGTGGTCCAGCGGCAAAAAGACGCTGAAACCGGCAAATGGTTCTGCCGGCTATTGAATTGCCGGTAAGGATGCGATAAACTTACAATATGTTGTAAATAAATTTTGTGCGGGCGGGGAATTCACGTGGAAGAAAAAATTCTCAGCATTGATCTGAGTGAAACGCGGCTGTCCATGGCGCTGGTTACGATAGACCGGAGTGAACAGCGCCTGGCGGCCTCCGTGGAGGTGCCCCTGGCGGGCCGGTCAATGGGGGAGGTGATGGCCGAGGCACAGGCCGCCCTGACCGAACAGGCGGATATCAGCGGGGCCGCCTGTGTCGCCTCCATTCCGGATAGTGATGTTTTTTACCGCACCGTTCAACTGCCCTTTGCTGATCGCAAAAAGGTTGAAAAGGTCATCGGTTTTGAATTGTCCCCCCTGCTGCCCCTGCCCCTGGCGGAAGTCATGATTGATTTCAGCACCGGCGGCGCTTCTCCGGTCGGGGACGGCCAGGCGCTCGTCCTGACCGGGGCGGTGTCACGACAACGGCTGGGGGAGTATCTGGCACATCTCCGGGAGCTCGGCCTGGATCCGGAGATCGTCGTCCCGCGCGGCTATGCGGCGGCCGACCTGCTGTCACAGAAAACCGCTGCGGCCCTGCTGGCCGTGGTGGAGACGGACAATCTCTTTCTGGCCGGCCTCGACGAATCGCGGGTCCGCTATGTGCGGGTGGCGATGCTGCCCCGCCAAGCGGAGAACCGGTGGGCTCGTCTGGCAGAACAACTGCGGTACACCCTGCTGGCGTATCAGGATATTACCGGCCACGAGTTTTCGCCGGCGGCCGTGTATCTGGCCGGTTTGACCGACGCCGAACCCATGCCGGACGCCCTGGAAAAAGGCCTGGGTATACCCGTGCGTCGCTTTGACGTGGCGGATTTATGGCAGACGCTAACCGGCGCGACCCTGATGGGCATGCTGGGTGCGGCATCGGCTGCCGCAACTGCTGCCAACCTGGCCCCGGCCCTGGGGCTGCTGCGGCAGACCCGCCGGCCGGGCCTGAACTTTCGCCAGGGAGAATTCGCCGCCTCTGGAAAATGGCGGCAGTACAGCGGTTTTCTGGCCAGGACGGCCGTGCTGGGCCTGTTGGTGCTGGTCCTGGCGGTGTCTGGATATTTTTATGATCTGTATCAGCTGCAAAAGCAGATCCATGCCCTGGACGCCCGGGTGGTATCCGTTTTTCAGGAATGCTGCCCCCAGATAACCGAGGTCGTCGATCCGCTGCCGCAGCTTCAAGCCGAATTGAAACAGCTGAAAGAAAAAAGCGGGGTGCCGGAAGAGATCGCCCGCCCGTCGCATACGGTTGATATCTTGAATGATATCAGTGGATTGATTCCAGAGGGCATCGACCTGGAAGCGTCCCGCCTGGTGGTCGGTCCGGACGAGGTCCTGGTGACCGGGCACACGGACGCCTTTAATGCCGTGGATGCCATTAAAAACCGGCTGGTGGAGAGCCCCCGTTTCGGCCAGGTAGAAATCAGCTCCGCCACCATGAACAAGGTTGATCAGCGGGTTCATTTCAAGCTTCGGGTGGTCTTATTGTGAGATACAACGAGATACGTGAAAGAATTTCCATCTACTGGCGCGGGCTGAACCGACGCGAACGTTACCTGGTCATCGCGGCGGCGGTGGTGATGGTGATTTTCCTGGGAGCGCAGCTGGTGGTCCGGCCGCTTGTCGGAAAAAGGGAATTGCTCAACCGGCAGCTGGCGGAGAAACAGGAGGTATACCGGCAAATGGTTGCGCTGGCGCAGGAGTATCAGGTGGTTGTCCGGCAAAACCGGGGCAACCGGTCCGCCCTGAAAAATCGTCCGCCCACTTTCACCCTTTTTTCCTTTCTGGATCAACTGGCCGGTGAAGCCGGGGTCAAATCGCATATTACGTATATGAAACCCTCCACCACCGATGCCGCTTCCGGAGAATACCGATTGTCCCAGGTGGAAATGAAGCTGGATGCCGTTGGCCTGGAGCGGCTGGCTTCCTTTTTATATCGCATCGAGATGTCCGGCAACGCGGTTTTTGTAAAGCGGCTCTCCATCTCGCGGCGGGATGCCGAGGCCGGCGGGGTGGATGCCGTGCTGCAGGTGGAGACCGTTACGGGCTGATACGAAATTTATGGAGATTACTCGAAAAAAGAAGATTACGGCGCTGCTTGCCTATATTCTGGGACTGTTCGTGTTTTTCGCCATCATCCTGTTCCCGGACGATGCCGTGCGAAATTTTCTGCAAAACAGTCTGAAGCAATGGCGACCCAAGGCAGCGGTTACCGTCGGGAAGGTCGGACCGGCCCTGCCTGGCAGTATTCAATTCCGGGATTGTCTGGTATATTATGACGATAAACCGGTGGTTGCGGTTGATTCCTGCAAGTTGACACCGGCGCTTTCTTTTCTGGTGGGCGGTGATCCGGCCGGGACCTTTCGCATCAAAATGCTGGAGGGACGCATCCGGGGAGAGGCCGGCCGGGACAAGGACGGGGCGAACCAAATCCGGGCCCGCCTGGACGGGTTGCAGCTGGAAAAGACGGTCTTTCTGGAAAACCTGACCCGTCACCGCCTGCGCGGTGTGCTGCAGGGAAATGTGAAAACTCAAATGGAAAGCAGTTCGCTGACGGCCACGGCCGAGCTGAAACTGTCCGACGGTGGCATTGTTTTTGCCGAACCTGTCTTCGGCCTGGCGGAAATTCCCTTTGACGCGGTAACCGCCGAGCTGACCATGACGGGGCCAACCATCGGTATAACCGGCTGTGATATCAGCGGACCGGAAGTGAGCGGCCGGATTACCGGACAGGTTATGCTCATGAAGCCGTATGGTGCCAGCCGGCTGAATCTGAAGGGATCGGTCAAGCCGCATGCCTCCCTGGTGGCCCGCCTGCAGAAACAATTGCCGGTGGATGTTTTGATCAGAAAAAATCAGGGACCGGAGGGCTTTCCCGTAAAAATTACCGGAACCATCGCAGAACCGCGATGGTCTCTGCAATAGGCCGGCGGTCGTTCATGCAGCGGGTGAAAAACTAATAAAATTATGGTAAATATCAGGCATATAATCAGCGGGCTCAATCTTGTTCTGCTGACGCTTCTGGTTTTTCTGACGGTAAATTTCATATATACCGTCATCGGCGGCATATTGGAAAACCCGGCTCCGGCGGCCGGCTGGCAGCGGCCGGACAAGGCGGTCCGCCGGGCAGCGCCCCGCCAACGGTTTTCCGATTATGAGGCCATTGCCGGCCGCAACATCTTCAATGCCGGCCAGAACGCTGCGGCCGAACCCGCGGCGGTGGATGTGGAGTCGCTGAAACGGACCGAACTGGATCTGCGGCTGCTGGGTACCGTGTCCGGACTGGGCAAGAATTCCTACGCGGTCATTGAACAGACCCGGCAAAAGCACCAGGACCTCTACCAGGTGGGCCAGTCGGTGGAGGGGGCCACCGTCAAGCTGATCCTGCGCAAGAAAGTGGTTCTGACCATTGACGGTAATGACGAGGTCCTGGAAATTTCCGAGGAAAATCTGGCCGGCCGGCCGTCGCAGCCGATGCGGC
Source organism: uncultured Desulfobacterales bacterium (assembly GCA_964439745.1). Taxonomy (GTDB): domain Bacteria; phylum Desulfobacterota; class Desulfobacteria; order Desulfobacterales; family Desulfosudaceae; genus CAYTQK01. The sequence goes on from CAYTQK010000150.1 coordinate 8,075, forward strand.
GGAAGAATAGTGACGCCGCCCGACGCTACGGGCTGCAATCGGAAAGCAGCGGCCCAACCGAACAGGTCTCCCTGGAGCGGGGCCGGGTCCAGGAGGCGTTCAGCAACGTCAATGACCTGATGCGGACGGTCCGCGTGCGGCCCCACTTTTCCGGCGGCAAACCGGACGGGCTTCGGCTGGATAATGT
>CAYTQK010000151.1:0-8120 GCA_964439745.1 uncultured Desulfobacterales bacterium
CCAGCAGGCCGCCGCCCGGGAAGCCCTGCGGATCCTGCAGGAGGCCGGCAGCGATGGAAAGCCCTCCTAAACCCTTTATCATTCCGGTCTTCCTTCCCCACCAGGGCTGCCCGCATCGCTGCATCTTCTGCGATCAGCGGGCCATTACCGGGATAACGGCCATGCCGGCCAACCACAACGTCCTGACCCAGGTTGACCGCTTTGCCGCCTATAATCACCGCAACCGCCGGCCGGTGCAGCTTTCCTTTTACGGGGGCAGCTTCCTGGGCCTGCCGGCCGGCGAAATGATCCGGCTGCTTGATCTGGCGGAAGACCTTGTCCGGCAAGGCCGCATCAACAGCATCCGCTTTTCCACGCGGCCGGACACCGTTACCCCCGAACGCCTGGAAACCCTGGCCGGATATTCCGTGACGACCATTGAACTGGGCGTCCAGTCCATGGACGACGCCATCCTGGCCCAGGCGCGACGCGGTCACACCGCCGCACACACCGTACAGGCACTGAATCTGCTCCGGGACCGGGGTTTTCAGGCAGGGGTGCAGATAATGATCGGTCTGCCCGGTGACGACGGGTCGTCTTCCCTGGCCACGGCGGAAACCCTGGCGGCGCGGAGCCCGGATTTTGCCCGGATTTACCCCACCATTGTCATTGCCGGCAGCCCCCTGGCCCGCCTTTTCCGCCGGGGAGAATACCGCCCCCTGCCCCTGGAAGAAGCGGTCCGGCAGGCGGCGTCACTGCGCGAAACCTTCAGCCGCCACGGCATTCCGGTCATCCGGATGGGGCTGCAGCCCACCGCCGAACTCAGCCGCGCGGCCACCGTCCTGGCGGGGCCTTACCATCCCGCCTTCGGGCACCTGGTTTTGTCGGAGATTGCCTACCGCCGCCTGGAGGAGCTAATCCGGGACCGCCGCCCGCCCCTGCCGGACCGCCTGACCATCGCGGTTCATCCCCGCAGCGTCTCGGTTACCCGGGGCCACCGCAACGCCAACCTGGGCCGCCTGGAAGAGGCCTTCGGATTTCAAACCGTGCAGATCGCCGAAGATCCCTCCCTGGGCGGCGGGGAGATCTGCTGTCACTGGTAGTCCGGCCTGCTTGAAGTCCTTGATCCGTGATCCCGCGCGCTTCCGCCGGCGGGTAACAGGCCGCATTGACTTTCCCCGCAGATGGCATTATTTTTATGATTTTGACCATTACAAACAAGCATGGATAAATGATGAATATTCAAGCCAAAAAAACCTTTGCCGTGGTGGATTACCAGATCTGCGACCCCGCCAAATGTGATCCGGACAAGGGGCTCTGCCCGGCCGTGTCGGCCTGTGAACACAAGGTCCTGAAACAGATCGACGGTGCCTTTGAGCCGCCCATGGTTTTTCAGGATCTTTGCATGGGGTGCTGGGACTGCATGGAAGCCTGCCCCCGCAACGCCATCTATATCAAACAGGTGTCCTGAGCCCCATCCGGCGGCGTTTGACTGCAAAACATACCGCCAGCTGTCCGCCGGCATCATTGGCAAGGCGGCCTTTTCCGATACGCATCAAATCCTTGCCACCCGGTTATTTACAGGCAGGCTTGCCAGCAGATACCGGGCCGGGTTGACATATGGGCCATTGACTATTATGGTAATAAACAAGCGGTCATTCCGCCGGTTGTAAAAAATATCCGATCCGCTCCGGAACGGTTTTTTTATGGTTCACGAGGAAGACTTCATGACGGAAATCACCTGGCATCCCGGCAAAATCCTGGAAACATCCGGTTATTTCTGGCAGACCTGCACCCTGCATGCCGCCGTCAAGCTCGACCTGTTCACCATCATTGCCGCGGGGAAGACCACTTCTGCCGACATCGCCCGGGCGGCCGGCGCGGATCAAGACGGCCTGCGCCGGTTGCTGAATGCCCTGACCGCCATGGGTCTGCTCACCGCCGATGATCAGGGATACGCCAACACCCGGGAAAGCGCCGCCTACCTGGTCCGGACCGCGCCCGGCTATCTCGGCGACATGATCATGCACCATCACTACCTGGTGGATGCCTGGCGCCAGCTGGACCAAAGCGTGCAGACCGGCGAGCCGGTCCGGATCCGCTCGTCACTGGCCGACGACACCGTGCGCGAAGCCTTTCATATGGGAATGTACAACAATGCCCGCCTGACGGCACCGCGCCTGGTGAAAAAAATCGATCTGTCCGGCCGGAAAAGACTCCTGGACATGGGCGGCGGGGCCGGTACCTATGCCGTCTTCTTCTGCCGACAATACCCGGAATTGACGGCCACGGTGGTTGATCTGCCGGCTACCCGTTCTTTCGCGGAAAAGGTCCTCAATGAATACGAGATGAACGAACGGATCGAATTTATCCCCTGCGATTACGTCAATGAAACCCTGCCGGGCCGATATGACGCCATCTGGATGTCCCACATCCTTCACAGCGAGGATGCCGACACCTGCCGCCAGATGATCACCCAGGCCTACCAGGTACTGGAAACCGGCGGAATGACGGCCATTCACGATTTCATCTTGAACAACGACCGTACCGGCCCGCTTTTCCCGACACTTTTTTCCCTGAACATGCTGGTGGGCACACCCCGGGGAAGGGCTTACACCGAAAAGGAGATCACCGATATGCTCACCACCGCCGGATTCGATCAGATCCAGCGATTAAATTACCAGGGTCCCACTGACTCCGGAATTATCACGGCTGTTAAATAGCCGGGCTGGCGTTCGCTCCTTACGCCCAACCCGCAGTCCTATGAAAGGTATACATTATGACCGGCAACATGACCCCCATGGATATTCTCAAACTACTCGACAACTCCAACTGCCGGGAATGCGGCGAAAAAACCTGCCTGGCCTTTGCCAGTGCCGTTTTCAAAGGCGAACGCAGCCTGGCCGAATGCCCCCGACTGGACCGGGAAACCGTGGAACGTTTTTCCGGGGATACCTCCGCCGCCCCCCGGGACGGGGAGGCCTATCGGGACGAGGCCCTGGAGGCCATGAAACAGGCCGCCGCCGGGCTGGATTTTGATGAAGCCGCCGAGCGCACCGGCGGGCGCCAGGCCAACAACAGGCTGACCGTCAAGGTCATGGGCAAGGATTTTGCGATTGACCGCCGGGGCCGCCTGATCTCGGAAATCCATGTCAATCCCTGGGTGGCCGCCCCGTTTCTAGATTATATTCTCAACGCCAAAGGCACCCCGCCGTCCGGGAACTGGATTCCCTTCCGGGAGTTGAAAGAAGGCCGGGAGCGCTACCCCCTGTTTCAGAAACGCTGCGAGGAGCCCATCAAGCGGGTAGCCGACACCTATCCCGACCTGTTTACCGACATGGTCTTTCTGTTCAGCGGGAAAAAAGTGGACGAGCAGTATGCCGCCGATGTCTCGGTCATTCTGCATCCCCTGCCCAAGGTGCCCATGATGATCTGCTACTGGATGCCGGAAGACGGCATGGCTTCAAGCGTGAATATTTTCTTCGACGATACGGCCGCAGACAATATCTCGATCGGCTCTATCTTCTCCCTGGGCGCCGGCCTGGCCCAGATGTTTTTTAAACTGGCCCAACGGCACGGGTATCAGGTAGAATAGCAATTATGATTGTTTCCTGCGGTGAAGTTCTATTTGACATTTTTCCCGACTCCAGTCGGCTGGGAGGCGCACCCTTTAATTTCTCCTGCCACCTGGCCCGCCTGGGTCACACCGTCCGGTTTCTCTCCCGGGTGGGCGAGGACGATAACGGCCAAAAAATCATGACATGTATCCGGCAATACGGTCTGAACACCTATGATGTGCAGATCGACCCGGTTCGGCCCACCGGTTATGTCAGCGTCTCTCTGGACGCGACGGGCGTTCCGGATTTTGAAATCGTTCCGGACGTGGCCTATGATCACCTTGAATTTTCCGACCACATGCGCCGGCTGATGCGGCTGCCGCCGGCCCTGTTTTATTTCGGCACCCTGGTCCAGCGGGCACCGGCCAGCCGGCAGACGCTGCAGCGCCTGTTTGATCAAAAAGACGAAAAGACCACCTTTTTCTACGACGTGAATCTCCGCCGCGATTGTTACACCTGGGAAATTATCGAAAATTCCCTGCGATACACCGACATTCTGAAATTAAACGAGGAGGAACTGGATACCATCAAGGAGATGACCGGTTTTCAGAAAAACGAAACCGATTTCATCGCTTATCTGTTGGAAGAATACCGATTGTCCCTGATTGCGCTGACCCGGGGAAACGCGGGCAGCGCCCTGTACGCGCCGGAAGCAGCTCATGAAACCGCAGCCGTGGTACCGGACACCCCCGTGGACACGGTGGGAGCCGGCGATGCCTTTGCCGCCGTGCTGGCCGCCGGCTATCTCCGCGGGCTGCCGCTGCCGCAGACCCTGGAAGCCGCCTCGGCTTTTGCCGCCGACGTCTGTACCATCGCCGGTGCCGTTCCGGAAGACGACAGCTTCTACGACAAAACAAAACGCTTCCTCGGCTGACCAAGGAGTATGCCGCCATTCATCTTGCCAATAAAATTCAGATTATCAGCTATCCCGACAGCCTGGGGAAAAATCTGCAGGAGATGCATTACGTCCTGAAACGATACGTGTCCCTGGCCGCCGGCGGCGTTCATATCCTGCCCTTTTACCCCTCTTCGGCCGACCGGGGCTTTGCCCCCCTGACCTACTACCAGGTGGATCCGGCCTTCGGCACCTGGCAGGACATCGCCATGATCCAGGAGGATTTTGATCTGACCATCGATTTCATGGTCAATCACATTTCCCGCCAGTCAAAGTATTTTGTCGATTACCTGGAAAAACGGGACAAATCCGTTTTTGCCGACATGTTCTTGAGTTTTGACAAGCTGTCGCCGCACGGAGAGATCAGCGAAGCCGACCTGGAGAAGGTCTATACCCGCAAGCCGGCCCCGCCGTACCAGTTTATCGAACGCCCCGACGGTTCCGTGGAAAAGATCTGGGCCACCTTTGACCGGGAACAGATTGACCTGGACATCAAGTCGCCGGTGACCCGGGAAATTTTCCGGGATTTCCTGATTTTTCTGTCCCGCCGGAAACCGGAAATCATCCGCCTGGATGCCTTTGCCTACACCACCATCAAAATCGGCACCAATTGTTTTTTCGTGGAGCCCGAAGTCTGGGATCTGCTGCAGATGCTGCACGATTTTACCGCCCCCTTCGGCACCCAGCTGCTGCCGGAAATCCACGAACACTATACCTACCAGCTGAAACTGGCGGAAAAGGGGTACTGGGTGTACGATTTTGCCCTGCCCATGCTGGTTTTGCACACCCTCTACCATCATACCAATCAGCGCCTGCTCCACTGGCTGCGGATCTGCCCCCGCCGGCAATTTACCACGCTCGACACCCACGACGGCATCGGCATCGTGGATGTGGCCGATCTGCTGTCGCCCGAAGAGATCGACAAAACCATTCACGGGTTGTACGAAAAAGGGTCCAATATCAAACGCCGCTACTCCGGAACGGACTACAACAACCTGGACATCTACCAGATCAACTGCACCTATTATTCCGCCCTGGAAGGCAATGACGACTCCTACCTGGCCGCCCGGACCATTCAATTCTTTTCCCCGGGCATTCCCCATGTCTATTACGTGGGGCTGCTGGCCGGCGAAAACGACATCGAACTGGTGGAAAAAACCCGCAACGGCCGGGACATCAACCGGCACAATTACACCCTGGATGAAATCGACCGGGAGATGAACCGGGAAGTGGTGCGGCGGCTCATCCGCCTAATGGAGTTCCGCAGCAATTATCCGGCCTTCGACGGGGACCTGACCATTGAAGACACCCCGGAAAACCAGCTTTCCCTGACCTGGCAAAAGGATCACTTCCGGACCACTGCCCATATTGATCTGGTCAGCTACCAGTCCGTCATTACCTATACGGACACGGGTTCGGATACGGAAAAGACCTTTCGGGTCTGAGACCGGCCATGGGGCCGTCACCCGCCATGAAAAACCTTTACACCCCCGGCCGGATTGGTATACTGCGCAAATACGGGTGGGCCGTGGATATTTCAACATTTCAAAAAACGGGTAAAAAGTGGGCCGGTCCAGATCGCAGCGGATTCATATCAATTTCAGGCAGGCCTTGTCCCTGCTCTTGCCGTACATCAAGGATCGCCTGCTGACCCAAATCCGGTCCGTCTGGCTGATTATCCTTTACCTCGTCTTTTTCCAGACAATCATCCTGCAAATCCGTATATTTGAAGCCACTGTTATCGCCCTGGGCATCGGCCTGGTGGTGGTGGGGCTGACCCTGTTCATGGAGGGGTTGTTTCTGGGGCTGATGCGCCTGGGCAGCCTGATCGGCAGCGGACTTCCCCGCAAATCGCCCGTCTGGGTGGTGCTGATATTCGCCCTGGTGCTGGGGTTCCTGGCCACCCTGGCCGAACCCTCTATCCAGGTTTTACAGATGGCGGGCATGTCGGTAAAGGCCTGGGAAGCCCCGCTGCTGTTTTTGCTGCTGAACCGGTACCCTCATTTCCTGATCTATGCTGTGGGGGCGGGCGTGGGGGTGGCGGTGTTCCTGGGCATGTTCCGCTTTTATTACAACATTTCACTGAAACCCTTTATTTACCTGTTGGTCACAGCACTGGCAGGTGCCACGGTCTGGGCCAGCCTGGATCCCAACCTGGCCAGCATCGTCGGCCTGGCCTGGGATTGCGGCGCCGTGACCACCGGCCCGGTGACCGTCCCCCTGGTTCTGGCCCTGGGCATCGGCGTCTCCCGCATGGTGGGGGTGACCGAGTCCGGCACCACCGGATTCGGCGTGGTGACCCTGGCCTCCCTCCTCCCCGTGGTGACCGTGCTGGCGCTGGGCACCGGGTTCAACCCGGCCGTGCCCGATCCCATGAGCCGGTCCGATTTCTTCAATGAACAAAACAGGAGCCGCGTGCAGGTGCTGTTTGAAACGCCGGCCGATTTTGAACAATACCGGCTGATGGCAGCCGCCCCGGACCGGGCGGAATCCCCGACAGCCATGACCGGCCAGACCGGCACGGGGCCGGCTGTCGACATGACGGACTTGCTGCAGCGCAACATCGGCGCCGCCCTGAAGGCCATCGGCCTGTTGACGGTTCCCATTTTTCTGGGCTTTTTTCTCCTGGTACGGGAGCGACTGCCCCACCCTGATGAAATTTTCTTAGGCCTTTTCTTCTGCGTGGCCGGCCTGGCTGTTTTCAGCATCGGCATTGAACTGGGCCTGGGTAAACTGGGCACCCAGGTGGGAGAAAAACTGCCGGCCGCGTTCAAGCCCGTCCCCATCCCGGAAGGCGGCCGGACCATCAAAAATTTTGATCCGGCCATTGTCCAGACAGCCATTACCGATGAGGGAACGCGGCATCGATTCTTTTTCACGCCCAAAGGGGACCACCTGGTAACAATCCCTTATCAACCGGAACATTTTGATCCCGCTGCCCGTCAATATCATTATATCCCGGTCAAGGGTCCCCTGTTTGGTGACGGCGCCTCCTGGCCGGGGGTCCTGGTGGTGGTGGTGTTCGCCTTTATCATGGGATATGGTGCCACCCTGGCGGAACCGGCCTTGAACGCCCTGGGCGTCACCGTGGAAGACGTCACCGCCGGGGCATTGCGCAAATCCCCGCTGATGCAGGCCGTGGCCGTGGGGGTGGGAAGCGGCATTGCCCTGGGCGTGATGAAGATCATCTTTTCTTTTTCCCTGGCCTGGATCCTGGTCCCGGCCTATCTGTTGCTGCTCCTGGTCACCCGGTTTTCCACGGAAGATTTCGTCAACATCGGCTGGGACAGCGCCGGCGTTACGACCGGCCCCATCACGGTACCCCTGGTACTGGCCATCGGCCTGGGCATCGGTTCACAGGTGGGCGTGGTGGAAGGTTTCGGCATCCTGGCCGCCGCCTCGGTCTGTCCCATTCTGACGGTGCTGCTGCTGGGTCTTCATATCAACCGGAAACAGCGGGCAGCTTTGGCCGAGGCAGCCGCTGACGACGAGGACCGCTAACCATTAGATTTCATGAATTTTTTCGACTATAGTTGTTTAATCAACAAACTTCAGTTGGTTATTGATGACGGCTTCGTAAAAAGTCTTTTTTACAGGCAGTGTTAAGTTTTAAGTGATTAAGTATTTAA
>CAYTQK010000152.1:0-8117 GCA_964439745.1 uncultured Desulfobacterales bacterium
GGTGAACACGGGCGAACCCGGGATCTCCGGCCGCAGCTCCCGGAACGCTGAACACCTTTTCCGGGGTGTTCACCCCCAGCATCCTGACCATACTGGGTATTATTCTCTTTCTGCGGCTGGGATACGTGGTCGGTCACGCCGGGCTGGCCGGTGCCCTGGCAATGATCCTGCTGGCCAATGCCATTTCCGTGCTGACCTCCATTTCACTGGCGGCCATTACCACCAACATGAAGGTCAAGGGGGGCGGGGACTATTACCTGATTTCACGAACCCTGGGCCTGGAATTCGGCGGCGCCATCGGGATCGTCCTTTTTCTGGCCCAATCCGTTTCCATCGGTTTTTACTGTATCGGTTTCGGGGAGGTGCTGGCGGCCTTTCTGCCCGATAGCTTTGCCCGGCTGCCCCAGCTCATTGCCGCCGCCGCCGTTTTCCTCTTATTCGTTTTCGCCTGGCTGGGCACGGACTGGGCGGCACGGTTCCAGTTCGGGGTTATGGCCATCATGGCGGCGGCGCTGATCTCCTTTTTTGTCGGCGGGGTGATGCGCTGGGACACGGCCCTGCTGACAGCCAACCTGGCCGTTTCGCAGCAGGGGCCGCCGTTCTGGATTGTCTTTGCCATTTTTTTTCCCGCGGTCACCGGCTTCACCCAGGGCGTGAGCATGTCCGGTGAATTGAAAAACCCTTCCCGCAGCCTGCCCAACGGAACCTTTGCAGCGGTCGGACTTTCGCTGCTGATTTATATCCTGGCTGCTATTGTTCTGGCGGCCAGTCTGCCCCGGGAAGTGCTGACCACTGACTACAACGCCATGAAGCAGGTGGCCCTGATCGATCAGCTGGTCCTGGCCGGGGTCATCGCCGCCACCCTCTCTTCGGGCATGGCCTCTTTCATGGGGGCGCCGCGGATTATGCAATCATTGGCCGCCGACCGCATTTTTCCTTTTCTCCTGTTTTTCGCCAGGGGTGTCGGTCCGACCAGCAATCCCCGGCGCGGTGTGATGCTTTCCTGCGGTATTGCCCTGGCCACCATCGCCCTGGGCAATCTCAACCTGATCGCGCCGGTGGTGTCCATGTTTTTTCTGATCTCCTACGGCCTGCTGAATTATGCCACCTATTTTGAAGCCCGGGCGGCCAGTCCCTCGTTCCGGCCGACCTTTCGCTTTTATCATCAGCGCCTGAGCCTGGCCGGCGGACTGGCCTGCCTGGGCGCCATGCTGGCCATTGACCTGACCGCCGGCATCATGGCCCTGGCCCTGCTGCTGGCGGTCTATCAATACGTCAAGCGGACGGCCGGACCGGCCCGCTGGGCCGACAGCCGCCGTTCCTACCATTTTTACCGGATCCGGCAGCACCTGCTGGAGACGGCCGAAGCGCCGGAACATCCCCGGAACTGGCGGCCGGCCCTGCTGATTTTTTCCGATGACCACGACCGCCGCAAGCCGCTGCTGTATTTTGCCGACTGGATCCAGGGGGACAGCGGTTTTGCCACCCTGGTGCGGGTGATCCAGGGGGAAGGGACGGCCGTCAAAAAAGAAAAAGAAAACGCCGCCGCCGAATTGGCGCATGATATCCACGAGGCGGCGGTGGATATTTTTCCCCTGGCGCTGGCCGGCCCGGATATCCGGCTGGCCATCCAGGGGCTGGTCCAGGGATATGGCATCGGTCCGCTTACGGCCAATACCGCCTTGACCAACTGGATCGGCCATGAAGGAGCTACGGTCTCCGAATACCGCAGTCGGCGCTTCGGCATCTACCTGCGAACCATTTTTCGGCAGGGCTTGAACATCATGCTGTTTTCCGCGGAACCGGCGGCCTGGAAGAAAATGTGTCAACAGCCCGCCGACAAGCGGCGAATCGATGTGTGGTGGCGGGGGGATGGAACCAGCCGCCTGATGCTGCTGCTGGCACACATGATCTGCCAGAACGAGCCCTGGGAAAAGGCCCGGATCCGGGTACTGGATGTATGCGGAGACGCGCTGACATCGGGACGCACCGTGGCCGACCTGGGCGAGACCCTGGCCGAGATCCGTATCGCGGCGGAGCCGGAGATCGTGGCCAGCGCCAACGCCGACGCGGTGGTCGCTTATTCCAGGAATGCCGCCCTGGTGTTCCTGCCTTTTCGCCTGGTCGAGAATCAGCCCAAGGACTTGTTCGGCAACGATCTGGGCGTTTTGCTGAACCGCCTCCCGGTTACGGCGGCGGTGCTGGCGGCGCGGGATATCGACCTGGCCGCGGATCCTGAAGCCGGTCAGGCCGGTCTGGCGGCCGAAGTGCTGGACCGGCTGGAGGAAGCCCGGAAAAAGCAGAAATCGGCGGAAAAAGCCGCGGAAAAGGCTTCCCGCGCGGCCGAAGACAAGATGGAAGAGTGGCGCCGGGCGCTGGAAGCCGGGGAAGATGCCGCTGTTGTCCAGCGACTGGGAAAAGAGGCCGTGGAAAGCAAGAACGAAGCGGTGCATACCGCCCGCACGGCCGCTAAAACAGCGGCCCGGGTGGAATCCCTGGTCAAGGAGGCCGAGCATCTCGGATTTCTGGACTCCGATATGGAGCAAGCGTCTTCCTGAGTCCATGGCGCGTAAAAATTCATCCGCTGGTTCGTTCTTCTTCGGGATAAGGGGTTGCCATGAAAATAGCGCATATCAGCAATCCTGGCCTGACCATCTCGCCCGGGCCCAGGGGCATCATTTGCGGATTCCGGGATCGTCCTGCTCCTGGCCGCCGGGGTGGCCTTTGGTCCGGACGGGATCGGCCTGATCCAGCCCGCCTTCCTGGGCCGGCGCTGAACATCCTGACCGGTTTTGCCGTGGCGGTGATTCTTTTCGAGGCGGCATCAACCTGAAGTTCCGCCGACTGCGTCGGGGCCGGCCCTCCATCTTGATCTGCGCCCTGGAACCGGAAGCATCCGGCGGCTGATGTTGCCGGATATTTCGTGAAATATCCGGGGTAAGGGGGCAGAAAGCGGCTTATTTCAGCCCCAGCTTGTCGCGGTAAACCTCTTTGGCCCAGTCCCGCCATTTATCGGAGGAATAAACCGCCGCGGCCGGATGGTTGCTTCGTTTCTTGTCCCGGGCAATGAAGGTGGATACCGGGAAATTCAGCGATTGGATGACCCGGGCTTCAAGGGGCAGGCAGAGCCCGGCATTGAGGATGATATCCGGCGCCAGGGCGTTGATTGCGGCCGCGTATTCAGCCGGTGCCTGGGGGCTTGATTTGCCGAGGCCGCAGACGCGCGAAACAACGGTAAAGTTGTTTTCCGCGAGGATGCGGCCGGTCTTTTTCGCTTCTTTCCACAGGTCCGGGCAGAAGAGAACTGCTATTTTTTCGTATTTCATGCTCCTGGAAAATTCCATAATATCCTTGAGCCGGGGCCAGACGATATATCCCCGGGATTCCATGACGGCCGCGGTTCTGGCCATCTGCCGGGTTTCCGTGTCTTCCGCGTAGATCTCTTCCGCCCGGGCAAAGATTTCCGGATACAGGTGGACCGGGCAGAAGTCCCTGGTCTGTTTACCACCGCCGACACACGATTGTTCAAAGCAGGACGCGCACTGGGCCATTTTCATTGTCGATCCCTCATATTTTTCTTTTGATCATGCGGGCCAGGTCGATCGGCCGGATATGCCGGGCATTGTAAGCAAAGGCGCCCTTGGGGTTGGGCCGCCGGGAGAAAAAATTATCGCCGTAGAAATTGTACAGGATGGCGGCCGGATTGTGGCCGTTGGACCTGTCCTTGGCGATCAGCGTGACCACCGGCGCCTGGGAGTGCTTCATGAACAAGGAATCGTGCCCGGCGCACAACCCGATAAGGCAGTTCAGGTCGGTTTTCTCCCGGTTTAAAATCAGCGCCTGGGCCACCGGGTTGCAGGCAATGACCCCGATGTTGTAGCCGGTCTGCGTGGTCATACGATGCCTGGCCGGCACGCCCACGGATTTTTTCTTGAGGCTGCCGGTCTTGCACATCACCGAGGCGACCGTAAACCCGGCCTGACGCAGCAGCCCGCTGATGACCCGCAGTTCATCATGCAGGCCGATACACCCGGCCAGCCCGATCCTGCTGTATCCCATGAACCCGGCATAATCGATGAGTTCCTCCAGCCGGTCGCTGTGGTTATCGCGTGTCTGTTTTGCGTATTCGGCAAAACCGTTGGGGACCTCCTGGGATGGAAAGGCTTCCCGATGCCGTTCCGGGCAGTCGGCCGGCATTTCCCCCGACCCGGTAAAACAGGCCTGTGTCTGGCAGCTGGCGCAGGGCATGACGATTTTCTCCTTTGGGCTCAATAGCTGAACCGGTTTTCCTGTCCCGGCGAATGACCATGGAAGTTGTCTCGCCGGGATTGGCATTAAAGTTCCGCGTCGGTTACAAGATCCCCCGCTTTTGCGCCAGGGTCATCATCTGATCCATGCCGTCTTCGGGAAGCTGATACTGTTCTTCCGGGGCCTTGGTGTGCAGACTGAGGGCTGCTGAAGGGCAGGTGATGACGCACAGGCCGCAGCCGATGCAGCGGTCCGGGTTGAGCACGGCCAGCCCGTCATCATCCCTGGCCAGGGCATTGGTCTGGCAGCGGCCGACACAGGTTTCACACCCGGAGCAGGCCTCCCGGTCCAGCACGGCATAGTGGTTGGAGCTGACGATCTCCGCCGGCCGCTGCGGACCATGACCGGCACAGGCGGCCATCAGGCAGGCGGCCAGCATGATCAGCCGATATTTGATTTTCATGGTTGTCTCCCCCGGCATGATAGAATGCAAGGCGGCACAGGTCCGTGGGCTGCGCCATGACATTTTTACGGCTGCCATCCGGATCATACCTGACCCATACCCGCCTGGCAAACAAAACTCCCATTCAGCGGGTTGACACAATGCGCCCGACAGGGTAGGAAGGGCAGACAATGATGATGGCAAGGCGGATAAAAATTGCTCCCTCGGCAACAAAGAAACCCCTGGTTTATGCAATATGATCACTGCATCATATGGCCGGTAAAGGCGGTTCTCTTCATCGACCGTCGTGGTCGCGGACAGGAATAAACTGCATATGAAACTGACACAGGCACAACAGGACGCGGTCACCCACCTGGACGCCCCGGCCCTGGTCACGGCCGGGGCCGGGTCTGGCAAGACCCGCACGCTGACCGCCAAGATCGCCCATCTTATCGGCCAGGGCTTCCGGCCGGAGCGCATCCTGGCCATCACCTTTACCAACAAGGCCGCCGACGAGATGAAGTCCCGGCTGGTGGACCTGACCGGTCTGCCCGAAGAACGGTTTCCCTGGGTGCGCACCTATCACAGCGCCTGTTTCCGCATCCTCAGCATCCACTGCCATTTGCTGGGCTATGAGACCCCCTTGCAGATCTACGATATGTATCACCAGCGGGAAACCCTCAAGGCGGTTCTCCGGGACATGAATCTGGACAAAAAGGTCCTGCCGGCGGTCATGGGGGAAATATCCCGGGCCAAAAACTCCGGCGATCCGGTGGCCTATTTTGACGCCAAGCCCTATGTCTCCTACGCCCGCATGGCCGATGTCTACCCCTTGTATGAATCCGCCCTGAAACAGAAGAACGCCGTGGATTTCGACAATATCCTTCTGCTGGTGCGGGATATCCTGCGCCGCTACGAGGACGTGCGCAAAAAATACCAGGATCGCTTTGATTTCATCCTGGTGGATGAGTACCAGGACACCAACAACATCCAGGAAGAGCTGACCGGCCTGCTCTGCCGGGGAGACAACCTCTTCTGCGTGGGCGATGACTGGCAGGCCATTTACTCTTTTCGCGGCAGCAACATCAACCATTTTCTTTCCTTTGAACGCCGCTATGCCAACGCCCGTATCTTCCGGCTGGAGCAGAACTTCCGCTCGGCCGACGAGATCGTCCGCCTGGCCAATTCTCTCATCGAGTACAATGACGGCAAGATGCCCAAGGAGTGTTTTTCCGAGCATAAGGGCGGGGTGGTGGAGATCCACGAGTTTGATGACGAAGTCGAAGAGGCCGGCTGGGTGGCCGACAAGATCAACGCCCTGCACGATGCCGGTATCCCTTACGAAGCCATGGCCGTGCTCTACCGGACCAAGTTCACCTCCCTGTTTTTCGAGCACGGCCTGCGCGAAGCCGGTATCCCTTATCATTTGCTGGGGGACCGCGGTTTTTACGACCGCAAGGAGGTACTGGACATCAACAGCTACATCCTGGCGGCGGTCTTTCCCAAAGACGATACCGCCTTTGAGCGCATCATCAACACCCCCCGCCGCGGCATCGGCCCCAAGACCCTGTCGGGCATTCTCCGCCTGCGCTCGACCGGCATGAGCGTGCAGGAGGCCGCCCGCCAGGCCGTGGCCGAAAAGCTATTGTCCGATAAAATTTACCAGGCCTTAAAAGAGCTATTGACCCTGCTGGACGATATCCGGGACATGGCCCCGGACCAGGCCATTGAGGAGGTGCTCTCCCGGACCCGCTACCTGGACTATATCCGCCAGTACGCCGACGCCAACTCCATGGATTTTACCGCCAAGATTGAAAATATCGAGCAGCTGATCTACGCCGCCTCCCGCAAACCGTCCCTGATCGAGTACCTGGAGGAGGCCGCCCTCATCCGGGAGGACAAGGAAGAGGATGAGGGACAGGGCGGAGGCGTCAACCTCTGCACCATTCACTCGGCCAAGGGACTGGAGTTTCACGTGGTCTTCGTGGCCGGCTGCGAAGAGAACCTGTTCCCGCACTGGAAATCTTTGGAATCCCCCGAAGACCTGCAGGAGGAGCGGCGCCTGATGTACGTGGCCATGACCCGGGCCGAGCGATACCTGTTTTTCACGGCCACGGATTTCCGCAAGGGCCAGTTCAACCGTCGCAGCCGCTTTCTCTTTGAGATCGAGCGAGAAATGTAGCCCCGCCGCCCGGCGGGTTACTCGAAGTGCCGTACCGGTTCCAACGGCCGGGGGGGATAGATGGGGCCGTGGCAGGGCGGCATGGAGTTGTACACCCAGTCGATGTCCACCACCAGTCCGGTCAGGCCGGGGCCGGTTTTTTCCCGGTGCAGCCGTCCCCGCACCAGCACGCTTTCCATGACCAGGGTCAGGCCGAACACGGCCACAACGGTGCCGTCGGGGATGGCGGCCAGTTCCCGGCCATAGGGAAAGGAAGTCAGCACCAGCCGGCCGGAGTCGGCCGCCCGGGCGGGCAGCACGGGCACCAGCGCCGGCCGGCCGGCCGGGGTGATCCAGCCGAGAAACTTGAGCGCGCCGAGGTTGTTGAAAATTTTTTTTTCGGCATAGGGCTTCAGGGCCGGGGCCGGTTGTTTTTCGGCCCGGCGGCCGGCCAGCGCCCGGTTCAGCAGGGAGGCCGCCACGATCCGGCCCAGGGGCAGCTTGGCCGGGCCGGTGACTTCGGCCAGGTCCAGGTAGTGCACCGTGTTGATGCCGAAATAGGCGTTGTATCGGAACATGGGCAGGTTGTTGTAGCGCTCGTATTCCGGTCCCTCCTGCCGGCAATGGGTCCAGGCGGCCCGGCCGCGCCACATCCGTCGATCCATGGTCATGACCAGGAAGGCCGTTTCCGGCCGGGACGCCAGGTGCTCCTTGCTTTTTCCCCTGGAAAATTCCCCCAGGGTGAGCTGGTGGGGACCATTGGCCGTAAGCGAGGTGATCAGGGTGATATGGGGCAGGCCCTCGGGATTGATGGTGGTGATCAGCCCGATCTTTTCGGCCGGGGAAAAAGCCTCGATTTCAGCGTTTGTCAGGGCGGTGCGGGGGGAAATGGTCATGATGTCACCTGCTGTCAGGGGTCTTTGTGCTTTTACTGGTTTCCTTTTTTCGCGCCGTGACCCTTTCCGGGCCTTTGACCACCGGCGGATTCCGAATATGTCATGAATGGTTCCAAATCCTGGCAGCTGCACCCAATCGAATCGGTAAATACCCGGACCACCTTGTTTTTATTATAAAATATTGGAATATTTATTTAAATCACATTCATTTTTTGTAAGAACGGGCTTGGGGGGAAGTGGTTTTTGTGCGCACCATTTGCACCTTTTGGGAAAAAGCCGGTTCCGACCGGCTGCGTTAAAAATTGCTCGCTTGTTTGAGGGCGACAGCCCGAGTTCGAGCAATTTAGCAGACGGTTGGAACCGGCCCCAA
>CAYTQK010000153.1:0-8052 GCA_964439745.1 uncultured Desulfobacterales bacterium
GCTGCACCAGGATTACCTCCAGGGCGTCCGAACTGTCGGTCAGCGCCTGGACGGACGCCTTGATGCGGGCCACATAGCCGTGGTGGTCCGCTCCCCAGACGTCGATCAGACGGTCAAAGCCGCGGTCGAGCTTGTTCTTGTGATAGGCCATGTCCGAGGCGAAATAGGTTGTTTCGCCGTTGCCGCGGACCACCACCCGGTCTTTTTCATCGCCCAGTTCGGCCGATTTGAACCACAGGGCGCCGTCCGCTTCGTAGGCGAAGCCCTTTTCCCGGATGGTCTCCAGGGCGCCGGCCACCGCCCGGGTGTCAAACAGGGCTTTTTCCGAAAACCAGTTGTCAAAGACAATCCCGAAATTTTTCAGGTCTTCCCGGATCCCCGCCAGTATCCGTTCTGCGGCCAAGGCGGCGCAGGCGGCAACGGCATCATCTTCCGCCGCCGTTTCCAGGTGAACGGCCGGATCCGCTTCGATGCCGGCGGCCAGCTCCCGGATATACTCGCCCTGGTAGCAGTCTACGGGATATTCCACGGAAATTCCCCGGCACTCCTGCCAGCGCAGATAGACCGAACGCCCCAGGGTATTGATCTGGTTTCCGGCGTCGTTGATGTAATATTCCCGGAAGACCTTCCAGCCGCAGAAGGCCAGAATATTGGCCAGGCTGTCGCCCACGGCCGCGCCCCGGCCATGGCCCACATGCAGCGGTCCGGTGGGATTGGCGCTGACAAATTCCACCTGGACAGCGCGGCCCTGGCCGATGTTGCAGGCCCCGTAATCCGGGTTGGTCTCGATTTCCCGCAATACCGGATGCCAGGCCTGCGGCCGGATAAAAAAATTGATAAAGCCGGGACCGGCCACTTCTGTGCCGGCAATGCGGTCGTCCCGGCCGGACAGGCGGGCAATGAGAATCTCGGCGATTCTGCGTGGGGCCATTTTCTGGGCCGAGGCCGAAACCATGGCAAAATTGGTGGCCAGATCTCCATGTGCGCCGGCCCGGGGCTCTTCCACCTCCACTTCGGCAAAGGCGTCGCTGGCCAGTTCGCCGGCCTGGTGGGCCTCCTGCGCGGCCTCCAGGATCAGGCTCCGGATGACCTCCTTCATGGCATCCCCCCTGTCACCGCAATCGACCGATTACTCCTTTTCATCATCAACCAGGTCATCGTCATCACTCAGGTCTTCGTCCGAATCCAGAATGTCATCCAGCTCATCCAGCTCCATTTCCTCTTCTTCGAGATCTTCGATGTCCGGCTCTTCATCCTCGAACACCTGGTTGTCATCAATGGTCACTTCAATCTTATCCCGGTCCGCGGATTCCATCAGTTCCAGCACGGCGGCGGCCACTTTTTCCAGGATCGGCGACGGCGGAAAAAAATCCTTGTGGCGCAGGGCCGGCATCAGCTCCTTCAGACCCTGCTTGGCGACTCTGCGAAGGTCTGTTAAGGAATAAGTCGCTGTATTGATAATGGAATATTCATTTTTTTCCAGTTCGGAATATTCCGTGAGGACCAGCCCGTCCTTGCCTTCACTGGTCAGGGAAAACTTTTGTCTCATATCCTTATCTCCTTGATAAAAATAACAAATTGTTTTTTAAAAGCATATTATTGTACAGCGTCCACGTTAAAATGCTGCCGGTGCAAAATCAAGATAAAATCTGAAACAGCGCAAAAAACATTATCCCGCAAGGATTTTTTATTTCCGCCAGAATTCCGGGATCAGCAGGATGATCAGGGTATAAATCTCCAGCCGGCCCAGCAGCATGCACCAGATCAGCAGCCATTTGCCGCCGGCCGGTATCAGCGCGAAATTGTCCAGGGGGCCGACGGCGGCGAACCCGGGGCCGATGTTGCCCAGGGAGGCGGCCACGGCCGCCACCGAGGTGATCGCGTCCACGCCCATACCGGCCAGCAGGAATGAAGAAAATATAAAAATGAAGATATACAGGCATAAAAAGCCCATGATGCTCCGCATGACATCACCGGGGACGCTTTTCCCGGCAATCTTGACATGGGAGACGGCCTTGGGATGGATCAGGGAAAAGAGTTCCCGGTAGCAGTACTTGCAACAGAGCATGATCCGGATGATCTTCATGCCGCCGCCGGTGGACCCGGCCGAGGCGCCGACAAACATGCAGAAAAAAAGGATCAGCTGGGACAATGCCGGCCAGGTCTCGTAATCCGCCGTAGTAAAGCCGGTGGTGGTAATAATGGAGACCACCTGGAAACTGCCGTACCGCAGGGCCTGGCCGAGGCTCTGGTAGATGCTGCCGTAGAGATTGAGGCTGACCAGCGCGATCAGGACCAGAACCAGGCACAAAAAAAAGCGTCCCTCCGCGTCCTTCCACACGGCCAGTGAACGCCCCCGGAGCATCTGGTAGTGGAGGGAGAAATTGATGCCGGCAAAGACCATAAAGACCAGGACAATCATGTCAAAATAGAGGCGGTCATAACCGCCGAGGGAGAGATTCCGGGTGGAAAAACCGCCGGTGGGCATGGTGGTGAAGGTATGACAGACGGCATCGAACAGGGACATGCCGCCAATTTTCAGCAGGACCATTTCCGCCAGGGTAAAGAGCAGGTACACTTTCCACAGGGTCTTGGCGGTTTCGCTGATCCGCGGCTGCAGCTTGTCCGGGACCGGGCTGGGCACCTCGGCTTTGTATAGCTGCATGCCGCCCACCCCGAGAAAAGGCAGGATGGCCACCGACAGCACGATGATGCCCATGCCGCCCAGCCACTGGATAAAGCTGCGCCACAACAGCAATCCCCGGGGAGCGCTTTCGATGTCGGTCAAGACCGACGCGCCGGTGGTGGTAAAGCCCGACACGGACTCGAACAGGGCATCTGTGAAACCGGGCAGCAGTCCGCTGAAATAAAAGGGCAGGGCGCCGAACAGGCCGGCGGCCAGCCAGCAGGCACCGACGACGATCATGCTTTCCCGCTTGCCAATGGACAGTCCGGCGGGTGCCCGGGAGAAAAGGATCATGGCGCCCCCGCAGCCGATGGTAATCCCGATGGAGAGCAGCAGGGGGGGTACCAGCCCGGTTTCCCCGAAGCCGAGTCCCGTCAGCAGGGGAAAGATCATGCCCAGTCCCAGAAAAAGGACCAGGTAGCCGCTGATATTTATTATAAGCCGCCAGTTCAATTAAATAAACTCGAGTTTCACGGAAAGTAGTTTCTCCACCTTAGCGATGGCATGTTTCTGGGCGAAGATGATGACCCGGTCTTCGGGTTCGACCACCGTATCCCCGGTGGGCACGATGATTTCTTCACCGCGGATGATGCCCACCAGCAGGGTGCTCTTGGGCATGTTGACCTTGCGCAGGGGGCGGCCCACCAGCTCGGAGGTGGACAGGGCGACCGCTTCCAGGACTTCCGCCTGCTCCTCCTTGAGGGCAACAGCCGAGAGTACCTTGCCTTTGCGGATGTGCTGGAGAATGCTGTTGATGGCCGACAGCCGGGGGCTGACCACCTGCTCCAGGCCGATGGTGGACATCAGGGGTATATAGGTGAATTTAGAGATCTTGGTGACGGTATTGGCCGCCCCCAGCCGGTTGGCCAGCAGCGAGATAAGAATGTTGGTCTGTTCATCATCGGTCAGGCTGACGACCACGTCCATGTCCTGGATGTGTTCCTCGACCAGCAGTTCCTGGTCCGACCCGTTGCCCTGCAGCACCACGGTCTTGTGCATGGCTTCGGCCAGGTAGGCGCAGCGATCCGGGTTGATTTCGATGATCTTGGTCTTGATATCGGCCGCCTCGAACCGCTGGGCCAGGCGCAGTCCCAGGCGCCCCCCGCCGACGATGAGGGCTCGGTGGACCGGCCGGGTAGGCTTGTCAAAGACCTTGAGGGAGCTGGCCAGGCGTTCTTTTTCGCTGATGAAGTAGACAATATCATTGGGCAGCAAGCGGTTGTTGCCGTGGGGAACGATCATTTTTTCGTTACGGACAATGGCGGCCACCAGAAAACTGTTGTTCCCGATTTTTCCAGCTGCCTCGGACAGCGGCCGGCCGGCCAGGGGTGAATCCTTGGGCATGCGGACGGCCACCAGCCGCAGCCGGTCATCGGCCAGGGCCCGGACTTCCACCGCGCCGGGAACGCTGATGAGGCTTTCGATGGTGTTGATGACCTCGATTTCCGGATTGATGATGGTGTCGATATAGGGGGCTTTTTCCCGGAAGCTTTCATGGTGGCCGTCAAAATCGCCGCTGCGCACCCGGGCCAGTTTTTTGGTGGAAGGGGAAAGCAGGTTGGCCACCAGGCAGGCGACCAGGTTGATCTCGTCGCTGTCGGTAACCGCCAGCAGAATTTCCGCCTCCTTGAGGCCGGCCTCTTCCAGGATGACCGGGCTGCTGCCCGAGCCCACGATGGTCTGGACATCGGTGTTTTCGGCAATACGGCGCAGGGCCCTTGGGTCACGGTCAATGACCACGACATCCTTGTTCTCGATGGACAGCCGGCTGGCGGTATGAAATCCGACCTCACCGGCTCCGATAATAATAATTTTCAACCGTGTTGCTCCTCTTGCGGTGTTGCCGTTGTAAGCTCCTGCCCGGTTCCGGGACAGGCACGCCGCGAACATGAAAGTTTTTATTATATCTGTTTACAGATACAAATGCAATTTTGACCGTTTTTCAATGATGACAAGCCTGTAAAAAGTCTTTTTTACAGGCAGTGTTAAGTTTTAAGTGATTAAGTATTTAAGTAAAATCAAAAACTTATATTTTTATTATTTGACGGGCATAACATTTTTTAAACTTTTTACGAAGCCATCAATGATTTTGCTGAAAAAAAGGGTAAGCCGGGCGCCCCTCGCTGCCGGAGCGGTTGGCGGCGGCCCCGTCACAGAGAAGAGGGGGTGTGGATATTCGCTTGCGTTGGATTTTTCTTTCTGCTATTATTTAACCTTTTTTGAATCAGCTTCCGGCTGCCGGCAGGCCGCCGGATACGGAGACAGCGCAGTGGTAATGAGTGAAATGAAAGAAGGGCAGAGTGCCCGGGTTGTCCGCATCGGTGGCCAGGGGCCGTTTCGCAGGCGGTTGCTGGAAATGGGCATTACCCGGGGCGCCGCGATCTACGTGGAAAAGTACGCCCCCCTGCGGGATCCGCTGGAACTGCGGGTCAAGGGCTATTCCATCTCCTTGCGCGTGGAAGAGGCCGCCCGGATTGAAGTGGAACTGATAACCGGTGATAAACAGGACAGGCCGTTGTGACAAAATCATATGTAAAGGTGGCCCTGGCCGGCAATCCCAATTCCGGGAAAACCACCATTTTCAACCAGATCACGGGAACCCGGCAGAAGGTCGGTAACTGGTCCGGGGTGACGGTTGCCAAAAAAGAGGGCTTTATTCAATGCGGGGGCTATAATATTGAGGTTGTGGATCTGCCCGGCACCTACAGCCTGACCCCCTTTTCCGTGGAAGAGATCATCGCCCGGAACTTTATCCTGGACGAATCACCGGACGTGGTCGTGGTCATCATTGATGCCGCCAACCTGGAGCGCAATCTTTACCTGGCCACCCAGATCCGCGAACTGGACTGCAAGGTTCTGTTCGCCCTGAACATGGCCGACCTGGCCGAATCCAAGGGCATTACCATTGATGCCGAAAAACTTTCCCAGCTGCTGGACGTGGAAGTGGTTTTTACGGTGGGCAACAAGGGCGAAGGCGTGTCGGAACTGCTGGACCGGGTGATCTACCTGGCCGAGTCCGGTACGCCCACCCAGCCGGAACGCCGGGTCCGCTATAACCGCGATGCCGAGGCCGCCATTGCCGAACTCAAGGACCACATCGATGCCGCCGGCGGCTCTTTTTATAACAGCCGCTGGATCGCCATCAAGCTGCTGGAAAAAGACGAGATTGTCCGGGACCGCATCCAGGGTACCGCCGGCGATGCCGGGCAACCCCTGCTGGAAGAAGCCGATCGGCTGCGCACCCGCCTGATGGATCTGTACGACGAGGATCCGGAAATCATAATGACCGACGAGCGCTACGGATTCATCGCCGGCATTCTGAAGGAAGGGGTAAACGTGGCCCAGAAAAGACGGGGGGACATGTCCCGCAGCATCGACCTGGTCCTGACCGACAAGTTCCTGGGGTTTCCCATTTTTATCTTTTTTCTCTGGCTGATGTTTCAGTTGACCTTCAGCCTGGGCGCCTACCCCATGGAGTGGATCGAAGCCGGGTTTTCCCTGGTCTCCCAGGGGGTGGGCGGCCTGCTGCCGGACGGCCTGCTGCAGATGTTCCTGCAGGACGGCCTCGTCGCCGGGGTGGGCAGCGTGGCCATTTTTCTGCCCAATATCCTGATTCTTTTTTTCTTCATCGCACTGTTCGAGGATACCGGTTACATGGCCCGGGCGGCGTTTTTGATGGACCGGATCATGCACCTCATCGGCCTGCACGGCAAGTCCTTCATTCCCATGCTGATGGGCTTCGGCTGCAGCGTCCCGGCCGTGATGGCCGCCCGGACCCTGGAAAACCGCAAAGACCGGATCCTGACCATCCTGATTACCCCCTTCATGTCCTGTTCGGCCCGACTGCCGGTGTATATCGTCCTGGCGGGGACGTTTTTCCCGCACCAGGCCGGGACGGTGATTTTTTCTATTTACCTGCTGGGGGTGCTGATCGCCATCCTCACCGGCCGGCTGTTTCGTTCCACCCTGCTGAGAGGCGAGGATGCTCCCTTTGTCATGGAGCTGCCGCCGTATCGGGCGCCCATGCTGAAAGGCCTGCTGATTCACATGTGGGACCGGGCCAAGCAGTTTTTGAAAAAGATGGGCGGCGTCATCCTGGTCGGTTCCATGGTTATCTGGGTGCTTTCCACCTTTCCCCGTGATATTCAGTATGATACCGATTATGCCGCGCAAATGGCGCAGATCAAGACCACCTATGCCGCCCGCCTGGACCAGGCTGAAGGCGCGGCCAGGAAGCAGGTTCTGGCCGCGGACAAGGCCGCCCGCCTGGAGGCAGTGGCCCAGGCCAAGGCCCGGGAGCGGTCGGAAAAGGTGTACATGGGCCGTATCGGCGCCTTTATCGCGCCGGTATTCGAACCGATCGGGATCGACTGGCGGGGCAGCGTGGCTCTGCTGACCGGATTCGTGGCCAAGGAGATCGTGATCAGTACCATGGGGGTTCTCTATGCCGTGGAAGGGGCGGAAAGCGGCGCCCTGCGCCAGGCCCTGCAGGATTCGGGCATGACGCCCCTGTCCGCCCTGTCCATGATGGTCTTTGTCCTGCTCTACATCCCCTGCATTGCCACCGTGGCCGCCATCCGCCGGGAAACCGGGTCTGTCCGCTGGGCAATTTTCAATATCGCCTATACCACCCTGGTGGCCTGGGGCGCTTCTTTTGTCGTCTACCAGTGCGGCCTTTTGCTGGGATTGGCTTGATTTTTCCCGGCAGGGAAGATAAAATCATAATTTCGTTCTTTATTTTTTGGTAAAAAAATTGCGCCGGTGTCCGGAGACGGGCGGGCCGGAACAACATGATTGACAAAGCCGCCAAGAAAAAGGGTGATGTCCCTGACATCATATTACCATGGGTAAAATTTTCGCCGTTGGAGACATTCACGGGTGTGACGTGAAGCTGCGGGAGTTGATGGAAAAAATCCAGCCCGATTACAGCGAAGATACCGTGGTGTTCCTGGGAGATTATATCGACCGGGGCGAAGGGTCGTATAATGTCGTGGATTACCTGGCCGGCCTCAAGGCAAAACATGATCACCTGGTCTTTCTCAAGGGCAATCATGAAGAGATGTTCTTCAACTACCTGTCCGGCGAGGATGAGATCACCTTCCTTTTCAACGGCGGGGAAAAGACGCTCAAAGAGTATACCGACAGCAACGGGGACCTGGCCATTCCCCAGGCGCACCTGAATTTTTTCAATTCCCTGCAGCTGTACTATGAAACCGATGATTATATTTTCGTTCATGCCGGTCTGCGGGAAGGTGTGGCCCTGGAGAAGCAGAAGCCAGAGGATCTTTTATGGATCCGGAAAAGCTTTATCAATTCGGATTATGATTTCGGCAAAACAGTCGTGTTCGGCCACACGCCGTTTTCCG
>CAYTQK010000154.1:0-7959 GCA_964439745.1 uncultured Desulfobacterales bacterium
CGCTTCAGAACGCGAGTTCCGGATCCGATCCGCGGGGGGGCCCGGTTTCAACGACGAAATGGCCTTTCACCGCCGGGCGGCCCGGTTCCTGGCAGACCTGCCGCGTCGGCCGGCCCGGATCGACCTGCTGCCTTTTCATAATTGGTGTGAAAGCAAGTATGACTGGCTCGACCGGGACTGGTCCCTGCAGGCAACCGAGGCCATGCAGCCTTTTTTCCTGGAACTGCCGGCGGAAACCTACCGGGAGCAGGGACTGATCGTAACCATCGGCGGCTCCGGATTCGAGGAGACCGGTTCGGCCGTGCAGAACCGGTAACCCGTTTTCCCCCTTTTTCATTTCCCAAATGAGCTGTCATCCGTTCTTCGGCGGGGTGATCGGGCCTCGTTCCGCTTTTCTTCCGACCGCTGGCCCGAATATTTCAAGAATCGCTTTGAGCAGAACTGCCAGGCGGAGGAGACGAAGCTGTAATAATTATACCGCGAGCACCCTGCAACACGGCAGTTGAGCCCACGACACCTCGCCCGAAGGGTGACTTTTTTCGACCTGTCACTGGTGAAAATTCCATCAAGAGCCAGTTCCGGTTAGTATTTTGAAAACGAGCCGGGAACTATCAATAAACATTTGTACTTTATTGAAAAAAAACTATAGTCGAAAAACTCATGAAATATTCGGGCTGGCCAGGAACGGACTGGCCGGCCGTGTCCCTTTTTCCATGGGTCATGATGCCCCAAACCTGTCCGCAACCGGCATAGTCAACATAATATCCTTTAAATCTAAGTGGTTATCATTCTTCCGTACCGGCGCTGTTCCCATTGTGCCCATTGGACCGATAGCGGCTATTCTCTTATTTTTATTAATAATCAAGTATTTATATAAAAATAGTAGTTTTGGCATATAATTTGCTGAACATGAATGGCAAATCCAGGGGGCATAGGACCACACCTCTCAACCCTTATCTCATGAAGGAGGAGATCATGGCTGCATGCAATGAATGTAAACATTTTTTTCCGCTGGCAGAACAACCGGAAAACGGTGACTGTGTAAAAAGAGGCGAAGATCCCCGGCAGGCGTTTTATATGGCCAAACCGGTGGCGGCAGAGCAGGACGCCGCCTCCTGTCCCGATTTTCAGAAAAAATAGTCGGGGCGGAAAGCTATCATTACCCCGGAGAACAATCAACCAGGCAAGGAGAGCATCATGTACGAAGCGGCCAAATCAATACAAGAAATGGAAGAAAAGCAGCAATGGTGGTGGGCTGCGGAAAAAAAGCGGTCCCCCCGACTGAACTACCTGCGCAAGGCGATCTGGAAAAAAGGGGCGGTCGGCGGCCTGTACAACCCGGGGGTCAAGGTGGACCTGGAAAGGCCCCGACTGCAGACCGACAAAGCCCGGGAACTGGAAATGTCGCCGGACCCCTGGGTGATAAAATTCGCCCACATGTTCGCCCACATACTGGACAACAAGACCATTTTTATCACCGACCAGTCCCAGCTGGTGGGCTACAACGCCGGCCTGCCCAACACCATTAGCTGGGACCCCTCGGCAGCCTCCATCCTCAATGAAGAGGTTTACAACGATCCTTCCTCTCTTCCCGAGCCGGTCGAGGAAGCCCAGGAAATCATCGCCGAGATCAAGGCCTATTGGAGCGGCAAATCCGATCTGGACAAAATCATGCCCCACCTGGACCTGGACGACATGATGAAGATTCTCTCCGGCGCCGTCGGCTGGGGGGTTCCCCTGGCCCGCGGCGGCTATTCCGGCAAGGACTACGAGTACATCATGACCGGCCAGCGCGGCTTCGAGGACGTCATTGCCGAACTGGACAAGAATATTGACGAAGCCGACGCCAAGGTCCATGAGCCCACGGCCAGCCAGGAAATCATGGACTTGTACGACAAGATGAACAACTGGGAGGCCATGCAGATATGCCTGGAAGCCTGTATCCGGCATGCCCAGCGGTATGCCCGGCTGGCCCGGATCCTGGCGGAAAATTTCGAGACCGATGACCAGCGCAAGGAAGAACTGCTGCGGATCGCCGAAGTCTGCGAACGCGTTCCGGCCAAGCCGCCCCGCACCCTGCAGGAATCCCTGCAGTACGATCTTTTTATTCAGCTTTTCAGCCGCACCGAAGCCGTTGAAGGGGCCTGGCCGGCCCGGCCGGACTATTACCACGGACCCTATTACAACAAGGACGTGCTGGAAGACAAACGTCTCACCCATGAAGAGGCCGTGGAACTGACCGGCGAATTCCTCATCCGGGCGGCGGAAGTGGAACAGTACAAACCCAAGTGGACCCGGGAAGGCCTTCAAGGCATCAGCGGTACCTGGGTATGGACCCTGGGCGGCGTCAACAAGGACGGCAGTGATGCCTGCAACGGCATGACCATCGCCCTGCTGCAGGCGGCCCGGCTGGTGCGGGTGGCCAATCCCACCTTTGCCTTCCGCTGGCATCCCAAGGTGTCCGATGAGGTCATGAAGGAGTGTTTTGAGTGCATTCGCCAGGGTCTGGGTTATCCCTCCATGCGCAATGATCCTATCCTGATCGCCAATTCCATGTGCTGGCACGGTCATCCCATCGAGGAAGCCCGGACCTGGGTCCACCAGGCCTGCATGTCGCCGGCACCGACCACCAAAAAAGGGTTTCAGCCAATGCGCATGGCCAATGCCACCGTCAACTGCGCCAAGATTGTCGAATATGTCTTCAGCAGCGGGTATGACAACGTCTTCAGCATGCAGATCGGCGCCGAAACCCCGCCGGTGGAAGAATTGACCGATTTTGACAAGGTCTTCGCGGCCTGGGAAAGCCAGATGAAGTGCATCTTCAGCCTGCTGGTACGGCCCGTCAACCGGGCCCGGGCCCTGGCGCCGACAATGACGCCCCGCCCCTTTCTCTCGGCGATTTCGGAACGCTCCGTGGAAAGCGGACTGGATGTCTGCGAACCCTCCCTCAGTCGGGGAAATTCCTGGATCACCGCCTTTACCTGGGTGGAAAACGCCGACAGCCTGGCCGCCGTGAAAAAGCTGGTTTTTGACGAGAAAAAATACACCATGGCCGAGCTCAAAAATGCCCTGGAAACCGACTGGGACGGCCAGGAGGAAATGCGCCTGGATTTCGTCAAAAACGCCCCCAAATGGGGCAATGACGATGATTACGTGGATGAAATCATGCTGCGCTGCCTGCGGTCCGCAGCCAAATTCTCCCGGGAGATCAAGGACCCCATGGGCAATAACTGGCCGATCCTGCCGGAAAACGTCAGCGGCAACATCCATTACGCCAACATCGTCGGGGCTCTGCCCAACGGCCGCCGGCTGGGTGACGCCCTCTATGACGGCGGCATTTCGCCCGGTCCGGGGCTGGACAAAAAAGGGCCCACGGCCGTGCTCAAATCCTGCGGCAAGATCGATCACATTTCCGACGGCCGGGCCTTCCTGTTGAATCAGCGGCTCTCCCCGACCCAGCTGGCCGGAGAAAAAGGCTTTCAAATGTGGAAAGCCTACATGCGGGCCTGGGCCGACCTGGGCATCGACCACGTGCAGTTCAACATGGTCGATGACGCCACCCTGCGGGCGGCCCAGAAAGACCCCGAGGATTACCAGGAAGTAATCGTGCGGGTGGCCGGTTACAGCGCCCACTTTGTGGATATCAGCCGCAAGACCCAGGACAATATTATTCAACGCACCATTCAGGGATTGTAACCACTAACAGGGCTCGTGCCGGCAACCGGTGCGGGCCCTTTTGCGGAATCATTTCCAGGTGGGAGGAGACCGATCATGGCAAGAAAAAGTCGACAAGAGTACGCCAACGCAACCGGTGCTTTTGGCGTGCGGCAGACGCAGCCGGCCGATCAGGACAAAGAAGTACCGGACAAGCCCTGCGGATTGTGCGTCCATTTCTCCGAGAACGCTTGGTCCAGCGATGGCCGGGGTGCCTGTAAAAAGCTGAAAGAAGGATCCGATCTTTTTGCGGACCCGCCGGAATACGTGCTGGAAGGGAAAAACGGCTACCTGGTCCGGGCCCTGACCGACGCGGCCAAATGCCGGTATTACGAAAAAATGAAGTTCGTGGACAAGGACGGTTACGAGTGCAGTGATCCCCGGTTCCGGCGGTCGTTGCGCCAGT
Organism: uncultured Desulfobacterales bacterium; assembly: GCA_964439745.1. Lineage (GTDB taxonomy): Bacteria > Desulfobacterota > Desulfobacteria > Desulfobacterales > Desulfosudaceae > CAYTQK01. The sequence goes on from CAYTQK010000154.1 coordinate 4,121, forward strand.
TCCAGGACAAATAATAACAGTTCCCGATCAAGGCGCTCTCTGCGTTGGCTGCGTCGCCGGCTCCTCGACGTATTAAAATACGCCCGGGTCGCGTCCTTCTGGCCGCCCTGAGTTCATCCTTGATTTGAAACCGGTATCAATTCAGCCATTGCTCGCTAAAGGAGGAGAATATGAAATGTTCAGAATGCGGCCATGAAGCACCGTTGTCCGACTTCCGGTACCTTTACAACGCCCGGATGGATGCTTCGGTGAGTATCCGGCAGTGCACCAGTTGCGGGGCGCAGCTGGCAACCGATGAGCTCAAGGGCGAGGTGGTCCAAACCCTGGCCGACGGTTTTGCCCCCTGGGGAAAATCGACCGGTATCGAGGGGCTGGCCGAGGACGTGACCGGCCAGGCGACGGCCTGATTGCCGGGCAAAAAGACAACCAACCACCGTGCCGGCAGGCGCCCCGACTTTGCCGTCGGGGTGCCTGTTTGGCTCCTGCCGGAGACATCATGGAATTTACCTGTACGGCCTGCGGTTATACCGACGATCATCTCTTGTTTCCCTATATCTGCCGCAACGGTTGACCGGCCACCGGGGAATCGGATCTCCGGGCGTGTCCCGGATGCGGACAAGAGCTGGTTTTTTCCAGAACCGAGGCCCTGCGGCAGGAGGAGATCCGGATCGACCGGTTGATGACCGCCATCAGCCGCGTCGGCCGGGAGGACGACCCGGCCGTACGCCAGGCCGCCATGGCGAAGATGAGAACCCTGTACCAGATCAATCAGCGGTGGAATCTGCCGGGCGTCAACGCCTTTCTTCTGCAGAAACAAAAGGAACTGACCGACTGGTAACACCGGTCAACAGGAGCAAGCCCATGTCGACTTCAGCAGACCTGGTTATTCCGGACCATGAAGACCATTTTTTTCTGCCCCGGACGGTCACGGAAAACCTGGACCGTGTTCGGCTGCTGGCCGACCGTCATCCCGTTAACGTCCTGGTAACCGGCCGGCAGGGCTGCGGCAAGACCACCCTGGTCCGACAGTTCGCGGCCCGGCATGACCGGCCCCTGGCCACCTTTCAGATCGGGATTCTCTCCGAGCCGGGGCAGCTTTTCGGCGAGTACCGGCTCGTTGATGGCCGTACCGAATACCAGGAGTTTCTGTTTCCCAAGGCCATCCGCACCCCGGGATGCGTAATTCACCTGGAAGAAATCAACCGCCCGGAACATCCCAAGGCGCTGAACATGCTCTTTTCCATCCTTTCCGATGACCGGTCCATCTGGACCGACGAGCTGGGACGGATAGAAGTGGCCCCGGGCGTGATCTTTTTTGCCACCCTCAACGAGGGAGAAGAGTTTGCCGGAACGGAGATGCTGGATGCCGCCCTGGTCGACCGCTTTTACGTAACCATGCTCGATTATCTGCCTTCCTCCATTGAAACCGAGGTGATTCAGAAAAAAGGGGGCATTGGCCAGGCCGAAGCCCTGACCCTGGTCAATGTCGCCAACAAGCTGCGGAGCAACGCCCAGGAACCGGTGGGCGTCTCCACCCGGCACACCCTGATGATGGCCGAAATGATCGGGATCGGCGCCACGGTCCGGGAAGCCATCACCACCAGCATGCAAATCGACCGGGATCTGCTGGAGTCGGCCCTGCTCTCTTTGCACCTGGAGACCGGGGCGGTGGACAGCGGCCAGGAGATCGATTATCAGCCCTATTAATCGCCACCCCCCCGATTCGCCGGAGCCGGCCCTGTCCCGCTTCTGGGCCCGGAACCGGGGCATATCTGAGGCGTCCGCCCTGGCCAATCTGCTCAAATCCCTGCGCAAAATTGCTGGTCACCTGGGCCCCAATGTGGGCCAGGTGCTGTTTCCCGGCATGTCCCTGGCCGATGACGCGGCTCTCCTCATTGACCCGGCGCCGGCCCGGAATACCGATTACCCCCTGGACCATTACATAATCGATCTTATGGCCGGCCAGGTGGTCCATGAGGCCTATCACAGAAAGGAATGGAGCCGACGGGTCTGGAAAATTCTGGAACCGTTCATGGCGACGTTAAGCGGCCGGGAAACCGTCCGGTTCCAGAAACTGGTCCATACGGCTGAGACTATCTATGTCGACCTGGCCGCCGCCGGCAGCATCGCCGGCCGATACGCGGATAAGGCCCGGGAACAGGCCATCCAGGAAGAATGGCGGCTGGAGGGCCGCCCGGGAACCCTGGAATTTCTTCTGCTGGTCTGGATGCAAACCCTGGGGCCGCCTGCCGATTCCCCGCTGCCGGCGCCAACAGGACTCTCGGCGGATCTGCTCCAAGAGTTACGCGCTCTGGAGGAGTCGCTCTGCACCATTGCCGCCACCGCCGGTCCCGGTCTTGTGGAGCGGTGCCGGCAACGGGCCGACCTGTACCAGCGGCAATGGACGGCCTCGGCCGGGCGCTTGATGGCCCTGCCGGTCCAAAACAAGCGGTTGCTCTATTTCCCTCAACAGCCCGCCTCTTCCCCGTCCGGACGGTACGCGACCGGAAAAGACCCGTCGCCCCTGCCCGCTTCGCTGGTTCAGGAACTGGAGGTACAGTTGTCCGGCGGCTCCCTGGACCTGACACCGATGATTCGTGCCGTGGCCGGTTTTGACAACCCGGAAGTGGTACGCATGTCCCGCTGGGACTATCATCAGCCCTGCCGGCCGGTCATCGAGCGGCCGCTGGTGTCCCGCCTGCGATCCGTGTTTCTGAATTACGGCCCCCGCCGAAAAATTACCAGCCGGGGATTGACGACCGGAAAAATCGATCCGCGGCGGCTGTACCGGGCGCCGCTGACGGGCAGATGCTTTCGGCAGCAATATTTCGTGCCCGAAGAACGCTGGCAGATCTGTCTCCTGGTGGATGCCAGCGGTTCCATGCAGGGCCATAAAATGCGCATCGTGGAAAACACCATGGCCAATCTCAACCAGGCCCTGCGGGGCGGCCGGAACCGGCTGTCGGCCTACGCCTATTTTGAAATCAATAATATCTGCATGTTCTCCAGCCTGCTCGTCAACGGCCGCCTGTTGACCGTGCCGCCGGCCGGGAAAACAGCCTCCGGCCAGGCCATCATCGCCGCCGCCTGGATGATGGAGCGGGGCCGGGGCCGACAGCGCAACCTGCTCATTCATATCACCGACGGCGAGTCCAATTTCGGCTGCGACGTCCAATACGGCCTTGATTACTGCTGCCGGGAAAACATTCACCTGGTGACCCTGGGCTGCGGCTGCCGGGACCGGGAAAAAATGCGGCAGCAGTACGGCCAGACGATTCAATTTCTAAAGGGATACGAACACCTGCCCCAGGCCCTGGAACGCCTGTTCAAGCGGTTGTTTCTCGCTGCCGACCCGGCGGCTGCCCTGCGATGCCAAGGCAGCCCCTGATTTCGTGGCCCCTTTGGATTTTCCGGGAAACCGTCCGGGGCTCAGCGGCGGGGCCGGAACTGCCCTGGCCTGGCAGCGCTGAGACCTTTTGTCCCGATTCGTGGCGTTTGTCCCCACCTTCCGCCCGGATTTTTTCAAACCGCCCGGGTGCAAAATTTTTAAAATTAAACAATAATACTAAATAGTTATAAAAAATTAAGGTTATTGGCACCCCTTTTGCTAAGAAACTAAGCAGTTCATGGCCGCGGCGGGCACGGCCGGACCATGACTGCAACCAGGACGCGTATCAAGAAACGCCAAACCAACAAGGAGCACACCATGGCAATTGAATGGAATGTCGGTTACATCCCCTATAAACGGGCTTTGATGATGCCCGACAAGGTCGCCATTGTTTATGAAGACGAACCGATCACCTACCGCCACCTGACTGAGGGGGTCAATCGGTTGCCTC
>CAYTQK010000155.1:0-7935 GCA_964439745.1 uncultured Desulfobacterales bacterium
ACAACCAGGCATCATGCCAGCGGGCTGCGGGGGCCAAAATGCCCGCCGGGTAAGCGGATTTATGTTTCACGTGATCCAGGGAAGGGTCCGAGGTCAGCATGGACGCCTCCCCCGGACCGGCCGTGTGTAAATCAATCAAAACGGTGATTTCGTTTTTTTTCAAAACGGCCGCGGCCGCGGTTTCCGCGGCCGGTCCGCAGACCCGGCCTGCGGCCACCAGCCGGACGTCGTCAAAGAAAATTTCCAGGCAGTCCGGGTCGAATTCCGCCCCGGATCTGCCCACTGCCGCGGCAATCCGACCCCAGTTGGCGTCCTCGCCGAAAAAAGCGGTCTTGACCAGGGTCGAACCGGCCACGGTCTCAGCCGCCAGCATGGCCTCTTTCCGGGTGCGGGCACCCCGCACGCGGACGTCAATCAGCTTGGTGGCGCCTTCGCCGTCTTTTACCATCAAGCGGGCCAGGCGGTCCAGGATTCCGGTCAGGACGTCCGTAAACCGATCCCGGTCGGCATCGGTTTCCAGCACGGTGCCGGAGACGCCGTTGGCCAGCAGGATAACGGTGTCATTGGTGCTGGTATCGCCGTCCACGGTGATGCGGTTGAAGGTCCGGTTCACCGCCCGGCCCAGGCCTTCTGACAGCACATCCGGCGGAGCCTGGATGTCCGAGCACACGAAACAGAGCATGGTGGCCATGTCCGGCCGGATCATGCCGGCCCCCTTGGCGGCGGCGGCGATGGTAAACGTTCCGCCGTCCGGCAGGGATTCCGAAACGGCCGCGGTTTTGGCAAAGCGGTCGGTGGTCATGATGCTGGCGGCAAAGTCGGTAAAACCAGTCGGGGAGAGGGCCTGGACCGCGGCCGGCAGGGCGCTGGCAATGGTCTGCATGGGCAGGGGCACGCCGATGACGCCGGTGGAGGCGACCAGCACCTCGTCTTCGGCGATATCCAGCTCCGCGGCTGTGCGCCGGGTCATCTCCCGGGCGTCGGCCATGCCCTGCGGGCCGTTGCAGCAGTTGGCGTTGCCGCTGTTGACCACTACGGCCCGGGCCCTTCCCTGCCGGATGCGCTCGGCGTCCAGCAGTACCGGCGCCGCCTTGACGCGGTTACTGGTAAACACCGCCGCCGCGCTGGCCGGGGTGGGGGAATAAATCAGGCCCAGGTCCTGGTTGCCTTTTTCTTTTTTGAGGCCGGCCGCGATTCCGCTCCATTGAAATCCGGGGCATGTCTCATCGGTCATGGGATTCCTCCGGTAGTTGCACGCTGGTTATTCAATATCACAGGAGCACCGGACCGGTCCACTGATATTTACGGCGCCGATACCGTTCTGATATTGCCAGCCGCTGCCTACCTGTGGTATATCAATGCTGTTAATCACCAAACCAGCCTGGATGCTGTAAGAACATTCCAGACGGGGACAGACCGAGATGGCCGTTGATTATTTTATCGTTTACAATCCGCTGACCTACAACCTGATGGACCTGATGCCGGCCAACGGGCTTTCCCCGCTGGATGTGATCTATTACCTGTCCGGTCGGCCGAGAAAAGCCATTACCGCGGATAATTTTCTGGAATTTATTGATTTCCAGTCCAGCCGCCAGCGTATGACCATGGTCGACACCCTGGCCATTGAGATGTATTCGGCGGTGTATATTCAAAACCAGCTGGCCCGTCTGGCCAGGGATCACCGGGTGGTCATGCTGGACGGCAAACGCAAAACATTCTCCCGGGTCATCCTGGATCATCAGCGTCCGCCGGCGGCGGTTTTCATCACCGCCATGAGCTCCAATTTCCCCGGCGCGGCTGCGGCCGCCATCGTTCTCAATCATGCCCGCATTCCCGTAGTCATCGGCGGCATCCATGTTTCCACCAGCCCGGGAGACGTGGACGATTTTATCCGGGCGCATGTTCCCCATCCGGAATTGATTGCCATCGTCAAGGGCGCCGGTGACAGCACAGTCATCCAGGAAATTCTGGACGGACTGAAAGCCGGCGGGCCGCAGCCCGAGTATACCGGCTACAAGCTGATCGAAGACGGCGTCTGGGGCGATTTTCCCAACATCGAGCCGCTGGAGCCGCTCACGATCAACCTGCTGCATCGCCTGCCCTTTATTCGCTGGACACCCCTGCGGCACTTCCGCATTAATCCGGCGGCACCGCATACCGGCTGCCCTTTTTCCTGCAAGTTCTGCTCCATTTCCACCCTGCCCAAAAAACAGCGGGCCCTGCGCCTGCGGGACCCCGATGATTTTATCGCGGAATTGCTATCCGCCCAGGCGCAAGGGGTGGATTTTACCAACCGGTATTTCTTTTTCACCCCGGATAACTTGCTGCTGGGCCGCAAACACCTGCTGACGATGCTGGATAAGATCATCGACAGTGAACTGTGCCTCAATTATGCCGTGCAGATTTCCATTGACGTGGCCAATGACGATGACCTGCTGCGCAGGATCCGGCGGTCCGGGGGTACCCATTTTTTTATCGGGCTGGAATCCCTGGACCTGCGCAACCTCAAACACATTAACAAGCACATCGTGGGCGATATTGAAAAAAGCGGTTTGTCTGTACCGGATTACTATCGGACCAAGATACGGAAAATCCACGCCCACGGCATTTCCATTCACAGTTCCTTTATATTCGGGCTGCCCTATGACTATTTCAATTCAGTTACCGACAATACCGGCATGGATGTGGCCCGGTTCTGCCTGAAGAATCGCATCGGGGTCCAGCCCAGCACCATCACCGATCTGCCGGGATCTGTTTTTTTTAATGAAAGTCAGGCCAACGGGGAGTATATTTATGGAAAAAAGGGCACCATGGATTATTTCGTTTCCCTGTGCGTTACCGATCTGGGGGAAACCAACCGGGTGCCGCCGGAGACGCTGCGCCGCAGCCCCCTGATCATCGCCGCCATGGTTTACGAGGCGACCCGCAAGATCGGATCGCCGGCGGCCGCTTTCAGGAATGCCGCCGCCATATTTGCGCGGTCTTTTTTGCACCCCACCAAAAACGGAGACGGGCTGAAGGTCAGGCAGCGATTCCTGGACGCGCTTTGCTCGGGCATTTCCCAGACTGCCGTCAGCCTGTACAAGGAGCAGGGGGATTCCCTGGTCATGTCCCGGAACGGGGTGCGGGGGATTATCGAGCGGCTCTATGACGAGGAAACCGATCCGGCGGTAAGGCGCGAATTTGGCGACTATGTCACCCGGTTCACGGAGAAACAATAAGAAAAAGAGGCTGACGGGTAATGAAAATAACACTTTCCAAGGAAACCAACAAAAACGGCGAAGTGGTTTCGGTCAAGGTTACTATTGAAAGGGACTCCGCCTATGAACGGCGACGTTTCGGCACCGAGGAGGAGGCCCGCAATTTTATCAAGCGGTTGAAGGAGTCCGAGGGCAGCGGGGCAGGGGGAAGCCCCTGAGTTTTTCGACCGGCAGGTAGCCTGCGTATCCGTTTGCTGGAGCCGCTTTACCGCCGGCGCGGCGGACAGGAATTCTATCGCCCGGCGCAGAAAGACAGTTTATAACCTTCTTTTCGCCGGTCTGACAAAAATGGAGGGAACATCTTTCTCTTTAATTTTTTGGTTTTATTGTCGATATAATCCGGGTTTCCGGTTTGTTGTTACCGGCCGTTCTGAAATCATCCGGCACCAGGCCGTCGAAGGTGCCGGAACAATCATTCTCTCCTGGGAAAACCGGCTGATTCTGTTGCGAGATCAGCCCTTATCACTGTGACTGAAAAAATGACCGTCAAATCAAAAGCACTGGAAGTCAACCTGGCCAGCTACCATGTTGATGTGGATATCGAGGAACGCTACCTGGTCCTGCGGGAAGTCATGTCCAAGTATTACGGACTCCAGGAGCGGGTGGAAACGTTTTTGAAGGAATTGTCCCACCCCTACAAGAACTGGCAGTTCATTGTTCAGGAGGCCCGCACCTTTTCCCTGGACTACTTCCATCAGCTGCAGAATCATGAAAAAGGCGCCCGGGCTGCCGAACTCTACGTGAACATCTTTGCCGGCGCCGTCAAGTCGGCCAAGCTGCCGGAGATCAAGAACAATGCCGCCGACAATCTCCTTCTTTTCCTGTCGCGCCTGTCCAGGGCGGAGGCGGCCTCTTTTCTCCCGGTTGTGCTCCAGGCCTTTGCCGCTGTCCATCGGCTGGAAGGGGATAATTTTTTTGCTTTTGTCAAAAGTTATTACCAGGTTCACACCGTGGCCCGCAACCTGCTCGGCAGCGCCGTCCTTGAGCGTGACGGTTTCGGGCCGGTCAATGCCCTGCTGATCAAGTATTATCAGCATGTCTACCGGTACTGGCGTCACGAAAAGGACTGCCTGAGCTGGTTTCACAAGGAAATCGAGGGAATCAATGATCTCGAACCGGATATCCTGGAACGGATCCAGGCCATCGTCAAGGACATTTCCCACAAGCAGATCAACCTGTTCGCGGGACAGTTGACCCGGATCGCCAACCGCGAGGATCCCGATCAGGCGGATACCTGCCGCATGCTTCTGGATCTGCCGGGGTATGATTTTTTCGTGTCCGCCTATCGACGGCTTCCCGGTGAACTGCTGCGGGCGGGCGGTACGGAATACAAGGGCAATCGCTGGAAACTGCTGGCCCTGTTTCTGATTTTAAACACCCCCGGCCTGTCCGTGCTGCATGAAGAGTCCCTGCGGGACATCAATTCCACCCTGTCCAGCCTGATTTCCGGGGAAGAGCCCGCCAGAAGCCGGGAACTGATCAAGCGCACCTTTCAGATTCTCAAGGAAAAAACCAATCGCTTCCCCCATACCGCGCTGAACTGCGTGCTGAATATCGGCAAGAATGTTTACAGCACGGACAATACCGACCTGATCAACTATTTTATCGACGCTGTCATCTTCCTGGGCTTTCATCCGCCCCAGGTGGAAGGAGTGGACAATGACTGGAAGATCAAGGCCAACCAGGCTCACCTGCAGAACATTCGCACCTGGCTGGAATTGATCGAACTGAACCCTCAGAAATCCACCCGGCTTCTTTCCGCCCTGATCATCCATCTTTCGGTCAGCGGGGTGCTCATCCGGGACACCGATCTTTTCCCCCGGGATATCACCACCCTTCTCAACAGCCAGATTTCACCGGTCTATAACCTGGTCAAGCAGCTGACCCGGCTGATGCCGGTTTTTTTCAATGACATTGGCGCCGAAGGCGTGCTCCGGGATATTTCCACGGAAATCGACGAGCTCTCGCACCGCAAGGACGCCCTGGTGCACTTTTTACGCAAGCAGGGCCATGTGGAGGGCAGCAACCGGCTCATCGCCTTCATGGAAGCGGCCATCAATTTCTGGCTGACCCGGGAAAAACCGGTCATCAAGCCCTATCTGCCCCCGGAGATGTACGACCAGATCGATGAAAACGGTCCCTACGTGACCGGCCTGCATACGGTTTTTCAATATTTCGCCGCGCACGGCATTAATCTGCCCCGGGGGCTGCTGGCCGCCGACAGCGACCGGATTGATGAATTGTGCCGGCAGGTGCCGGACGTGGATGACCGTGATCGCCGGCGGGCCGCCCTGGCCGTGGCCTACTACAAGCTGCTGGATCAGAAATACAATATCGGCTTTACCGAGATCGACCATTATATCGCCCAGCTTGATACCAGCTGGTTTCCCGACATTACCATTTTAAAACAGGCCCTGGCGGAAGAAGAGCCCCGGAAACAGGCGGCCCGGCTGCTGGATTATCTCAAGTCTCTAAAAAAATTGATTCTTTCGGACAAGGAGTTTGAGGTACAGCAGAATATTTATGAAAAACGGCATATCACCGTTGATATTCCTTCCATGTACGGCAGTTACCGTGAGACCAAGTTCGACGCCCTGGGCCTGTCCTTTCGCCTGGAAGCCCTGGTGAATGTGCTCTTTGAGGAGATCATCGACAATATTGATTTGAGCCTTATCACCAAGACCACCTTTTTTGAAATCTACGGCCGCTTAAAACTGCTGGTCCGGGCCCTGGCCCTGGATGGTTTTTCCACCAAGGAGATCGCCCTGCAGCTGGACCTTTTGTCCCATGCCCTCAAGACGCACAGTTTTTCGTTTACCCAGTTTATTGACATCTTTAAAAAAATCGCCACCGCCGTTAAAAACATCATCAACGACCATTTTCACAATCCCCATGGCAAGAACATTGCCCGGATTATTCCCAGCCTGCCGACGGAGAGCTTCCTGGACAAGTACCTGCCTGAAACCGGTCCCGACGGCAGGGCGGTTCCGCTGGACCGGGAGAAGATGGTCCACCGGGTTTCCGAGATTTTTTTCCGGGAAAAAATCGCCCTCTCCCTGGGGCTGGCCCAGCTGGATCTCTTTTTGAGCCGCATTTTAAACGTGCTCTTTCATCAGCTCAGCCGCCTGCCCAAGGAACGGCTGGAGCGGCTGCTGAACTATGATCCGGCCCGGATCATCGCCCGCATCGACGAAAAGGAAAGCAGGAAATACGGCATCATCTACCTGGGCAACAAGGGGTTCAACCTCATCAGCCTGAAGGGCTGCGGCTGCCCCATTCCCCCGGGGTTCATCATCACCACCGAGGTGTTCAAGTGCCGCGAGATCATCGACAACTACCAGCCGGCCGATGATATCTTCCGGCAGTCCCTGCGGGAACATCTTTGCCGGCTGGAAGAAGAGAGCGGCAAGCTCTTTGGGAAGCCGGAAAATCCCCTGCTGCTGTCGGTACGGAGCGGGGCCTCCATTTCCCAGCCGGGCATGATGGACACGGCCCTCAATGTCGGCATGAACGAAGAGATTACGCGGGGGCTAGCCGAAATATCACAGAATCCCTGGTTCGCCTGGGACAATTACCGTCGTTTTCTGCAGTGTTACGGCATGGCCTTCGGCCTCAACCGGGATGATTTTGACGCCATCATGTCGGCGCACAAGGCGCGCTGGAACGTCCCCCTGAAAAAAGAGTTTTCCGGCCAGCAGATGGAGCAGCTGGCCTTGGCGTATAAACAGAAGATTGAAGACGCCGGCGTGCGGGTGGTGGATGATCCCTTTGAACAATTGTACGTGACCATTAAAAACGTGTTTGATTCCTGGCACTCCCAGAAGGCCCAGACCTACCGGAAAATCGTCGGTATCTCCGACGACTGGGGTACGGCCGTAACCGTTCAGGCCATGGTGTACGGCAATATCACCAGCAGCCGCTCCGGCAGCGGCGTCTTTTTTACCCACAGCCCCCGCCTGTCCGGGGAGGCCGTGCAGCTCTGGGGGGATTTTACCATCGGCAACCAGGGGGAGGACGTGGTGGCCGGGCTGGTGACCACCCTGCCCATTTCCCTGGCTCAGAAGAACGCCGAGCAGCGGAAAACCGATATTACCCTGGAAACCCATTTTCCGGAGATCTATACCGCCCTAAAACGGCTGGTGGAACGGCTGATCTACGAGGAGGGCTGGAATCCCCAGGAAATCGAGTTTACCTTTGAAGGGCCCCGGCCAGAGGATATTTATCTTCTGCAGGCCCGGGACATGACCATCCGGGAGCGGAAAAGCATTGCCATTTTCGATCCCGAGGATGTCCTGGAGAGGGACAAGTTTCTCGGCCAGGGGGTGGGGGTCAGCGGCGGTGCCATGAGCGGCCGCATCGTCTTTTCCTTAGAAGAGATCGACCAGTGGTCGCGGGTGGAGCCCGATACCCACCTCATCCTGGTCCGGCGTGATACCGTCCCGGATGATATCCGTGAAATATCCGGGGCCGACGGTCTGCTGACGGCCCGCGGCGGTCTTTCCTCCCATGCCGCCGTGCTGGCCCATAGCCTGGGAAAAACCTGCGTGGTGGGCTGCGGCAATCTCATCTGCCAGGAGGAGGAAAAGTTCTGCCGGTTTAACAAGGTGAAGCTGGAGTCCGGTGATTATATCAGCATCGACGGTTCCGAGGGAACCGTGTACCAGGGGGCATTAAG
>CAYTQK010000156.1:0-7927 GCA_964439745.1 uncultured Desulfobacterales bacterium
CAGACCGGCCCGGCAACACGTCCTGGCCGGGGTAGCAGGCTCCACTAACAGGGCCCATGAGTCGTTTGAAGCGGAAGGGAACATGCGCCAGCCCCCGCCCCTTTCCGCCGCCCCGCACTGTCCCCTGGCCGTTGCTGTAGCAAAAAAATTCTACGAATATCTTTCCGGGATGAATTTCCGTCCGGCCCGATGCGATGTTTATTCTTTCCTGTTCGGGCGCAGAATCGACAACGAACCGTCTCTTTTTCGAAAAATTCTCAAGGCCCATATCGAAAAACCGGTTCGTTTCCACCCGCAGATTGAGCGGATGTACCAGGACGGCGTTCGGGTTTTCATTGAAATCGGTCCCTCCGGCATCCTGACCCGTCTGGTCGGCCAGATTCTGGGGGACAGGCCGCACCTGGCCCTGTGCACGGATCATAAAAAAACCGATGCCGTGCTGATATTTCTGAATACGGTAGCGGATCTGGCAAAAGAAGGACTCATCCGCAACCTGGATGTCCTCTGGGAAGGATATGAAATTCCCGGCCATGACGTATCTCCTGCGGGGGAAAATGCCACGCCTGCCGGAAATAATGGTAAAGAAACAGAAAAACGACTCAAGAAACTGGAGCTGGAATTTGCCCGGATCGAGCAGGAACAGATGCCCGCCCAGGCAAGGTAACCTGGACCTGTCATCGATTTTTTCGACGATAGTTGCTTAAGCGATAAACTTCAAATAGTTATAGATATTTCCTGCCTCTTTTTCAAAATACAAATGGTAACTGGCTGTGCCGCTCGCATTGCCCCTGAATGATCAATGTCAGCGGTTGTAGAGGTCGTTGGACATGAACACCGGGTCGGTGGTCAGGTTGACGCCCAGGCGCCGGATACCCTCCTCATCACCCGGCGAGGGCAGATGGGTCATGTGCATCTCGCAGTCCCGGAACTCCTTGAGCTTTTCCATGGCCAACTGTACCGTGTGATTGGAGATGGCGCTGATGGACAGGGCGATAAGGGTCTCCTGCAGGTCGAGGCTCATGTTCTTGCCGCCGAGGATGCCGGTTTTCAGTTCCGTCACGGAATCACAGATATTCTGGGGCAGCAGGTGAATCTTGGAAGGGATGCCGGCCAGGTGCTTCAGGGCCCGGGTAATCACGCTGGAGGCGCCGTGCATGCGGGGAGAATTGCTGCCGGAAATGACGGTGCCGTCCTTGAGCTGGATGGCCGCGCCGAAAAAGACCCCGTCGTTGCCCAGCCGGGGATCCTCCTCCGCGGCCAGGGCCGCCTGCCGCGCCGGGCCGACCACGGGCCGGTCCTCGACGGTGAGATTGTACTCCTTCATCAGCAGTTCCGCCCGTTCCACTGTTTTTTTATCGCTCATGCCCAGGGCGTATTCGCACTGATAGCGGAGATACCGGCGGATGAGCTCCTGCTGGGCCGCTTCGCGGGCGCCCTCATCATCGACAATGGCAAAGCCCACCCGGTTGACCCCCATCTCGGTGGGTGACTTGTAGCAGCAGGCAGCCCCGGAAATTCGTTCCAGGATCCGCCGCAAGACGGGAAAAATATCCACGTCGCGATTGTAGTTGACCGCCTGGGTGCCATAGGCCTCCAGGTGAAAAGGGTCGATCATGTTGATGTCGGCCAGGTCGGCGGTGGCGGCCTCGTAAGCGGCATTGACCGGGTGCTTGAGGGAAAGATTCCAGACCGGAAAGGTTTCAAACTTGGCGTATCCCGCGGAAATGCCGCGGCGGTTGTCGTGATACATCTGGGACAGGCAAGTGGCCATTTTGCCGCTGCCCGGCCCCGGCCCGGTGACAATCACCAGGGGGGCATCGGTGGCAATATAATCATTCACCCCGTATCCCTCCTCGCTGACAATCAGGTCGACGTCGGTGGGATAGCCCTTGGTGAAATAGTGGATAAACACGTCGATGCCGCGCCGTTCCAGCTTGTTCTTGAAGATGATCGCGGCCGGCTGTTTTTCAAAGCGGGTGATGATCACCCCCCGTACCCGGATGCCCCATTGTTTCAGGTCATCAATGAGCTTGAGGATATCGGTTTCATAGGTAATACCGAAATCAGCCCGCAGCTTTTTGCGTTCGATATCGCCGGCATAGATGCAGATCAGCACCTCGGCCTGGTCCTTGAGCTCCTGCAGGAGCCGGATTTTAATATTGGGATCATAGCCGGGCAGGACGCGGGCGGCGTGATAGTCGCAGATGAGTTTGCCGCCGAATTCCAGGTAGAGCTTGTCGCCGAACTGCTTGATCCGCTCCCGGATCTCTCCGGCCTGTTCTGTCAGATACCGTTCATTGTCAAAAATCGCTTTTGGAATCATTCCCATCCTTCTTGTGCATATTTCGAAGATACCCGTGTCCAGATCCCCGCTGGCCGCGGGTACAAACCTGATCACCGGTCACCTTCTCATAGCAGGGGCAATGGCGGGTGTCAACGCCCCGTCCCGGCGGCATCGCCCGACCGGGCTTCCAGGATAATTTCCGTGGTCATTCTGGCCACTTCTCCTACCAGCGAAGAACAGGTCTCCAGCAGACCGGCCGTCATGGCGGCTTCCAGCTCCGCCGGGTCATATAAATTGTAAAACCGGCCAAAAAAAGAAGTCTGCAGATCCGCGCACCGGCAGGCACCGTACTTTTCCACAAAACGGTCATGGAGCTGCTTGGCCAGCAGGTTGGCCGGAACCAGTTTCATGATATCCCCGAAATCTTCCTTGTCCCGACCGAAAAAATAACCGATGGCCAGCACCCCGCCGGAAAGCGCCCCGCAATGACCGTCACCGGTCAGTCCCACCCCGTCGGCCAGGCCGGCAGCCGCCTTGAAAACGGCATCCTCCTGCACCTCCAGGGCGTCGAAAATTCCCGCCAGCGTACATTGCGGACACCCCCCGCTTTTCATTTCATACTGCTTGGCCCGGGTATAGGCCAGATCCAGAATGTCCTGATTGTCTTTTCCCATGAGATCGACTCCTGATAATGTTTCCGTAAGAAAAAGATCCGTGAAAACCACACTTCAGATCAATCCAGCACATGCCGGGCCGGCACAAAACAGGTAAACCGTCCCTGAAATACTTCGGCTTCCCCCCGGCGCACGGCGACCGTGACGACATGCTTCTTTTTTTCGACGCTCTCCACGGCGGCCTCGGCGGTGAGCGTCTCCCCGACCCGGACCGGACGGGTAAAAGTTACCGCGGCCCCGCCCAGGACCACATGGGGATCGTTAACCGCCAGCATGGCCGCATAATCCGCCAGGCCAAAGACGAATCCGCCATGAACCAGCCCCCGGTCATCTGCCGCCATGCGGTCCGTTGTTGTCAATTCCACCTTGCTGTACCCGGCAGCCAGTTCCCTGGGGCGGCCGCACAGCTCCCGGTCGATTGTTTTGTGTGTCGAAATTTCCATGATACCTCATCCGCTGTCTTTCCGGTCCGCCAGGAGGCGCCCGGTTTCACCCGGGCCGCTGCCGTTTCCGGCATTTTCGCGCCCCACCCACTTTCCGGTCAGTCCTCCTCCCGGTAAAACCACATGTACCAGGGATACCGGGTAAACTCGCGATAGCCCATGGCCCGGTAGACCGGCTCGCCCAAGGGGCTGGCCTGAAGCACTACCTGCCGGGCGCCCATGGCAAAGGACCGGTTGCCGGCCAGGCGGGTGCATTGATCGGCCAACCCCCGGCCGCGATGGGTTTCAATGGTACCGACCCAGTATATGCCGGCAATACCGTGGCTCAAAAAAGCCATGGCCGCGGCAGCCGGCACTCCGCCGTCATACGCCACTACCGGAATGACATAAGGCTTGCACATCCGTTCCGGCCGGGCGAACAGCCGCCGGCCGGTATCTTCGGGAAGTCCCAGGCTTTGATAACTGGCCACGGTAACCGCCGCAAAATCAGCCATAACTTCCCGGTCTGCCGCCACCCGGACGGTCACGTCACCCTTCAAGCGTCGGTCCGGCAGGGGCGCAGCCAGATGCATGCCCGGCGGACTGCCGATCCGGATCATGCCGCGGTCTTCGCAGGTACGCTCCAGGACGGTATCGGCATGACCGCGCAGGTACAGATTGAACCCCCGGCGGCGCTGCCTGTAAAAGGCCATCAGCCGGTCAAACATCTCCACCGCCTCCGGCCGCTGATCCGATCCCAGTCGCATGACAAAATTGGAAGCCGGAAAGGCATCCGCCCCGACCGTCATGATCAGGTCGTCTGATTCGACGATTTCATAATCCTCCTGCCACCGGGTCAATTCGCAGTTAAAGGCCGCCAGGTTCTGATCTCCCAGATACAGCAGTTCCGCATGGCTGATGGTGGTCAAGGCAATTTCCTTTCCTGATTCGCAGATTCTCCGGAGGCCGGCAGTTGTCGGGCCGCTTCCGGCTTTGGTTAACCATACAATTGTTTTTTTCCGGGGACAAGGATGATGATCATCATGGGAACCATCCATTCGAAAAGGCCGGGTAGACAGTGCCACCGTTTTTTTGCGGAAAGTCTGGCTCCATCCATGATCTTTGGCCGACAGGGGCGCGGCTGGATTGACGCGGCGGACTGCCACTGTTACAATAATTTAAATCATTTTCCGGAGAGACCATTATGCTGCCAAAGACATGGCGACTGTTGGGCCTGATTCTGCTGCTGACAGGAATGATCACGGCCGCCGGCCTGACCGGTTCGCGGTTGCTCGCTGCCCAGTCGCCGGACGGCCAGGGGGCGGAACAGCGGCAAGCCGCCAACGGCCAAGGCCACGTCACGCCCAAGACCGGCGAATCGTCACCGGAACTGTCTTTCTGGCAACGCGCCAACTCCTTCATAACCGGATCCACCGGATCGGTTCAAACCACCCTGGACCATAAAATCTGGTCGTTCGATGGTAACAACGTGACGCTGCGGAAATTGATCGTGGCCGCCCTCCTCCTGATCATCGGGCTGCTGGTGGTCCGCTTTATTCTCCAATACCTGTTCCGCCGGATGATCCAGCAGACCTCACTCAAGCCGGCCACTGCCCAGACCATCGTCAAACTGCTGACCTATTTCGCCTACCTTTCGGTCCTCCTATTTGCCCTGCGGATCGTCAACATTCCCCTGGCGGCGTTCGCCTTCCTGGGCGGTGCCATCGCCATCGGGGTGGGCTTCGGCGCCCAGAACCTGATCAATAATTTTATCAGCGGTTTCATTATCATGGGTGAACGGCCCATTCAATTGGGCGACCTGATCGAACTGGAAGGGATCCTGGGGAAGGTCGAGGATATCGGCGCGCGGTGCACCCGGGTGCGGACCGGGGAGAACATCCGCATCCTGGTGCCCAACAGCAGCTTTCTGGAAAAAAATATTACCAACTGGACCATCTCGGACAAGCGGATCCGCACCTTTGTCCGGGTGGGGGTAGTGTATGGCTCGCCGGTGAAAACCGTGCGGGAACTCCTGCTGGAGGCGGTCCGGAAAGATCCGCGGATTCAGTCCTCTCCCGCCCCTTTTGTCCTGTTCACGGATTTCGGGGACAACGCCCTCATTTTTGACGTCTATTTCTGGATCGTCATTGAAAGTGTCATCGAGCGCAAAACCATCGAAAGCGAAGTGCGCTTCCGCATTGAGGAAGTCTTCGGCCGGGCCGGCATCGTCATCGCCTTTCCCCAGCGCGACGTGCACCTGGATGCCTCCCGGCCCCTGCCGGTGGAGTTCGTCCGGCGGCAGTCAAAGGACTCGGCCACGCCGACAAAAGAATAACCCGCTTCGACACCACCCTTCCCGGCCCCGTCCGCGTGGCGGTGAAGAACGATCATTCCGTCAGAAACCAGGGATGACCTTTCCTGAAAATTTACCGCCGCATAATAACTGAAGTTCATATACTTATTCTAAATCGACTTTTACGAAGCCATCATTTTTGAAAGTGGATACCAAGATTTCTTTGCGCAGGGGGAAATTTTTATGGTGAAAGGCATAAGATACTGGAAGTCATGGAATAAGTGAGTCGTCGCTGGGCTTTTCGTCATTCCGAGGAGCACAGTGACGCGGGAATCTTGCCCATTGGTACGCTTTTATACCGGTGAGCGCCGGCACCAAAGCAGAGTCGATTCTTGAAAAATTCCGGAAAAACAAGTAGAGTATAGAAATAATGGGAAAATTTTCATCGACGCGGAACCGACATCTGGATATGGTGAACAAACAAGCATCCATTCATACGCCGCCCACCTTCATCCGCCTGCTGACCCGGCTGGGCAGCCCCGTCCCCCTGGTGCCGGAGGAGCGGAGCAAGCGGATCTCGGCGGTTTTTCTGCTGCTGGCCAGCACAGTGGTTTTTGTCACTTTTTCGCTATACCATATTTATGTCGGCAATTATTTCGTTCTGATGGCCAATGCCATCGCCCTGACCGGTTTTGTCCTGCTGCTGCTGGGGCTGCGCCGGATGGAACGCGGACTGGTGCTGTACTGGATCATGGCTTTCTGCTTCATGCTCTTCTGCGGCATCATCGTTGTCCTGGGCCGCACGGAAATCTCCTACTTTCTGTGGATCTTCATCTTTCCCGCGGTGGGGTTTTCCATTCTGGGCGCCCGGCAGGGGCTGGCGGCCAGCCTCCTTTTTCTGGTAATCAGTATTGTCCTCATGTCCGTACCCCGGTCCTGGCTGCACACGCCGCCCTATTCCGCATACATACTGGTGCGATCCATTGTCATCTACCTGACCATCACCCTTATTTTTTTCTATTATGAGACCTCCCAGCAGATTCTGATCCAGTATATCCAGCGGGAAAAAACCAAGTTTGAGAACGCCTCCAAGGTGGATGCCCTGACCGGCCTGGCCAACCGCCGGGACATTGCCGAAAAACTCGCCATTGAACGGCTGCGGCAGCTGCGCATGGGCCATCCTTTGACGGTGATCCTCGGGGACATAGACGATTTCAAGCATCTGAACGACACCCATGGCCATGACGCCGGCGACCATGTCCTCCAGCGGGTGGCGCGGGAGATGCAGCGCCACACCCGGGACATCGACTGCCCGGCTCGCTGGGGCGGTGAAGAATTTCTCATCATGCTGGTGGAAACTGATCGGGAAAGCGGGCGGAAGGTGGCCGAACGGCTGCGCCAGACCATTGCCGCCACGCGATTCCGATACAACGGCAGGGACCTGTCCGTGACCATGACCTTCGGGGTGACCAGCTGCCAGGAATCGGAAAATGATATCGACGCCTGCATCAAACGGGCGGACGAGGCCATGTATGTCGGCAAAAAGCAGGGCAAAAACCGAGTAATCGCGGGATGACGGGAGAAGGAGCGAACTATGACACACGAAGATGCCGGGCATTACAGTGCCAAGCACCCGGAAGGAACGGTACTCCAGCCTGGGCTGGCGGCGGCGGTCAAGGAACAGGCGACCGACGGACATATCAGCTGCGCCGCGGCCCACCAGATCGCCAAAGACAAGCAGGTGACCCCGGCCAAAATCGGCCAGACCATCGACCTGCTGGAATACCGCATCATCAAGTGCCAGCTGGGCCTGTTCGGGTATGCGCCGGAAAAGAAGGTGGTCAAGGCGGCGGCGGAAACGGACATATCAGCCGAACTGCAGGCCGCCCTGGACGAGCAAGCGGATGCAAAGGGCAGAATCGCCTGTGCCGACTGCTGGCGGATCGCGGACGGCCTGTCCCTGCCCCGCATGGCGGTGTCGGCTGCCTGCGAGACCCTGGGTATGAAGGTGACGCCGTGTCAGCTGGGAGCGTTTTGAGGGTTGACGGGTGTGGGGTTGATGGGTTTGAGGTGGTCGGGTTTACGGGGTATTGGGCAAGATTCCCACGGGGCCTGCGGCCCCTCGGAATGACGTGTATGCGGGCGGGCTTTCACCGGTATGGGCCGCATGACACCGTGGACGGTACGCGGGCAGTCCCTGTCCTGCGTCACAGCTATGAGGGGACAGGACTGCTTCCCCCCGCCGCTGGGGCGC
>CAYTQK010000157.1:0-7846 GCA_964439745.1 uncultured Desulfobacterales bacterium
ATATTTTTATTATTTGACGGGCATAACATTTTTTAAACTTTTTACGAAGCCATCACCGGTTATTGGTCATACCAATATCCTTATCACACAACAGTATAAGTGCAAGCAGGAAAAAACCGGGGCAACGCCTTTGCGAACCACACGGTTTTGTTATTTTTTTTGACTTCTGTAAAAAACCGCCCTCATCCGCCCCGGCCGACATCATAACAGCCGTTATTACGGACTTTTTTCTTGACGCCAAAAGATTGATCATATACAAAGAAAGTTTATTTGTCAGCAATATCAAGATTAGCGTGCGGCCGTCGACCCGGTCGTATCAATAAGGGCGACAAGACAATCTGTTAACGAAAGAGGTTGTAATGGAAACATTATTTTTGGTAAGTCCGGCTGAATTTACGTTTCTGGGGATTCCCACGGTTATCTTTTCTTTGTTGATTCCCGTCATCGGCGTGGGATGTTTTGCCTATATCATGGCCAGGCGGGTGGCCCCGCTCGTCAAGGCCGCCCCTGATCACCGCTTTGACCGGATTCCGGAACGGATCTTCCGCGTCATCAAGCTCTGGCTGCTGCAATGGCGGCAACCCCGCTACATGACCGCCGGGGTGCTGCACATCATGATTTTCATCGGTTTTCTGGTATTATCAATCCGTTCCACGGAGCTGGTCATCCTGGGCGTCTCGGAAGACTTCACCTTTCCGCTGATGGACAGCTTCCTGGGCGACGTGTACAACGTACTCAAGGATTATGCCGCCACCGTGGTGCTGGTGGCCTGTGTCATCGCCGCCTATCGCCGCGGCATCGTCAAACCGGAACGGTACAAGGTGCCGGAAAAATACGGTCATGACCATACCGGTGAGGCCATTTTCGTGCTGGGACTGATTTGCACCCTGATGATCGCGGAAAGCCTGTTTGAAGCCAGCCACGTGGCCGCTTCCGGCCATGACGTTTTCCTGGCCCCGCTCTCCCTGGTCTGGTTCGAAGAACTGATTCTCTCCGGCGCCTCTCCCAAGGTCTTGCAGGCCATCCACATCCTGTCCTACTATGTCCATGATATCGTTTTCTTCTTTTTCCTCTGCTTTCTGCCCATGGGCAAACATTTTCACGTCATCACCTCCATCTTCAATGTTTTCTTCATGCGCCTGGACAAAGGCACCACCAAGCCGGTCCGCTATGATGTCTCCGATGAGCAGCTGGACGACCTGGAATCGTTCGGCGTTAAGAAGCTGGAGGACTTCACCTGGAAGCACCTGCTCGATTTTTACTCCTGCGCCGACTGCGGCCGCTGCTCGGACCAGTGTCCGGCCAATGCCGTTGGCCGGCCCCTGTCACCCCGGTTCATCACCATCAAGGGCCGCGACAAGATCTTTGCCAATTATCCCCTGCGGGGCGCCTTTGCGGAGAGCAAACCGCTGATGGGGGATATTTATGAAGAAGATGAGATCTGGTCCTGTACCACCTGCGGTGCCTGCGAGGAGGAATGCCCCCTGGGCATTGAGTATATCAATAAAATCGTCGACCTGCGCCGGGGCATGGTGGACGAGGGCATGGTACCCCAGTCCCTGCAGAAACCCTTGAGCGCCCTGGAAAAACGGGGCAATGCCTGGGGCAAGATGGAAAAGAAGCGGGCTGAATGGACCAAGGAAAAAGAATTCGCCGCTGACTGCGAAGTCAAGGTCCTGGAGAAAAAAGAAACTGCGGAAACACTCTATTTCGTGGACAGCATTTCCTCCTATGACGACCGCATGCAGGACCTGGCCCGGGCCACGGCCCGGATTCTGCATGCCGGCGGAACCGACTTCGGCGTTCTGGGCAAGAAGGAAAAGGACAGCGGCAATGAAGTCCGCCGTTTCGGTGAAGAGATGCTCTTCCAGACCCTGCGGGACCAGAACATCGAGGCCATTCTGGAATCCGGCGCGGAACGTATCGTCACGGCCGACCCCCATGCCCTGAACGTCATCAAAAAAGATTACAACAACAAGGATCTGCCGCCCATCGAACATCTCAGCCAGTACGTGGTTCGAAAACTCCAGTCCGGCGATCTGCGCTTCAAGCCGGTCCAGGAGTCGGGCAAGATCTATACCTATCATGACCCCTGCTACCTGGGCCGTCACAATGAAATCTATGATGAGCCCCGGGAAGCCATGGATGCCATCCCCGGCCTGCAGCGGGTGGAAATGATGAAGAGCCGGGACCGCTCCTTCTGCTGCGGCGGCGGCGGGCTGATGCTATTCTATGAACCGGAGGAAGAGGAACGCATGGGTGTTCTGCGGGTACGGATGGCGGCCGAGGCCGGCGCCAACGTCATTGTTACCGCCTGCCCCTTCTGCCTGGTCAACATGGAAGATGCCATCAAAGTGGCCAAGATGGAAGATACCATGGTGGCAATCGACTTTTCCGAACTGATCGCCAACCATTTGGAGTAATAACCTGACAACAGCAAGCAGGATTTTATGGGCTAATTTTGAAAACAGTTGGGAGGATGAACATGGAAATTTTAGTATGCGTCAAACGTGTCCCCGACACCGAGGAAAACGAGATCGAATTGAACAGCGCCGGCAACGATATTGATCGGGATGATCTTGTTTACTCGGTAAATGAATGGGACAATTACGCGGTAGAAGAGGCCATTCAGATTGTCGACAAGGTCGGTGGCAGCGTCACGGTGGTCACTGTCGGCGATGAAGAGTCCGAGGAAGTGCTGCGCCGGGAAATGGCCATGGGCGCCGAAAACGGCATCCTGGTGGAAGACGAGGCCATGGAGGGTTCAGACGGCCGGGGCATCGCCACCGCCTTGAAAGGCGTGGTGGAAAAGGGAAATTACGACCTGATCATGACCGGCGCCCAGGCCGACGCCGGGGCCGCCCAGGTCGGCGGCATGCTGGCCGCGCTGCTGGACATGCCCTATGCCTCCCTGGTCAACAGTATCGAAGTGGTGGACGACAAAAAACTCAAGGTGGGACGCGAGATCGAAGGCGGCAACCAGGAGATGAGTGAAATCGAGCTGCCCTGCGTGCTGTCCATCCAGACCGGCATCAACGAACCCCGCTATGTCGGGATCCGGGGCATCCGCAAAGTGGCTTCCGTGGAAATCCCCACCTACGGCCTGTCCGACATCGGCGTGGACGCCGGCTCCGTGGGCGCTGCCGCTGCCAAGACCAAGCATGTCGACTACTTCGTGCCCGAATCCGGCGAAGGCGCTGAAATGCTCGAAGGCAGCATGGATGAAATCGTGGACAAACTGGTCGAAATCCTCAAGTCCAAAGGAGGTATCAAGTAATGGCTCAGATTTTTGCATATATCGGACATAAGAATGGCGTGGTGGATGATTCCGCCCTGGAGTTAATCACGGCCGCGAAAAAGATTGATGCCGCCGGCGCCGAAGTTAACGCGATTGTCGTCGGATCCGGCGTGGACGCCGTGTGTGAAGAGATGGCGGCCTCCTACAAGGAAGTCTGGAAAATCGACAAAGACGAAGTCGCCTACCCCAACGCGGAAATCATCCGCGGCATGCTGGTCAATATCCTGCCCGGCGACGCCGTGGTGCTGATGGCCCATGATACCTTCAGCATGGATCTCGGTCCCGGCCTGGCCATCAAGATGGATGCCGCCTATAATGCCGACGTGGTCGACTTTGAAGGCCTGGACGGCTCCACCCTGAAAACCATCCGCCAGGAGTTCGGCGGCCAGGTCAACACCCACGTCACCTGTGACATTGCCGGCGGGGCTGTCATCACCGTCCGCCCCGGCGCCTTTGAGCCGGATGAAAGCAAGAGTGCCGGCGGTTCGGTGGTGGACAAGACCGCCGATGCCGGTGACGTCACTGCCAAGCGGAAATTCCTGGAAGTGGTCGCAGCCGAAGTGGGTGACGTTGACATCACCAAGGCGGATGTGCTGGTCTCCATCGGCCGCGGTATCGAGGACGAGGAAAACATCGAACTGGCCCAGGAACTGGCCGATGCCATGGGCGCGGTGGTCTCCTGCTCCCGGCCCATCGTCGACGCCAAATGGCTGGAAAAATCCCGCCAGGTCGGCACCTCCGGCCAGACCGTCAAGCCGAACATTTACATGGCGCTGGGTATCAGCGGTTCCTTCCAGCATCTGGGTGGCGTCAAGGGCGGTTACATGATCGCCGTCAACAAGAACCCCAAGGCCCCGATTTTCCAGGTGGCTGACGTGGGCGTGGTGGCCGACATCCTGGAACTGATGCCGGAACTGACGGAAAAAGTTAAGGAGGCATAACCAGCAGCGGGGCGCGGCTGCCGGCCGTGCCGTTGACCGCAAAAAAATCGTCCGGCCACCTAATTCCCGTGGTTCGCATAACAGAAAAAACCGCCGGCTGTTTATCAGTCGGCGGTTTTTTTTCGGCCGGAATTGCTGCAAGCAGCCTCACCATTCACGGTTGATCATCGCCGCCGCCGGGATTGAATACTTGACAGTAGGACGCTTACTGTTTATTTTTAAATAAGTTTGAATAAAATTCCGAAAGTTAAATGGGCATCAGACAATTTCCGCCCATGAGGGTGAGGTGATGGATATGGCGCAAGATGATTATTATAAAATTCTGGGCGTGAATAAAAATGCGTCCGATGACGAAATAAAAAAAGCATATCGCAAGCTGGCCATGAAATATCATCCCGATCATTACCAGGGGGATGAAAAAAAGGAAGCCGAAGAAAAATTCAAAAAAATCAGTGAAGCGTATGCAGTGCTGAAAGACAAGGAAAAACGCCAGCAGTACGACACGTACGGTGACAGCGATTTTCGTCAACGCTATTCCCAGGAAGACATTTTCAACAATTTTGATTTTTCCGATATTCTGCGGGAATTCGGATTCGGCGGCGGTAATTTTTTTACCGGCGGCGGCAAGGGCCGGGGGCGTCGCTTCACCTATACCAGCGGCGGTCCTTTTGGCGGGGCGGCGCAGCAGCCCCAGGTCAAAGGGGAGGACCTGGTCTATGAGCTCCCCCTGTCGCTGCACGAAATAGTGACCGGAACGACCAAGCCGGTTTCCCTGCGTCATGGCGGGCAGGTGGATAAGATCAATGTCAAGATTCCGCCGGGAATGATCAGCGGCAAAAAAATCCGTCTGGCCGGAAAGGGGCAGCCCAGCCAGTTCGGCGGTCCGCCGGGTGATCTGTACATCCGCTCCCGGGTCACCGATACAAGTCCCTATACGGTCGACGAATACGATCTTTATATCACCCGCACGGTAAAATTGACCGATGCCCTGCTGGGCACGAAGATCGCCGTTCCTTCCGTAACCGGCGGGGATCTGAGCCTGCGGGTGCCGCCGGGAACCAAGCACAAAAACAAGCTCCGCCTGTCCGGACAGGGGATTCCGCACATGAAAGGCAAGGGCCGGGGAAATCTTTATGTGGAGATCCAGGTGGAGATGCCGGCCAAACTGACCGGCCAGCAGGAAGAGCTGGTCCGGAAGTTGGCTGAAACCGGCCTGTAAGCGGACCAAAAAACACAACATATTGACAAAATAAATTGTTTACGATAGTAAAAAATGATATATCCGGTAATCGGGTGACCATTCCCGCGGGGAGAGGATAATGCCGGAATGGGAACTGTTCTATCCGGCGCATGAGATCCGGAAACAGGTTACGGCCCTGGCCCGCCGGATTTCATCGGATTATGATAACAATGAAATCACAGCCATTTGTGTATTGAAAGGAGCCGTTGTCTTTTTTGCGGATCTGATGCGGGCACTTACCCTCCCGGTGACAATGGACTTTATCGGGGCAACCAGTTATGGTGCCAAAACCGCCTCCTCCGGGGATCTTCAATTCACAAAACGACTCGATTCTGATATAACCGGCAAGCAGATTTTACTGATCGAAGACATTGTTGATACGGGCAAAACAACAGCGGCTGTCCGCGATTATCTTTTGTCCTGCGATCCCGCGCAGGTCAAAATTTGTGCCTTGATAAGCAAAACCGAACGCCGGAACGAGCCGATTCATATTGATTATGCCGGGTTTGCGGTGGACAGGGGCTTTCTTGTCGGCTATGGGATGGATTTCAACGAACGATACCGGGAACTGGATGACATTTATCGCCTAACCTACTAATAATGAGGGAATCTGATGGTCATCACCTGTGAGAAATGCGGGAAAAGCTTTAAATTTGATGAAAAATTGATCAAACCCGAAGGGTCAAAGGTAAAATGTTCGGCCTGCGGTTTGATTTTTCGCGTATTCCCCCCCTCTGCTGCTGCTGCCGGAAAAGGTGCCTCCCCGGAAGTTGAATTAATCATCTGTGACAACTGCGGGACCGGTTTCAACATGAAACAATCCCTGCTGCAACCGGATGGTACCAAAGTAAGATGTTCGAAATGCAAAAATGTATTTATTGCTTTTCCTTCTTTTACCGCTGCCGAGCCGGAATCCACTGCCGGCGTCGTTTCCCCGCCCGAGCCCCCTTCGCCGCCTGAAAAACCGGAACCAGCCGCAGAAGAAAAAGACACAACCGCTCCCGAAGTAACCGCTGAAGAACCCGGCGGTGTATCGGAAGATGAACAGGATATGAATTTTTCCCTGGAGGAGGAAGAAGATCTCTCCCTGGATGATGAGGATCTTTCTCTTGATGACGAGGATCTTGATCTGGAGGAAGACGAAGAACTGGATCTGGACCTGGATCTGGATGAAGAGCCGGCGGCCGAGCCCGAAGAAGAGGCGGCCGATGACCTTGATCTGGACCTGGATCTGGAAGAAGCCGGCCTGGAGGAAGAAGACTCTGTTCCGGATGAATCCTCCGGCGATTTTGAACTGGAACTGGCGGAAGATACCATTCAAGTCGAGACGCAGGAAGAGCCTTCCGGGGATCTGGATATCGAACTGGACCTGGATGAAGACGAAGAAGAATCCGCCGGGGGCGACGAGGAGGAACTGGATTTCTCAGAGGTCGATAGCCTGCTGGAATCAGACGATGTTTCCGTGGCCGATACGGTAGAAATGGCCACAGATGATCTGGAGCTGGACCTGGATGCCGATGATTCCATGGATAGCATCGAACAGCAGGAAATTGACCTGGCCGACCTGGAGCAGACCATTGAAATGGAACTGCTGGAGCCGGATGAAGAAGGCGACGAAGAAGAGAACGAGGATGTTGAACTGGAACTGGCCGACGATGTCGGGGGCGACGATCTGGATGAGGAAATAACCCTGGACGAGGACGAGGAGGAGGACTTCTCGGATATTGAAAGAATGCTGGAAGCCGGTGATGACGAAGAGGGGGAAGGAGATATTTCCCTTGATTTTGAATCGGATGAAGCAGAGGCCGCAGCCGCAGCAGAACCGGCCGGCAAAGCCAAAAAATCCAAGAAAAAAGAGAAAAAACCCAAAAAGGAAAAGAAAGCCAGAAAAGAGAAAAAACCTGCGGAAGGCGGCAGAAAATCATCCCGGATTGTGCTGGTAATTCTGATTATTCTCCTGCTGCTGGCAGCCCTGGGCGGCGGGGCCTACTACTTGACGACCAGCATGGGCGTAAAAATTCCTTTCATCGAAGCGATCATCGGTCCGGCCGGTGAACAATCCCCGGCCGGGGATGTCAAAGTCATGCAGAGCACCATTGAAAGCGATTTTGTCACCAACACCGAAGCGGGGGGCAAACTCTTTATTATCAAGGGCACCGTCAAAAACGACTCCCTGAAGCCCAGAAAACACATTCTGGTTCAAACCCGGATGTATTCCCAGGGTCACACGCTGGAAGCCACAGAGGCGGCTTACTGCGGAAATATTCTCAGTCCGGAGGAACTGGCCGACAGCAGCCTGGACGCCATCCAGACCCGCCTGGCCAAAAATGGCAGGCGGGTCTGGATGGCGTCCAGGCTGCTGTCGGC
>CAYTQK010000158.1:0-7771 GCA_964439745.1 uncultured Desulfobacterales bacterium
CATGATGTAAAGGGGAGGATCAAAAGGCAGCGGGGCAAAGTCCAGGGTTTCGGCCCCGGCCCGCTGAAAATCGGCCCAGCGGACGCTGTTGGGAATGGCGCCGATGTCCGGATCCGGTTCGGTGTAGGGCACCATGACCACCTGTTCCAGGTCGGGCAGCTGGGCGGTAATTTCCCGGACGCGGGGCCGGCTGTCGATACTTTTGCCCTTGAAGAAATACCCGTCGGCCGCGAAAAGCACCCGGGGAGCGATCTGGCCGAAGCGGTCCAATACGCCCCGGGCGCCGAAGTCCGGGGAGCAGGAGGACCAGGTCGCGCCCAGGGAGGCGGCGGCCAGCATGGCAATGATGGTCTCCGGCAGGTTGGGCATGAACCCGGCCACCCGGTCGCCGGAACGGACGCCCGCTTCGGCCAGGGCAGCGGCCGTGCGGGCGGTCTCGGCGTAAAGCTCGGCGTAAGTCAGGCGGCGATGCCGGCCGCCTTCGCTGGAAAACACCAGGGCCGGCCGGTCGTCCCGATAGCGCAGCAGGTTGGCGGCGAAATTAAGCCGGGCCCCGGAAAACCACCGGGTGCCGGGCATTTTATAGGGGTCATCGACCACCTCGGCGTAGGGCCGAAAGTGGACGATATCGGCAAATGCCCACATCCGGGCCCAGAAGTCGGGGATATGGTCGATGGACCACTGGTACAATTCCGGGTAGGTGGACAGCCGGGTGCCGTGGACTTCATTGATCCGGCCCATGAACCGGTACATGTTGGAGGATTCGATCCTATCCCGGCCGGGCTGCCAGATGGGTTCTGTCATGGTACTTTCCTCTCTTTACGGGACGCTCATTCAAACAAAACTGCCAGAATAACGGCATGCGTATCACGGGCGGTGATCATGTGGGGCAGGCTGGAATGGTAATAGACGCTGTCACCCGGTTCCAGTTCATGGGTTTCGTTGTCCAGGATCAGTTTCACCCCGCCCTCCAGCACGTGGATAAACTCTTCGCCGTCATGGGTGGACAGCTTCTCCTCCGCGCGTTTTTCCAGGTGGACGATGAGCGGTTCCATGTGCCGGTCCCGCACCTCGCTGGCCAGGCTGAAATAGGAGTAGAGTTTATTCCGGCCGTTGGCGGCGGTACGTTCAAAGGGCACCCGCGTTCCCCGGCGGACAACGGCGGCCTGTTTTTCCCCTTCTCCGGAGAGCAGCTTGCCCAGCACCGTATCCAGGGCCCGGGACAGCTTCATGACGGCGCCCAGCCGGGGCTGGGCTTCACCCGTCTCAAAGGCGGCCAGCTGCCGGCGGGAAAAGCCGGTGGCCCGGGCCAGGTCTTCCAGGGAGATCCCCTTGCTCTCCCGCAGGCGCTTAATGCGGTCGCCCATGGTCTTGTCCCCGCGGGAAGACCGGCCGGTCCGGATTTCACCGGTCAGGTCTTCAAAATAGTCGACGTTGATGGGGGGGGTATCGTTATTGTCACTCATCGCTGCCATCCATTTTTATGCTTTGATTATTCCCCGCTTTTCGATCCCGCTTGCGATTCATTTTGTCCCCGGACATTTCAATAGCCGGGATCAGCAGCCGATATACCGGGAGATGACCAGGCGCTGGATCTCGGAGGTGCCTTCGCCGATATCAAGCAGCTTCTGGTCGCGGTAAAAGCGTTCCACCTGGTAGTCCTTCATCAGCCCGTAACCGCCGTGGATCTGCACGGCCCGGTCGGCTACCCGGCCCATGGTCTCGGAGCAGTACAGCTTGGCCATGGCCGCCTCCTTTTCAAAGGGCAGGCCCTGGTTTTTCAGCCAGCAGGCCTTGTAGAGCAGGTTGCGGGCGCATTCGATTTCCACGGCGCTGTCGGCCAGCTTGAAGGCCACCGCCTGGAATTTGCTGATGGGCTGGCCGAACTGGTGCCGCTGGCGGGCATAGCCCAGGGCCAGGTCATAGGCGCCCTGGGCGCCGCCCAGCCCCATGGCCCCGATGGAAAGGCGGCCGCCGTCCAGGGTGGCCAGCATCTGGTGAAACCCGTCGCCCTTGCTGCCCAGCAGGTTGTCCGTCGGCACGCGGACGTCGTTGAAATAAAGCTCGGCCGTGTTGGAGGCCCGCCACATCATCTTGCCGTGCATGGGCACGGCTTCGAACCCCGGGGTGCCGTGCTCCACGATGAAACAGCTGTATTCGGGCTTGCCGCTGTCCCGCCGGCCGGTCACGGCCTGGACGGTCACCCCCAGGGAAAGTTCGCAGGCGGCGTTGGTGATGAAAATCTTGGAGCCGTTGATGACCCATTCGTTTCCGTCCCGCACGGCCGTGGTCTTACTGCCGCCGGCGTCCGACCCGGCCGAGGGCTCGGTCAAACCAAAGCCCCACAGGCCTTCCCCGCGGCACAAGCGGGGCAGAAATTTTTCCTTCTGGGCCTGGCTGCCGAAATAATAAAGCGGGCCGATGCCCAGAGAGTTGCCGGCGGCGACGGTGGCGGCCTGGGAGCCGTCCACCCGGGCCAGTTCCTCCACGGCGATGATATAGGAGAGATAATCCAGGCCCTGGCCCTCATAGGCCTCGTCCACGAACATGCCCAGCAGGCCCAGCTCACTCATCTTGCGGGTCAGTTCCGGGGAAAAGGTCTCCTTTTCATCCAGATCGGCGGCCACCGGTTCAATTTCGGTGCGGGCGAAATTGCGCACCTCCCGGCGGATCATTTCCTGTTCCCGGGAAAGCCCGAAATCCATAATCCCCCTCCGTTGATGCGTTCCCTGGCGCCGCTGCGGGAGCGCCGGTCTCGGCTATGCCGCCACGCTCTATCGGTAGGCCGCGTAAGCGTCCTCGGGCAGGGTCTCTCCCAGGGCCAGGCGGCACAGGTCCGAGACCATGTAATTGGCCAGGCCGTGCTCCCGGACCACCGGGAAAAGGGCGTCCAGGCACATGGGGCAGAGATAGGCCATGGCCTCGGCGCCGTGGGCGGCGGCGTCGGCGATATTGGTGGTTCGCAGGGCCGGAAATTTATCCCCCCGGTTCTGGACCCCTTTCATGTCCTGGCCGCAGCACAGGGCGTTGTCCCGGTCGTATTGCCGGGGCACCCGGTCGACGCCGATGAGTTGGAAAATCTCATCCAGGCAGGAATCCTTCCACGGGGTCAGCCGGGAGGCACAGGGCCGTTGATAGGCGACTTTCATACGCAGCGGCCGGATTTCCGTTTTTCGCCGCCGCAACTCGTCGCGCAGGTATTCGTACAGGTGGACGGGCCGGAACGGCAGTTCCAGCCCGAAGCGGGGAACGGCGTCGGTCATGACGGCATAACAATCGTCATGGGCGAAAACGATGGTATCGGCCTCCAGCTGGGCGTATTTTTCCAGCAGATCCGGCAGCTTTTCCCGCATTTTCGTTTCGTTGCCCAGGTGGGGGTAGATCAGGTGGCAGAAAAAATGGGTGCCCTTCAGCGGCGTCAGGTGATCAAAGAGGCTGCCGGTAAAAGCCCAGGGAATGGCCGGGTAGATGGTACACAGGCTGAGGGCTACCTTGCCGGTGGGTTTGGGGGCAAAGGGCGTTTTGGGGGTAAACATTTGTTCGGCCAGGGGCAGCAGGTCGGGATTGACGTAATCCCCCAGCTGCTCCAGGCGCTCCAGGACCAGGTCAAAGGGGCGGGCGTCGTTGGGGCAGTATTCATTACAGGCAAAACAGGTCACGCACTGGCGCAGCCATTCCGGCGGGACGCCGCCGGGACCGCCCTGGATCAACTCCTCCATGGCCCGGGCCGCGGTGCCCTCGGAATGGTCGATATACAGACAGCGCCGTCGGCATTCCCCACACAGATCACATTTGTCTGGATCAAACACGGCTCCTCCCCCGCGGAAATCGCGCCGGAAGCTGATTGTTGGCCATATCGATAATAATAATAACATAATTCGGCCGCCAAGAAAACAAAGATTTGTGCCTTTGCCCGCCTGTCCGCAGGACCGCGACGCCGGGGCGGACACCTCCCTTCATAAAAAGGGGCCGGCCGGAACCATGACCGGCCCCTGTCGGCAAATGATATTTGCTATTCCGGCCCAGCTATGGTAGCAGGAAAAAAAGAGACCACGCCGATGACCGTAACTTTTTCGAGAAAGGAAGGCAAAGTCCATGCAGGAGACGACCCCCTCGCCGGCCGCAGCCGCCGCGCCAGCTTCGCCGGTTCACCGCTTTTACGGCCGGATTGTGGCCCACCCCTGGAGAACTTTGGTTGTCTTGCTGGTGATCGTGGCGGTGATCGGGTATTTCGGCCGTTATTTTCAGATCGACGCCTCCTCCGATACCCTGGTTAACGAGAATGACGAAGCCCTGCAGTATGCCCGGGAGATATCCGCCCGCTACCAGGTCCAGGATTTTCTGATTATCGCCTATACCCCGGAAAAACCGTTGTTGTCCGATGCGGTGCTGGCGGATATCGAGGCCTTGAAACAGGAGATTGCGGCCCTGGAACCGGTCGCCTCGGTAACGACCCTGCTGGATGTTCCCCTGCTGGAAAGTCCGCCGGTACCGGTCCAGGAGCTGGCCGGGGATCTGCCCACCCTGCGCTCTTCCGGCGTGGACCGGGATATGGCGGCCGAAGAGCTGCGGACAAGCCCCATTTACCGGAATATGCTGGTCAGCCCGGACCTGTCCACCACGGCCATCCAGATCAACCTGGAAATCGACAGCCATTACCGCAAGATTGTGGCCGAACGGGATCAGCTGGTGGATCAGTCTGAAACGGGGCAGCTGACCACGGCCGAAAAAGAACGGCTGGAACGGCTGGAAAAAGAGATCCTGGCCGAACGGGAAACCTTTCGTCAGCGGAATCGGCAATTGATCGCCGATATCCGGTCCATCATGGAAACCCATCAAGACACGGCCGTCCTTTTTCTGGGCGGCCTGCCCATGATCGCCAATGACCTGATTAATTTTATTAAAAACGATCTCACGGTTTTCGGCCTGGGGGTTTTCTGTTTTCTGGTGGTGGTGCTGGGGCTTATCTTCCGGCATGTGCGGTGGGTGGTCATTCCTTTGCTGTGCTGCGCCCTGTCCGTCCTGATCATGGTGGGACTGCTGGGGCTGTTCGGCTGGAAGGTGACGGTCATCTCTTCCAATTTCATTTCCCTGCAGCTGATCTTTACCATGGCCATCTCCATCCACCTGGTGGTGCGCTACCGGGAACTGCTGGCCGCGGATCCCGGCCGGAATCAGCGGGACCTGGTGATCGAAACCATGGAGTTGAAGCTGGTGCCCTGTTTGTATGCCGCGCTGACCACCATGGCCGGGTTCGCATCCCTGATCCTGGCCGAACTCAAGCCGGTGATCACCTTCGGCTGGATGATGGCGGGCGGTGTTGTCGTTTCCCTGATACTGACCTTTTTCCTTTTTCCGGCCCTGCTGGCCCTGCTGCCCAAGACGGCGCCCCCCTCGGCCGGAGGCGGCGGCCGCTGGGTCACCGGCGGCCTGGCCGGCCTGACCCGTTCCCACGGCCGGGGAATTCTGTTGGTCAGCGGCCTGGTGCTGGTGATCAGCGCCGTTGGCATTACCCGGCTGACCGTGGAAAATGCCTTTGTGGACTACTTCAAGAAGTCCACGGAAATTTACCAGGGATTGTCAGTCATTGACCGCGAACTGGGCGGCACCACGCCCCTGGATGTAGTGATCGATTTTCCACCGGCAGAGTCAAAGGCGGACGAACCGGACGCAAACCCGCCGGCCGCGGCGACGGACGACGATTTTGACAAGTTCGGGGAGTTTGCCGAGGAATCCGGCGAGAGCGAGGAACAGTACTGGTTTACCCCGTACAAGATGGAGCGGATTCTGACGGTTCACAACTACCTGGACGGACTGCCGGCCATCGGCAAGGTGCTCTCCCTGGGCACCATGCTCAAGACGGCCCGGCGCCTGAACAACGGCCAGCCGCTGGACAGTTTCGAGCTGCCCCTGATCTACAACGAACTGCCCGAACAATACCGGGGGCAGCTGGTGACACCCTTCGTCTCGGTGGAACACAACCAGGTTCGTTTTTCGATGCGGGTCATTGACACCTTGGAATCATTGCGGCGGGACCAGTTGATTAGCCAGGTTTACCATGACCTGACCACCCGCTTCGGATTCGCGCCCGAGAACGTCCACCTGACCGGCATGCTGGTCCTCTACAACAACGTGCTGCAGCATTTGTTCGATTCCCAGATCCTGACCCTGGGCGCCGTGCTGGCGGCGCTTATGACCATGTTCCTGGTGCTGTTCCGCTCTTTCAAGGTGGCCGTCATCGCCGTTTTTCCCAACCTGCTGTCCATTGCCGTGGTGCTGGGCGGAATGGGCTGGTTCAATATTCCGCTGGACATGATGACCATTACCATCGCCGCCATCAGCGTCGGCATCGCCGTGGACGACACCATCCACTATATCCATCGCTTCAAGCGGGAATTTCTGGCGGACCGCAATTATCTGCAGGCCATGCGCCGCAGCCATGACAGTATCGGCTATGCCATGTATTACACCTCGGTCACCATTATCATCGGCTTTTCCATCCTGGCCCTGTCCAATTTCATACCCACCATTATTTTCGGACTGCTGACCGGCCTGGCCATGCTGATCGCCCTGCTGGCGGCCCTGACCCTGCTGCCGCAGCTGATCATTGTCATCAAGCCCTTCGGGGCGGAAGCCGCCGCAGAAAACAGTTCGCCTGCGCTATAAGGAGGCGAAAATCCTGCCGCGGTGCCGGGGGATTACTGGATGACTTTTTTTTCCTGGGACTCCTGGTAGGCCTCTTCGTCGATGCGGGAGAGCCCTTCCATCAGCAGCCACATGAACTGGCCGATCTCGGCATTGCCTTCTTCTTCCGGGGGCAGGCCGGGAACGAATTTGAACCGGCCCGCTCTTTCCTTGAGCACGGCCCAGAACGCTTCCCGGTCATTCAGATCGCCGAACTTGGCCCGGATGGGCTCGCCCTCCTTGAAGGTGATGGTGGCGGTTTCATGAGGAAGCTGAAAGGTGAGCACCCCGGTTTTGCGGTTCATGTTAAAGGTCTGCAGCAGTTCGGAGGGCGGCATCTCCACGAGGTTTCCGGTCATGCCCGATTCCAGTTCGTCGGAACGGGCGATGTTGGTCTT
This sequence comes from uncultured Desulfobacterales bacterium, assembly GCA_964439745.1. Lineage (GTDB taxonomy): Bacteria > Desulfobacterota > Desulfobacteria > Desulfobacterales > Desulfosudaceae > CAYTQK01. Next base: position 7,083 of record CAYTQK010000158.1, read on the forward strand.
GGCCAGGCGTTTGGACAAAAGAGAAGCAAAATACATCTGCAGGGAAGGGAACTTGCGGAGCAGCCGGCGAAAGTTGCGGCTGTTCATGTAGATCACCTTGGTCGGCTCCACGGCCTTGATGGTGGCGCCGGCCGCTTCGCCGCTGATGAGGCTCATCTCCCCCAGGATTTCGCCCCGGCCGAGAAAGGCGATATTGACGTCATGGTTGCCGACCACCTCGACCATGCCGGACAGTATCACATAGAGGTTCTTGCCGGCTTCTCCCTTTTTGATGATGGTGTCGCCCTTGGCGTACATTTTGTGGCGGATAAAAGGTACCAGGTACTTGAGTTCATGGCGTTTCAGGTTCTTGAAAAAAGAGAAGTTGCTCAGCAGGCGGGCGATATTGTCCTTGGCGTTTTCATGGGGATCTTCATTTTCGAAAACATATTCAAGGCTTTTTTCAAAGGTCAGCTTGATGCGGCCGGTGCAGCCGCTGCAAAAGAACGTCCCGCTGATTTCATTGCCGGGGAAGACGTCTTCCTGGTCCCGGAGCTGTTTTTTGATATCGTCGGCCAGGATGGTGCAGAAGGGCTTGCCGGCCGGCAGGTGCAGGGCGTTGGAGGAAAACTTGAACCGGTCGTCTTTTGCATAGTAGGGACAATCGTTTTCTTCAATAACCAGGAAAAATGCTTCCACCGTACTCATGG